>CAZMMI010000069.1:9087-10992 GCA_964567255.1 uncultured Anaerolinea sp.
CGCCGCACGCCTTCCCAGGCTTCCAGGCCCTCCGGCAGCCCAATCTCAACCGTCCGGATCTGCCCGGTGAGCGAAAAAGCAGGCAGCTTGACCAGTCCCACCTTCGCCGCCGCCATACACACCGTCAGTTCGGCAGGCAAGCATTCCTCTGCCGCTTCTCCACTGTCGCAATCCACTCCCGAGGGGCAGTCCACGGCCACCACGCGCAGCCCAGGCGCCTGCCTGGCTCGCCCAAGCACGCGTGCAGCCTCGAGGCGCAGGGGCAGCTTGCAGCCGGTACCCAGCACTCCATCTAATACAATATCTGCCGTATCCAGATAATGATCCAGCAGGGCAAAATCCGCGTCCCGATTCGCCTCGATCACCTGTCCGCCCGCTGCCAGCAAGCGCTGCACCAGCGGGTCATCGTCCTTTCTGGGTTGAACCAGGTAAGCATTCGCTTTCCAGTCCCAACCCGCCAGCGCTGCCAATGCCACCAATGTATCCCCGCCGTTGTTGCCCGTTCCCACCAGGCCGGTGATCGCGGGGCACTCCGGCCAACGATGATAGCTGTGCACCGCCTTGGCCAGCTCCAGCCCGGCCCGTTCCATCATCTGCGCATACGTCCAGCCGCGCGCATCTGCTTCGGCTTCAATTCGCCGCATCTCAGCGACCGTCACCAATTTCATGAACGCTCTATTCCTTTTGGCTCGCCCCCTTCAAGCTTTTCAACATCGGCTAAATCCTGCAGACGCCCGGATGCGCGTTTATTCTTCTTCAAGTTCTCGACATCCAAGAATTCAACCTCAACGCCCTCAATCAAGACAGTAACTCGTTTCTCATAACATTCTTCAAAGCGAACACCCGAAGCAGAGGTGATCAAATCTATTCTATTTGGCGGATACCCTAATTGAACTACCTGATCCTCTTCTGCAAAATCTTTATTCTCAAGGCCCAATGACCCGAATCCGAAATCATTCAAAGCTAAGATCAATCGGGCGGCATTTTCAGCGCCCGCTTCAATCCAAACATCTAGGTCCTTTGTATAACGAGGGTACCCGTGCAATGCGACCGCATATCCGCCCACAATCAGATATTTAACCTGTCGGGCGTTTAGTGATGCGACAAACTCTTTGAAGTCCTGGTTGAACATCGTTCTTCCACCGGTGGTATTCTTGCCGAATTTCTTCCAGTGCAGCCAGCCGAGCCGTATAGGGCTGTTCTTGCCAGTAAAGAACATCCTGATTTGGCTCTGTGAGTCCTTTTTTGATAACGACAGCTTGCACTTTCCGTTTTCTCATCATCTGCCTCTACTGTTATTATAGCATGTTGATTTCGCTTGACAGGTCACCCGCGCCCCGTTAGGATTGAGTTATGCTTACCCGCCGTGCCTTCACCTGGGCCAGCCTCATCCTCCTGCTGCTGGGCGGCGCTTGGATTGCCGCCAGCGCCCTGCCCCCTGGCGCGCTCGCTGCGGGGGGCGTGTCTGCTCCGCGAGCCGGCCTGCTGGCCCCCGATTTCGAATTGCAAACCCTCGACGGTTCTACCATGCGCCTGTCCGACTTGCGTGGGCAGCCAATTATCGTTAACATGTGGACCAGTTGGTGCCCGCCCTGCAAGCGCGAAATGCCCGCCTTCCAGCGCGTATACCAGGAATACGAACCCCGCGGACTGGTGATCCTGGCAGTGAATGGCATTCAGGAGGACAACCTGGAGGATGTGCGCCTGTTCGTCGACAACAACACCCTCACCTTCCCTATCTTGCTCGACGACCGTCGCGAAGTTTTTTCAATCTATCAGGTCACTGCTCTTCCCACTACCTTCTTTGTTGACTCGCAAGGCGTCATCCGAAAAGTCGTTATTGGTGCGGTGAGCGAACCCCTGCTGCGCAGCCAGGTAGAAGAAATGCTGGGCCAGGAGGACTGA
>CAZMMI010000069.1:11092-16294 GCA_964567255.1 uncultured Anaerolinea sp.
CCGCCACCCAAGCCCAAACCCATTCCCCCCGAAGACCTGCCCCACGCCTCGCCGTTTATCCAGGGTGATTAATTCTTTCTCTTCAACAGCATCCCCGTCAACTCTTCCAGCGGTGCGCGAGCGGATTCATCCGGCACAGCCAGTGCCAATGAATCCAGCGCCTGAGCAGTGATCCGCTCCGCTTCGGCCAGGGTAAACGCTTGAGCGCCCGAGGCATTCAACAGTGCCACCACCTCACCCACCTCCGCCGCGCTTACCGGCCCGGCCGCCCAGCGTTTGGCGAAAGCCCCCCCTTGCCCCAACGCATATAGCACCGGCAACGACTTCTTCCCCGAGACCAAATCGCTATCGGTGGATTTTCCCGTCAGAGCCGCGTCGCCCCAAATCCCCAGCCAATCGTCCAGCACCTGAAAAGCCAACCCCAGCGCGTACCCAAAGGCGCGGAAATGCTCCCTGCGCTGCGCAGGCGCTCCACCGGCCAGCGCACCCAACTCAGCGCAGCAAGCCAGCAGCGCCGAGGTCTTCCCGCCGATCATCGGCCAGTAATCCTCCAGGCTCAAATCTTCCCGCGTTTCATAACTCAAATCCAAAAACTGTCCCTCTGTCAGGCGCAAACAGGTCAGTTGCAGTGCTCGCTCTGCTTCCAGAACGGTTTCTACCGGGATGCCCGCCCGCTGCAAGCCTTGCATGGACGCGAATGCCTGCGTAAACATCACATCCCCTGCGTTGATGGCCTGCGCCACGCCCCACTTGACCCACACGGTCTGCCGGTTGCGGCGCAGCGGACTCTGATCTTGAATATCATCGTGGATCAGTGAAAAATTGTGCAACAGTTCCACCGCCGCGGCGGCAGGCAGCGCAGTGCGCCAGTCTGCTCCGCTGGCCTGGGCACAAAGCAACACCAGCAGCGGGCGAATGCGCTTGCCCTGCGCCTCCGGCCCAGCTCCTTCGCCCTCCCAACCCATGTGGTAAGCCAGCATTTCCCGCAGCCGGGGGTAACGATCTGAGGTTGTGCGCTGCACCACTTGCTTCAACTCTTCTTCAATCGCCGGAAGCATTATTTCCATCGCTTGCTTGAGCGTCATCGTTTATTTTCCTTCATCTTTCACCAGGCAAACCGCCTGGAGAGCCTTGATATCCGCCGCGCCCACGCCGAACATCGTTATGCGGATCTGCGCACTAATCTCCTCGATCATTTCCGTCACGTCTTCCATCGAACGCATAGCAGCCTTCAAAAACAACCCCGCCATGCCGCCCAGCGTAGCCCCCAAGGCGATGCACTTGGCAATGTCCACCCCGTCACGCAGCCCACCCGAAGCGAATACAGGCACATCCGGCGCCGCCCGGCGAATCATTTGAATGGACTCAGCCGTGGGAATGCCCCAGCCGCGGAACGCTTCAGCCACCCGCCCCAGGCTGGAGTCGCCAATCCGGTAGCGCTCCACCTGCGACCAGGAGGTGCCCCCCGCCCCAGCAGCATCGATGGCAGCCACGCCTGCATCTGCCAGCAAACGCGCCGTGCGGCCCGAAATGCCCCAGCCTACCTCTTTCGCAATCACCGGCACGGGCAGCGCTTTGCACACCGCCTCAATTTTCTGGGCCAACCCCGAAAAACGTGTGTTTCCCTCTGGCTGCACGGCCTCTTGAATGGAATTAAAATGCAGCACCAGCGCGTCTGCTTCAATCATCTCCACGGCTCGCCGGCAATGATCGATCGAGTAGCCATAATTCAACTGCACCGCCCCCAAATTACCAAACAGGAGGATGTCCGGGGCATAGCGCCGCACACGGAACGACTCGGCCAGGCTTTCATCCTCCAGCGCGGCGCGCTGCGAGCCCACCCCCATCGCCACCCCGCTGACCTGGGCTGCCTCGGCCAGCACAGCATTCACGCGTTCGGCCTGTTTGGTGCCCCCGGTCATCGCCGATATCAGCACCGGCGCGGCCAGCTTCTTCCCAAACAACACCTGCGAAAGGTCCACCGCCTCCAGGTCAATCTCCGGCAGCGCCTCGTGAACGAAACGGTACCGGTCCAGGCCGGTCGTCAACCCGGACCGGACATCTTCTTCCAGGTTGATGCGGATGTGGTCGGCCTTCCGCGAAGCAGTTGGGCGGTGTGATTCCGGCATACGGGTTTTCTCCCTTTTCAGCGCACCCTTTCACAATGGGCGGGGTTTGCTAGTATGA
The DNA here is from genome assembly GCA_964567255.1 of uncultured Anaerolinea sp. Classification (GTDB taxonomy): domain Bacteria; phylum Chloroflexota; class Anaerolineae; order Anaerolineales; family Anaerolineaceae; genus Anaerolinea. The sequence goes on from CAZMMI010000069.1 coordinate 13,280, forward strand.
AGGTAACTACTCAGCCAGAGGTGGAAGAGGCCCGAATTTGAGGTGTGTGGGGTGCTTCGCACCCCACACACCTCAAATTCAGGAACTTTCCTCACCCTCTGAGCAGTTATGTATGAAGTATACCAAATTGACCCGTGGTTAGCCTTGACAGAAAATCCAGGCTACATACAATTCATTAGGTACATCCGTTCAAATATTCCGACACGGATGGAGAGAACGATTTAGCATCACCCTGCAGGAGGTTTAGAATGAGCGAAACGCTTACTGAAGTCAAGGCCGTTATCACCGAAGTATTGAAAATCGACGGTGAGGGCATCGATTTGGAAACCCGGTTTGTCGAAGATTTGAAAGCCGACTCCATGGACCAATTCTTTTTGATCGATGGATTCTGCGAAAAGTTCAACACCAATATCGGTGATGAAGATGCCCGTGGCATCAAAACAGTTGGCGACGTCGTCCGCTACATCGACGCGCGCAGGGGCTAAACTCCTTCAATATTAAACGAAAAACGCCGCTGCAAGTGAGGCGCTTTATCAGCGCGCCCTATTTGCGGCGGCGTTTTTCGTTTGTGAGATAACTGAAAGAGTCCCTTTCGCCTATCGCTGAGTACTTACTTCAACGCAGCAGCGTGGGGATCTCCTCTGGGTGGCGCGCTACCCGCACACCGGCTTCTTCCAGCGCGAGGATTTTTCCTTCCGCCTGCCCCGACGAGCCTTCGATGATCGCTCCGGCATGCCCCATGCGTTTGCCCACAGGGGCCGACTGCCCGGCGATGAAACCCACCACCGGCTTGGTCATCTCGTGGGCAATGAAATCCGCCGCGCGTTCCTCGTCCGACCCGCCAATCTCGCCAATCATCACCACCTGCTCGGTGCGCGGGTCTGATTCAAACATATCCAAAACATCGATGAAATTGGTGCCATTCACCGGGTCACCGCCAATCCCAACACATGTGCTGGCGCCTTTTCCTGCCGCGCGCAGCGCATACAGGACTTCGTAGGTCAGCGTGCCCGAACGCGAAACTATGCCAATGTTTCCCGGCGAAGCAATGTTATTAGGGATAATGCCCACCTTACACTCGCCCGGAGTCAGCATTCCGGGGCAGTTCGGCCCAACCAGGCGCACCTTCTTGTGATCAATATAGGTGCGCACTCGCATCATATCCTGCACCGGCACGCCCTCGGTAATGCAAACAATCAACGCCACCCCCGCGTCAGCGGCCTCCAAAATGGCGTCGGCGGCAAAACGCGCCGGGACGAAGATCACGCTGGTGTTGGCTCCGGTGGTATCCACCGCGGTCTTCACCGTATCGAAAACCGGAATCTTTCCTTCCAGCACCCACTCGCCGCCCTTTCCCGGAGTCACTCCTGCCACCACGTTGGTTCCATAAGCCGCCATTTGGGTGGTATGGAACAAACCCTCATTGCCGGTAATGCCCTGCACCAACAGGCGCGTGTTTTTGTTGATTAAGATGCTCATGATCAGGCCCCTTTCGCAATCGCGACCGCTTTCTGCGCCGCCTCGAGCAGTGTTTCCGCAGTAGCCATATTGGCTTCAGCCAGCAGGCGGCGTCCTTCTTCGGCATTGGTGCCCACCAGCCGCACGACCATCGGCACCTGGGTGTTCACCTCTTTCAAAGCCGTCAGAATTCCACGCGCCACCTCGTCGCAGCGGGTAATCCCGCCGAAGATATTAAAAAGCACAGCCTTCACTTTGCTGTCTGCCAGGATGATGCGCAGCGCCGCAGCCACCTTTTCTGCGCTGGCGCCGCCTCCAATATCCAGGAAGTTAGCCGGTTCTCCGCCACTGAGCTTGATAATATCCATCGTAGCCATGGCCAGCCCGGCCCCATTGACCATGCAGCCAATCTCGCCATCCAGGCTGATGTAAGAGAGGCCATACTTGCGCGCCTCAACTTCTGCTTCGTCCTCCACATCCATGTCACGCATCTCGTTCAATTCGGGATGCCGGGGCAGCGCGTTATCATCCACCACCATCTTGCCGTCCAGCGCCAGCAAACGCTGTTCATTGGTGATCACCAGCGGGTTGATCTCCGCCAGGGTGGCGTCGCAAGCCACGTAGGCATTCCACAGTCCGGTCGCCACGTCGCTAAACGAGCGCCACAAATTGCGGGGCAGGTCAATGGCCGATGCCAAATCGCGCGCCTGATACTCGCGCAAGCCTAACAGCGGATCGATGTGAACCTTGATAATTTTTTCCGGGGTGCGCGCAGCCACTTCCTCGATATCCACGCCGCCCGCCGAAGAAGCCATCATCACCGGCTTGCGCGCCGTTCGGTCATTGGTGATCCCCAGGTAGATCTCTTTGGTGATGCTCACCGCCTCATCCACCAAAATCTTGCGCACCGGCAGCCCTTTCAACTCCATGCCCAAAATGTGAGTGGCCAGTTCTTCGGCCTCTTTGGCGGTCTTCGCCAGGCGAATCCCGCCGGCTTTCCCGCGCCCGCCCACCAACACCTGCGCCTTAATGACGACCCGGTTACCCAGCTCTTCAGCCAGGTGTTTCACCTCACCGGCGGTGGTCACCACTCGCCCGCGCGGAATTGGCACGCCGTACTTCGCGAAGATTTGTTTGGATTGATACTCGTGAAGTTTCATACCTTTCCCCAAAATTAGATAGCTCGTAACTCTCAGCAGACAGGAAAACACCCGAATCTGGGAGTCTACAGGCAGGCTTTCACCTGTAAACGCCGCAAACCCGGGAGTGTATCCATACCGGCTGAGTGGTTTGTCTCATTCCACATTATTTATAACATAGAATCAAATGTGAAGCGAATAAGTGAAAATTTCAAACCCTCTATCCCCCTGCCCGAGCAGTTAGAAAATAAAAGTTACTACTCAGCCAGAGATAGAAGAAACCTGAATTTGAGGTGCATAGGGGGTGCTTCGCACCCCGTATGCACCTCAAATTCAGGATCTTTCATCGACCTTTGAGCAGCTACAAATAAAAAAGCTCAACGCAACGCCTTCGCGCTGCATTGAGCTTTTATTGACG
>CAZMMI010000070.1:0-16224 GCA_964567255.1 uncultured Anaerolinea sp.
GGTCCACGCTGAAGCCCGCCTCTTCGTACATTAAAGCGGGTCTCGCAAATCCTCCTGTAGAGGCGGGTCTTTAACGCTGGCTCCCGCCGGTCATGTTCACCCATTCTTGCGGGCTCATCCCGGTGGACCACTCTGGAGACCCGCCTTTTCGCACATTAAAGCGGGTCTGGAGGATAGTTCCACGTATCTAGCCCGCAAAAGTCCTGTTAATCCAGCCCAACGCCCCCGCATTAAAGACCCGCCCCTACAAGCTCTTCGTGCCGTAGGGGCGGGCCTTTAACGCTGGCTCACGCCGGCAATTCTCAATCATCTCTGCGGGCAGATCCCTAAAATCACCAAATCAGACCCGCCCGGTTTTCTAAATTACAAACTCCGGTAACTAAAATGGCTGAAATCTGCATAGGAACTATGATCATACAAATCATACGCAGCCATCCCAACATAAGCCCCGGTGAAACCAATCACATGGTCATCGGACAAAATCGTCGCATCGATCTCGTAATCAATCTCGGTGAAGGTCTTCCCATCCCGCGAGTAAGCAAATTTCGCCGCAACGCCGTGCCCGGTCACGCGCAGCCACACCGTATCCCCTTCAATTGGGATCTCTTTCCCCTCCAGCGGAGCCGAATATTGACCGTCCCGGAAAACCATCATCGCCAGAACCTGTTTTTGGATGGTTTCGTCATACGACATTTTCAACAGGTACTGATTATCCTCGTTGTAGCGGTAAATCAAACCAGCAAATTGCTGGAAGCGGTGGAAGGGCAGCGTCAGGCAGGTGGTTGCCTCAAAGTCAAAGTCCGTCTGCCTTCTCACAAACATGCTCTGCTGCTGATTGGACAGCGGCGATTCAGCCCCGTACAACCTGAGCGTATGATCGGGCCCAATCTCATGCTTCGCGGGCGTCCTCAAGGTATTGAAATTCAAATAAAAATCCGGCGAACCAATACGATACTCAAAGGATTTCTGTTCCTTTAACTCGCCATACCCTTCAAAGGTTTCGTCCGCCAAAAGCGTTTCATTCTTTAGATACGGCCATTCATTTTTCCAAATGATTTCGTTGATCCCTGTTTCCCGGCCCAAAATGCAGTGCGTTCCATCCACAGGCCTGGCGCAAAGGAAAGCGAAGAACCAGCGGCCATCCGGCCCCTGGCACCAACTGCCGTGCCCGGTTTTTTGCAGAGGATGCTCGGGATATCCCTTTGCCGAACAAAGATGCTTCTTCGGATGCACTTCATACGGGCCAAGAAGGTCTCTAGACCGTGCTACAGTGGCGGCATGCTCGTAGAAAGTGCCGCCCTCGGCGGTCAACAGATAATACCAGCCATCTTTTTGATAGATGTGCGGGCCTTCCACCAGGCCCCGGTCGGTTCCTGTGAAGATCTTCTTGGTCGGCCCAATAAACTTGAATGTAACGGGGTCCACTTCTGTCACCAAAATCCCCGTAAAGGTCTCCACGCCCGGCTTCCGGTAATCCCATTCGGCGTTCAAGAAATATTTCTTGCCGTTCTCATCATGGAACAGGGAGGTGTCAAAACCGATACTGTTCATGTAAACAGGTTCTGTCCAGGGCCCCTTGATGTCTTTCGCCGTAATGATGAAATTATGGGCATCTTTAAACGGATACTCTTTCCACTGTTTCACATCCGTATACACCAGATAAAATGTCCCATTGGAATAGGACAGGCAAGGCGCCCAAATGCCACCCGATGTCTTATTCCCGGCCATATTCAGCCATTTGGGATCAGAAACCGGCGTGCTCACGCACTCCCAATTCGCCAAATCCCTGGAAGCGCTAATGCGCACGCCGGGGAAATATTCAAACGTTGAATTAGCAACATAAAAAACGCCATCCACACAAATCATGGACGGGTCTGGATGAAAACCGCGTAAAACAGGATTCTGGATCATAGAGTTTAGAAGCCTTCCCTACAGAATATATTTTCTTTCGTATTGCTTATCCTACTCAGCCACAGGTTAAAAAGGCCCCTTCTTCACCTGCTGAGCAAGTAATAGTATTTTACCCAAGATTCAGATATTTGCTTATGGAAATTGACCGGCAATTTCAAAGCCCCAATATTCTGCATACCCCATTAAGCCTTAAGGCTCACTCGAGTCTTAGGAATTTGCCGTAGTAAGCGCTCTCCAGTAAATCCCCGCCTCTCGTTCCATTAATCCCGCCTCCACCAGCCCTCGCCGCAGTGCCGCCACGTCCTCATGAAAGTCCAGCAGCGTGAAGTTGACCTCTTTCTCGCTGTATTTTCTCTCCGGCTCAAACGACTCCACAATTTTCTCCAAAATCACCTGGCGCTTCTTCAACTGCGCCGGGATGCTCACCAGCCGACCGTGCTTGAAGAAGGTTTGGAGCACCTTTCTGCGGAAAGCGTCCTCCTCCATGCCGTTAGCCGCCTCCGCCTGCGAGATCGTGATCAGTTCCGCCAGAGTGCGCTCCAACAAGCCTTCTACCGGCGAATACACCTGATAATACTGATCTTTACGCGCAGTCAACAGCCCGGCTTCCGTCAAAATCGCCAGGTGATGCGAGATGGTGGCCGGGTTGAGCGACAGAATCAGGGCCAACTCCTCGCCGTGGCGCGGCTGGGAGCGCACCAGGTTAACAATTAATAGTCGGGCAGGATGACTCAGCGCTTTGAAGAACGCTGCCTGCCGCTCGATGTTGCTCTCACCCATTGCGAACTCGCTTTCCGGTCACGCGCAGGTAAGCATAGGCGAAGATCTCGACCGCATTCTTCAGCATGCCCATCTTGATTTGCTCCTTGGCCAATGCTTCCCGGTCACCCGAAGCCCGCGCCAGCTCCACGGCCCCACGGGCATAATCCACCTGCTTCTCCACAATCATCTTGAAGACTTTAGACAATTTGTCGATATCCGCTTCATCAGAGGCCAAAATCGCAGCCAACTCCGGTTCAGTTTCAAACGGGTTATTCATGTTTCACACTCCTTGAATAAATACAACATCTAATCAAATTATAAATAATGATTTGAAGTTTGTCAAATTAAAATATCACCCTCGACGAAACAGAACGAAAGTCCTATAATTTGAGTGTAATAACTCGCACCAAAGGTGAAAAGGTCTGATTTGGAGGTGATTGTGGCGGTTTCGCGTCCAAACAACCCTCAAATTCGGGAACTTTCCTCAAGTCTGTGGTTTACACAGCGAATTGGATGACCTTGACCCGCGGTGTTATAATATGCGTTTGCGCCCGGCACGGGCCGCAGGAAGGAACAAAAAAATCATGACGCAAGATGTAATCCGCGTCGTCGGTGCGCGCGAACACAACCTCAAAAATATTACCGTTGAAATTCCCCGCGACAAGCTGGTCGTCATCACCGGCCTATCCGGTTCGGGCAAGTCCTCGCTGGCTTTCGACACCATCTTCGCCGAAGGGCAGCGCCGCTACGTCGAGTCGCTCTCGGCCTATGCTCGCCAGTTCCTGGGCCAGATGGAAAAACCCGATGTAGATGCCATCGAAGGGCTCTCCCCCGCCGTCTCGATCGACCAGAAAGCCACCTCACACAACCCGCGCTCCACGGTGGGCACGGTCACCGAAATCTACGACTACATGCGCCTGCTCTTTGCTCGCATTGGCATCCCCCACTGCCCGGTTTGCGGGCGCGAGGTGGTCAAGCAGTCGGCTCAGGAAATTGTCGATCTCATTGAGAAAATGCCCGGCGACAGCCGCCTGCTGCTTCTGGCCCCCATCATCCGCGGTCGCAAGGGCACCTACCAGGCCGTGTTCGAAGAAGTCCGCAAGGCCGGTTTTGCCCGCGTGCGCGTCGACGGCGAAGTCCACACCCTGGACGAAGAAATCAACCTCGACCGTTATAAAATTCACACCATCGAAGCGGTAGTAGACCGCCTGGTGCTGCGCCCCACCGAAAGCGAAGAGGACCAGAAAACTTTCCGCTCGCGCCTCACCGATTCGGTCGAAACCGCCCTCAAGGTTGGCGAAGGTTACCTGACCATCCAAAACCTGTCGGTCGACCCACCCCAGGACATGTTCTTTTCAGAGCATTTCGCCTGCCCCGAGCACGGCGTGAGCCTGCCCGAGATCGAGCCGCGCACCTTCTCCTTCAACACGCCTCACGGCGCCTGCCCCGATTGCCAGGGCCTGGGCTCGCGCCTCGAAATCGACCCCGACCTGCTCATCCCCGACCCCGAACGCTCCCTCAGCGAGGGCGCCATTGGGGCTCTCGAGTGGAGCAGCCCGCGTGAACAGGGCGGCTACTACTGGCAGATGATTGAAGGTGTTGCGCGCCACTTCCATATCGACCTGAACGCCCCGGTCGGAGAAATCCCCCCCGAAAAACTCAACCTGCTCCTTTACGGCACCAACGGGGAAGAAGTCACTGTACACATGGAAGGTCGCAGCGGGCGCGAATCCACTTTGAAAACCGCATTCGAGGGCATCATCACCAACCTCATGCGCCGCTACCGCGACACCGGCTCCGATTACCTGCGCAACAAAATCTCCGAATACATGACCGACAAGCCCTGCCCCACCTGCGAAGGAAAACGCCTGCGCAAAGAGGCCATGGCTGTCACCATCAACAACGCCAACATCATCGAGATCACCGGCTGGCCCATCAACAAGACCCTGGAATGGGTGGAAGAACTCCAACAGGGCCTGGCCCTCAACCCGCGCCAGATGGCCATTGCCGAGCGGGTTCTCAAAGAAATTAACTCGCGTCTGGGATTCCTGGTCAACGTAGGCTTGAATTATCTGACCCTGCGCCGCTCAGCCGCCAGCCTATCCGGCGGTGAAGCCCAGCGCATCCGCCTGGCCACCCAGGTGGGTTCGCGCCTGATGGGTGTGCTGTACGTCCTCGACGAACCGTCCATTGGCCTGCACCCGCGCGACAACACCCGTCTGCTAGACACCCTCAAGGGCCTGCGTGACCTGGGCAACACCGTGCTGGTCGTGGAACACGACGAAGAAACCATCGAAACCGCCGACTGGATCATCGACCTGGGGCCGGGCGCCGGCGAGCACGGCGGGCACATCATCGCCGAAGGGCCGGTGGAAACCATCCTGGCCACGCCCGAATCGCTAACCGGTGCTTACCTCTCCAAGCGCAAGGTCGTTCCCATCCCCGAAAAACGCCGTACCGGCAATGGTAAACACCTCACCGTGGTGGGTGCGCGCGCCAACAACCTTAAAAACCTGAATGTGGAGATCCCCCTGGGCAAGCTGGTGTGCATCACCGGCGTTTCAGGCTCGGGCAAATCCACGCTCATGGTAGACATCCTCTACAACTCCCTGGCTCGCCAGCTTCACCGCGCTCACACCACCTCGGGTGAGCACGACCGTATTGAAGGTGTGGAACAGATCGACAAGATCATCAACATCGACCAGTCCCCCATCGGTCGCACTCCGCGCTCCAACCCCGGCACCTACACGGGCATGTTTGATGAAATCCGCTCCCTGTTCGCCGAGCTGCCCGACAGCAAGATGCGCGGCTACAAGGCCGGACGCTTCTCCTTCAACGTTCACGGCGGGCGCTGCGAAGCCTGCCAGGGCCAGGGCCAACTGCGCATTGAAATGCAGTTCCTCCCCGACATCTACGTGCCCTGCGATGTGTGCCACGGCGCGCGCTTCAACCGCGAGACGCTGCAAGTGCGCTTCAAGGGTCTCAACATCGCCGATGTGCTCGACTCCACCGTGGAAAGCGGCATCGAATTGTTCTCGGCCTTCCCCTCCATCGTCAACAAGCTGCGCACGCTCCAGGATGTGGGTCTGGGTTACATCCGCATCGGCCAACCCGGCAACACCCTCTCGGGCGGCGAGGCCCAACGCGTCAAACTCAGCCGCGAACTATCCCGCCGCGCCACCGGCCGCACCATCTACGTTCTGGACGAGCCTTCGGTGGGCCTGCACGCCGCCGATGTGCACAAGCTGGTGGAGGTGCTTCAGCGCCTGGTCGATGCCGGCAACTCGGTCGTCATCATCGAACACAACCTGGATATCATCAAGATCGCTGATTATCTGATCGATCTGGGCCCCGAAGGCGGCGACCGCGGCGGAGAACTGATCGCCGTGGGCACGCCGGAAGAGATCTGCCAGGTTCCAGAATCCTACACCGGAGAATATTTGAAGCGCTACCTGGCCAACGAAGCCCACTTGACCAGACTCGCGCATTCTGCTAATCTCTAGTAAAATCATAATGATTCGAGCATTGGAAGTTCTCGAATTATCTGCAAACCAGAAAATCGGGAACTTTTCCTGCATTTTCGCAGTCATTACATCTAGAGAAATTTCTCGCTGCCGGTTTGCGGCATCCTCATCCTAACAAGCAAAGGAATTCCTTCACAGGAAAAGAAAACATATGTCAGGCAAAGATTCGCCCCAGAGCGTGATTGAATCCTACCGAAAACAACAGCAGATGACCAAGTTCTATGTGTGGATCCTGGCGGCTGTGCTGGTGGTGGTCGGAATCATCATCCTGGTGGTGTGGTTCACCGGATCGGGCGAGAAACCCAAGATCGCCTTGTTCGCTACCGACACCCCAACCCCCACCAATACCATCACTCCCTCGCCCACGGTGCCCACGGCCACGCCCACCATCACCCCCAGCCCTACCGCGACAGCCACCATCACCCTCACGCCCACGCTCGCCGGGCCGTTTGAGTATGAGGTCAAGGAAAACGACAACTGCTGGGATATTGCTGCTACCCACGAAGTGGAAATGGCAGTCCTCCTGGCACTCAACAACTTTGAACCAGGCACCTGCCCCATTAACCCCGGTGACCGCATCCTCATCCCCCTGCCGGATATGACCCTGCCGACCTCAACCCCTATCGACATCACAGCCGTTCCGCGCGGCCAGCGCCTGGAATACTACGTAGAGAGCGGTGACACCCTGCAGAGTATTGCCTCCAAGTTCAACAGCACCGTTGAAGCCATCCTGGCAATTGCGGACAACAAGTTAGCAGACGCCACCGCCTTTATCTACGAAGGGCAAAAGCTAATCATCCCGGTCAACATCGCCACCCCCACGCCCACCCTGGCCCCCACCCGCACCCCCACGCCGGGCGGAGCCACGGCCACGGCCACCACCGCGCCCACGGCCACCAAAGCGCCCTAAACCGCGCCTGGTTGTGCGATCCAAAAACCACCCTGTGGCAAGAATATGCCACAGGGTGGTTTTTTACCCTCAATCCTCTGTTACAATCTGAAAGATGGAGACAAAATCTCTTCCCCGCTGGACCTGGATAGCCGCGCTGGCCCTCCTGGCTGCCGCAGCGCTCATTCTGACGCTAACCCTGCTGCCTGCCTCGCGCCCCCCGGCCTCAGCCATTTACTACCTCTCTCCTTCCCGCAGTCCCGAATTGTGGCGGGCCGAGGTAGATGGTGGCAGCCCACCCCGCCAGATCACAAATACAGGCGGGCACATTTTCGATTTCACCCTGGCCCCTGATGGCAAGACGATCATTTACTCAGTCTACAACGACCTGGGCGGTATTGATTTGTGGCAGACCAGGAGCCATAACGCCTCACCCCGCCAACTTTTCCCTTGCGGCGCGGATTGGTGCATCAACCCCGCCGTTTCGCCTGATGGCAAACAACTGGCCTTCAGCCGCCGCAAAGCCAGCACGGAATCGGGCGGCATGCCCGATATTCCGCGCGTCTGGCTGATGGACCGCAAGACCGGCGAAATGTCCGAACTGACCTACGACCCACAAATCACCGGCTTTGAGCCCTCCTGGTCACCCGATGGAACTCGCCTGGCTTTCTTCGATGGGCAAGCCGGCGGCGTGCGCGTGTGGGACCTATCCAGCGGAATGGAATGGTTTGCCCACTCCAACCTGGGCACGACCGGCAGGTGGTCGCCGGATAGCGGCGCCATGCTGTACATTGACGCCCACCCCGGCGCAGAGCAACCCTTAGCCCAGGTCTACCGCCTCGATCTGACCACCGGTGATATTGAGCCGGCCTTTGAACAAGATCCAGAGTCGTCTTCACTCGCAGACTACGGCCCACCGGAATGGTCGGCGCAGGGCTGGCTAGCCGTCAGTATCCAGTTATTGGAGGGCGGCTCCAGCCGCAGCATCTGGATCATGCAGCCCGATGGCAGCCAGGCCCGCCAGATCAGCCCGCAGGAAGACAAACACTACGGGGCCTACCGCTGGAGCCCGGACGGGAAATTTCTGGCCTTTCAGCAAATCACCCTGTCCGGCGCCGAGTCCATGCCAGAAGTGGCAGTGTGGGACATGCAAAGCGGAGAAGTGCAAGTCATCGCCCAGGACGCTTCCCGCCCGCAGTGGGGCCGGTAAACCACTCGCTGTCCCTGCCTGGCACTTCGATTCCCGATTCAAATCCACATTTTTCAGATTTTATGCATCCAATTATTCATACTTGACAAACTCACTTCGATTCCTCTATAATTGTATTAATTACAAAAATATAATTAATTCAAAATAGTGAAGGTTTGCTGCTTCAAATGATAGAAGATCGTGTCGAAATCCTGAAAAACGAACTGGTCAAAAAAGGCATCCGCCCCTCCTACCACCGCCTCAAGGTGCTGGAGTATTTGCACGCGCACGAAGACCACCCCACCGCCGACGGGATATACGCAGAGCTTCACCCCCAAATTCCAACCCTTTCCAAAACCACCGTTTATAACACGCTGAATTCCTTTGTCGAAGCCGGTTTGGCGCGTGTTGTCAGCATCGACGGGATAGAAAAGCGCTTCGACATTACTTTGTTCGACCATGGCCATTTTCGATGTGACCGCTGCGGCGCGATCATCAACTTTGCCATTGACATCAATGCCCTGGCTGTTCATGGACTTGAAGGTTTCCAGGTAGCAGGCAGGAATGTGTACTTTACCGGGCTTTGCCCAGATTGCAACCACCCAAATTCAGAATATAAGGAGTAACGATGGCTGACAAAAAGAAACTCACCACCGCTGCCGGAGCACCCGTTCCGGAAAACGACAACGCGATCACCGCGGGTCCGCGCGGCCCCATGCTGCTTCAGGATGTCTGGTATCTGGAAAAGCTGGCCCACTTCGACCGCGAAGTGATCCCCGAACGCCGCATGCACGCCAAGGGCTCCGGCGCTTTCGGCACCTTCACCGTAACCCACGATATCACCCGCTACACCAAAGCCAACATCTTCTCCGAAGTTGGCAAGAAAACCGATTGTTTTGTGCGCTTCTCCACCGTCGCCGGTGAGCGAGGCGCTGCCGACGCGGAACGCGACATCCGTGGCTTCGCCATGAAGTTCTACACTGAAGAAGGCAACTGGGACCTGGTGGGCAACAACACCCCCGTCTTCTTCCTGCGCGACCCGCACAAATTCCCCGACCTGAACCGCGCCGTCAAGCGCGACCCGCGCACCAATATGCGCTCTGCCACCAATAACTGGGACTTCTGGACCTCTCTTCCCGAAGCGCTGCACCAGGTGACCATCACCATGAGCGAGCGCGGCATTCCCCTCTCCTACCGCCACATGCACGGCTTCGGCAGCCACACCTTCTCCATGTACAACGCCAAGAACGAGCGCGTGTGGGTAAAGTTCCACCTCGTGACTCAACAAGGCATCAAATGCCTCACCGACCAGGAAGCCGAAGCCATCGTCGCCAAAGACCGCGAGAGCTTCCAGCGCGACCTGCTGGAGAGCATCGACAAGGGCGACTTCCCTCGCTGGACCATGTATATCCAGGTGATGACCGAAGAGCAAGCCCGCAACATGCCCTACAACCCCTTCGACCTCACCAAGGTCTGGTACAAGAAGGATTTCCCCCTCATCGAGGTCGGCGTCATGGAGTTGAACCGCAACCCCGCCAACTACTTCCAGGATGTGGAGCAGGCCGCCTTCAATCCCGCCGCCGTCGTGCCGGGCATCGGCTTCTCGCCCGACAAGATGCTCCAGGGGCGTCTCTTCTCCTACGGTGACGCGCAGCGCTACCGCCTGGGTGTCAACCATCACCAGATTCCGGTCAACCATCCCAAGCATGCCGACGTTCATGCCTCGCACCGCGACGGGCAAATGCGCGTGGATGGTAACCACGGCGCGACCATTGGATACACCCCCAACAGCTTCGGCGAATGGGAAGCGCAGCCCGAGCATAAGGAACCCCCGTTGGACCTGTTCGGCGCGGCGGATGCCTGGAACTTCCGTGAAGACGACAGCGATTACTTCACCCAGCCCGGCAAGCTCTTCCGCCTGATGAAACCCGCCCAGCAGCAGGTATTGTTCGAGAACACCGCCCGCGCCATGGGCGACGCTCCCGAGTTCATCAAGATTCGCCACATTCAGAATTGCCTGCAAGCCGACCCCGCCTACGGCGCCGGTGTTGCCAAAGCCCTCGGCATCCCGATGGACAAGGTAAAGTAAAGCCAATCGCTTGATATCAAAACAGACACTGCGACGCGCTTGCGTCGCAGTGTCTGTTTTTGGACCAAACCCTCAAGCCAACTCCTCCGGGGATCTCTGGGAGTTGCTGTTGTAGGTTCCGCATTTTGGGGTGTGAAGGCAGCTAAGCCCTTCATACCCCAAAATGCGCGCCTTACCACGCCGATTCTCAATGAACCAAGATATGCCACAAAAGAACGGGGCTATAATGATTTAATTCGTTGGGAACTGGCATGGTGAAAAGGGCGATGAAAAAAAGCAGACGGTTACTAATCCTGTTGGTATTATTTCTCGCCTTTAACGGCGGAACGCGAACAACTTCCGCCGCGGATGAGAACCCGTCCGTCTACCTACCGGTTGTCCTGAAGGGAACCGCGAGCAACAATTTGTGCGCCGGCCTGGTGACGGACAAGGCCGACCACCCAATGACCGATCTGGCGAAACCAGCGCTCGGCCAGACCGTCCGCGACCCGCAGTTCGGGACCACCATTCGCCGGATCACCGCGGTGGGGGGAAATGGGGTGATCAAGCCGCTGTATTCGCCGATGCAGGCGTGGAACGCCGATGAAACCTATATGATCCTGTACCAGGTCGATCGCGGGCATCTGCTGTACAACGGGAAGACTTACCAGTATCTGCGTGAACTCAACATCGATCCCCCCGACATCGAGCAGGTGTACTGGAGCACGAGCGATCCCGATATCTTCTACTGGATTGGCGAGAGAGTCCTGTATCGTTATCACGTGTCCACCAATACCAACGAGCCGCTGCGAACGATCGACGCTTGCAGCGGGAACGTCAGGGCGGATTCGCATGCCTGGATCTCCTGGGACGCCAAAACTCTGGGGCTGTACTGCGCAGCCACAGACACGGCGTTCATCTACGATATTGAAACCGGCACAACTACCGGTTCGCGGGCGTCAGCGGACGGGGATGCCCCTTTCATCGGGGCAAGCGGCACACTCGCCTACTGGGGAGGGAAAGTGGTCGATCGATCGATGAACATCCTGCGCACGCTGGATCTTGGCTACACCGGAGAGCACAGCAGCCTCGGCATGCTGGCGAACGGTCACGATACGTACAACCTGGTGCAGTTTGAATCCGGCCCTGCGGGCAGCGAGGTGGGCACGCTGTTGACTTTTGATATGACCGACGGCTCCTACCGGGTGATTGTTGGGCCGCAAAACGGGTATCCCTATCCGCCGAGTGGCACGCACATTTCCGCGCCGATCTACAAACGCCCCGGTTGGGTCTTTGTCTCGATCATCGGCGACGTCCGTGGAACCCATTTACTCGATCAGGAACTGCTGTTGGCCAACACGAATCCAGGCGGCGAGGTGTGCCGGATCGGTCATCATAGGTCCCAGGAGGCACAGGACTACTGGGGCGAGCCGCATGTCAGCGGCAGCCCCAGCGGGACGCGGGCTCTGTTTGGCAGCGATTGGGGCGGGGGGCCGAGCGTGGACACGTATGTCGTCGAACTTCCCTCTTACGTCCCTTGATCGTCTCTTTCGCCGGGCTGTCGACCATTCCTGTCAAGACGGTTTCCGCCTTTTAGGCGTATCTCACATCAGAAGTAGACTAGATTTCATCCTCGGTGGGTTCTTCAAACCAGCTCGCCCACAGATCCAACTCCTCGCGCTTCACCACGAACGTCCCCGGCGGCAAGTCCGCGTTGCGCGCCGACAGCCGTTCCCACAGTTCATCCAGGCTCACCTTCAAGTAATGCAATTCCACCCGCGCGCCCAGCGCTTCGGCTTCGGCGCGGAAGAAACTGCGCTCGGCTTTCGACCAAAACCCATATTCCAGCACCACACTCACGCCCAGAGCCAGGGACCGTTTCGCCAAATCCCATAGGAGTTTTTCTACCGGGTCGCGCAAGCGATCTAACTCGACCTTGTCGGCTGGATTCGCCAGCAACTGCGCAATCCACTCGTCCGGGCACAGGCGCAGCGCCGAATGCTCGGCCTCCAGTTTTCGCGCCAGGGTTGTTTTCCCCGCCCCCGGCAGGCCGCAGATAAGATACAGGGTGGGCATGAAGAGGATTATACTCTGCTCCCTGAAGTTCGGCATTTTCCACGAATGGAAGAAAACGATCCCCATCCAATTCATGTAGCGGCGAGGCAAGATTCGACAACCCAATCGACCCTGATTGTTTAGCCTTGCCGATTGAATATCTACGGCACAAAATTCATCGGAGTCTTAAATCCTCCCCTCTCCGCCTGTCTACTATAAAGACCTATCCTAAAATTCGTAAGGGAAGCAATTTTGAGGTGTTTGCGGGTGCTTCGCACCCGCAAACACCTCAAAATTGCAAAACTCCCCAATAATTTTAGGCTAGGTTCTAAAGCACCTTGAAAAATGCGTCCTTGACAAGTCCCGGCCCGTCGGGTAAAATCTTGCTTACCCTTGAAACGAATGAGGGCCTGTAGCGCAGTTGGGAGCGCGCCTCAATCGCACTGAGGAGGCCAGGGGTTCGAATCCCCTCAGGTCCACTGGCCAAAACCACTGATGCGAACGAGGAAAGGCCTTAACAATTGAAAGCAAGCTGAACGGGCCCATAGCGCAGTTGGGAGCGCGTCTCAATGGCATTGAGAAGGCCGGGGGTTCGAATCCCCCTGGGTCCACTCGACAGGGAAAATCGGTCAGGCGCCGCGGGAACTCATCCGTGTGAGAACCACGGCGCCTGATTGGTTTTTCAGGCCGAATGCAAATTGAAAATTGATCGCCTGTTGGGAGTAGTAAGTCATCCGCCAGCGAGCTGGGAGAGAGAGGTGTGAGCCCAGCACTGCGCCCGTGGAGCGCATTTTTGACTGAACTCGCCCGATACGCCCTGAACCAACAGGGCAGGCGCGCCCGTGAACTTCAGTAGCGGACGCCGGGTTCGCCCGTTAGCGCGTTCCAAAGCGGTCCAGGCTTGCCTGGGCAAGCAGGGTGGTACCACGGAGGTAAATCGCCTTCGTCCCTGGTGGGACGAGGGTTTTTTGTTTGTAGAATCATGGAGGAGCGCAATGGCTGATAAAAATATTCCGGCTTATAACCCGGCAGAGATCGAACCCCGCTGGCAGGAGCGCTGGGATCGTGACGGGCTGTATGAGTCCAACATCGACCCCAAGAAACCCAAATTCTACGCCCTGACCATGCTCCCCTATCCTTCTGGGGATTTGCACATCGGTCACTGGTACGCCATGACGCCTTCGGACGCTCGCGCCCGCTTCAAGCGCATGAACGGCTTCAACGTTCTGTTCCCCATGGGTTTTGACGCTTTCGGCCTGCCCGCCGAAAATGCCGCCATCAAGCGCAATATCCACCCCATGAAGTGGACCTTTGCCAACGTGGAGCGCATGCGCAAGCAACTGCGCAGCATGGGCGCCATGTTCGATTGGCGCCGCGAGGCCGTCTCGGCTGCCCCCGAATACTACCGCTGGACGCAGTGGTTCTTCAACCAGTTCTACAATCACAACCTGGCCTACCGCAAAATGTCGCCGGTGGATTGGTGCCCCAACTGCAACACCACCCTGGCCCGCGAGCAGGTCTGGGGCGAAGACCGCCACTGCGAGCGCTGCGGCACGCCGGTGATCAAGAAAAACCTCGAGCAGTGGTTCTTCCGCACCACGCAATACGCGGATGAACTGCTGAACTACGACACCATCGACTGGCCCGAGCGGGTGCGCGTCCTGCAAACCAACTGGATCGGCAAATCCGAAGGCGCGGCGGTGTACTTTACCACCGAACAAGGCGACAAGTTGGAAGTGTTCACCACTCGTCCTGATACGTTGTGGGGCGCGACCTTCATGGTGCTGGCTCCCGAGCATCCTCTGGTGGCCAAGCTGACCACCCCCGCCCAGAAAGCGGAAGTGGACGCCTACATCGCCCAGGCCGTGCGCCAAACCGACTTGCAGCGGGAAACCGCCGACAAAGAAAAGACGGGCGTCTTCACCGGCGGATACGCCATTAATCCGGTCAACGGCAAGCGCATCCCCATCTGGATTGCCGACTATGTGTTGATGACCTACGGCACGGGAGCCATCATGGCGGTGCCTGCCCATGACGAGCGCGACTTTGCCTTCGCCATCAAGTTCGGCCTGTCCATCATTCCCGTCATCGACCGCCCCGACGGCGTGAGCAAGAGTTTTGCCTTCCCCGGTTCCACCAAGGAGGGCTTTGCCGACGCGCTGAAAGCCGCCGGAATCGAGTTCGCTGCTCAGCAAGTCGGCGATTTGGGTGAAGGCCAGTTCGTCACCCTGCAGCGCGAGCAGGTACAGCCCTTCATCGAATTGATGCAGCGCTACTTGCAGCCGGGTAACTGGAACGAGATCGTTGGCGGACGCTGGGCCTTTGTCTTCTCAGACGGCGTCAAAGAGCTGGATTCTGTTGAATCCGACCAGGAAATCCTGGCCAAATGCAAGGCCATCTACCCACCTGTCAGCCACAACCGCACTTCGATGGAAATGCTGAACAGCCTGCCCTTCTATCAGGACGTGTTGTTCCACTCAGAATATGGCACGATGATCCACTCCGCCGAATTCACCGGCACGCCCGGTGACCGCGCCAAGCGCGAGGTGACCCAATGGCTGGAAAGCCGCGGCCAGGGCAAGAAATCCATCAATTACCGCCTGCGCGACTGGTTGATCTCACGCCAGCGCTACTGGGGCGCCCCCATCCCCATCGTCTACTGCGCCAAATGCGGCACGGTGCCCGTGCCGGACGATCAACTGCCCGTGCTGCTGCCCGAAGACGTGGAATGGAAGCCCACCGGTGAAAGCCCCTTGAAGCTGCACCCCACCTGGCGCTATACCACCTGCCCGCAGTGCGGCGGCCCCGCCGAGCGCGAAACCGACACCATGGACACCTTCATGTGCTCCTCCTGGTACCACTTGCGCTACCTGAGCCCCAAGTACGACAAAGGTCCCTTCGACCCTGCCGAGTATGATTACTGGATGCCTGTCGACACCTACACCGGCGGCATCGAACACGCCAACATGCACCTGATCTACACGCGCTTCTTCCACAAAGCGTTGCGCGATTGCGGCGTGACCGAAGGCCACGAGCCCATGCTGCAACTGCGCAACCAGGGCATGGTGTTGGGTGAGGACTCGGAGAAAATGTCCAAGAGCCGCGGCAACGTGGTCGCTCCGGATAGCCTGGTGGAAAAACACGGCGCCGACACCGTGCGGGCTTACTTGATGTTCTTTTCCCGCTGGGATCAAGGCGCGCCGTGGAGTTACAGCGGCATCGACGGCACGGCTCGCTGGCTGCGCCGCTCCTGGGCCACCATCCTGGAGCAGGCCCCCGGCAAGACCGCAGACGAGGAAACTTTGAAGAGCCTGCGCCGAAAAACACACCAGACGTTGAAGTCGGTGACGCGTGATTTCGAACAGTTCCAGTTCAACACCGTCGTTTCGGCTTTGATGGAGATGATGAACGAAATGGCGCGGGTCAAGCAGTTGGGTGCCTTTGGCACCCCCGCCTTCAACGAAGCCGCGGAGATATACTTGAAGATGCTGGCCCCGGTTGCCCCGCACATCAGCGAGGAAATGTGGAGCCTGCTGGGCAAGCCCTACTCCATCCACACCCAGGCCTGGCCCAAGGTGGACGAAGCCGCCGCTGCGGAAGATGAAATCACCCTGGTCTTGCAGGTGAATGGCAAGGTGCGCGACCGGCTGGTCGTTCCTGCCGGAATCAGCGACGCGGATGCAAAGGCAAAAGCCTTGGAAAACCCCGCCGTGCAAAAGTTCCTGGAAGGCCGCCAGCCCCGTCAGATCATTTATGTCAAAGGCAAACTGGTCAACGTGGTCGGATAGCCCTACTTCTTACAAACAAAAAACCGCGCGGTTTGAAC
>CAZMMI010000071.1:0-15838 GCA_964567255.1 uncultured Anaerolinea sp.
CTTCTGATACAATCCACCCCGTGATTTCCAACCTGCGCACCCAATTCGACCGATACCCGCGCCAGTTCTGGCTCATGTTCGCGGGCATGCTCATCAGCACCACCGGCTCCAGCATGATCTGGCCCTTCCTGCTCATCTACGTCAGCGGCAAGCTGGATTTGCCCCTGACGTTGCTGGCCGGGCTGATGACCATCAACGCCGGGGTGGGCGTGGCCGTGTCCTTCATCGCCGGGCCGGTCATCGACCGGCTGGGCCGCAAGTGGGCCATGGTCATCAGTTTGGCGGCCAACGGCCTGGGCTACCTGCTGATGAGCCAGGCCGACAGCCTGCCCGCCTTCGCCCTGCTCATGGCCTGGCAGGGGGCCTTCAACCCGCTGTACCGCGTGGGGGCCGACGCCATGATGGCCGACCTCATCCCCCCCGAGCAGCGCGTGGACGGCTACGCCCTCATGCGCCTGAGCAACAACCTGGGCATCTCCGTCGGCCCGGCGGTGGGCGGCTTCGTGGCGGCCAGCTCCTACAACCTGTCTTTCGCCCTGGCAGCAGCGGGCTTGATCGCCTACAGCCTGTTGATCCTCTTCTTTGCCCGCGAGACGCTGCCCCGCGAAGGCGTGCCCGCCGAGAAAAAATCCGGTTACGGCCCCGTGTTCGCCGACCGCACCTTCCTGACCTTTTGCCTGGGTATGACCCTGGCGCAGTTCTGCGCCGCGCTGATGTGGATCCTGTTGGGCGTGTATATGAAGGACAACTTCGCCATCAGCGAGAGCCAGTACGGCTGGCTGCCCACCACCAATGCCCTGCTAGTGGTGAGCTTGCAGGTGTGGATCACAACACGCACCAAGCGCTTCGGCCTGCTGCCCATGCTGATGATCGGCGCGGCGGTCTATGGGCTGGCGGCCACCAGCGTGGCCTGGGGGCAGGGCTTCTGGTGGTTCTGGGGCAGCATGGTGCTGATGACCCTGGGCGAGCTGGTGCTGGTGCCCTCCTCCAGCACCTACACCGCCAACCGCGCCCCCGCCGAGATGCGCGGGCGGTATATGTCCGTCTACGGCCTGACCTGGTCGGCGGCGGCGGGAATCGCCCCGGTGGTGGGCGGCTTCTTGAGCGACACCATCTCCCCCGCGGCCACGTGGTACGGCGGCGGGGTGGCGGGCTTGCTGGCCCTGGCGGTGCTGCTTGGGCTGTGGATGAGGCAGAAGAAGGCCGGGCAGATCCGTCGGGGTTGAAACCCCTCCTCAGGACGCGGAAACCCCTGCGGGGTTGCGTATCTGGCTTCCGTGAACTGAGGTGGGGGTTTCAACCCCCGCCGGCCCAACCCAAGACCGCGGGAAAGGATTCCCGCGCTACGAAGACAGCCTTCCGTAGGCCGGGTTTCTTACCCGGCGTCTTCTCAATCCGAAGACCGCGGGAAGGGATTCCCGCGCTACGAAGAGAGGTTGGCAATAAATCCCCTCGCTTGCCCCCGCGGGTACGTCGGGGTTGAAACCCCTCCTCAGTACACGGAAACCCCTGCGGGGTTGCGCATCTGGCTTCCGCGAACTGAGGTGGGGGTTTCAACCCCCGCCGGCCTCAACCCAAGACCGCGGGAAGGGATTCCCGCGCTACGAAGAGAGGTTGGCAACAAATCCCCTCGCTTGCCCCCGCGGGTACGTCGGGGTTGAAACCCCTCCTCAGAACGCGGAAACCCCTACGGGGTTGCCGGCTTCTTCCTCTCCTCACCTCGCCCTTCGGGAGAGGTCGCGCCGGGCTTTGGCGGCGCGGGTGAGGGTAGGACTAGGTCTACCATGGTCTGAATTCAGGGTGAGCATAGATTCCCCTCACCCTAGCCCTGCCAGGGTCACCTAGCATCTCCCTTCCAGTTTCTTGCCCGGCATCTTCTCAGGTCGAAGACCGCGGGAAAGGATTCCCGCGCATCAAATACCCCGAGCAGATGCGTTGATTTTCTTGCCACCCACTCAGGCCCGTGATACACTTTTAACATGGCTTATTCCATACTGGTTGCAACCGCCCATACCCCCTTTGGCGAGCTGATTCGCTTGAGCCTGGAAGAAACCCGGCGCTACCGCGTGCAGGTGGCCGCCAGCGGGGTCGCCGCGGAGCAGCAGCTCAACCTGAATGCTTACACGCTGGCGATTGTGGACGGCGACCTGCAGGATTTGCCTTTTGCGCTGTTGGCTCAACAGGCTCAGCAAGGCTTGAAGGTGTTTGGGGTGCCGCCTTCGGAAGGGAGCCCCAGCGAAGCGTTCGCGGCGCTGCCGTTCAGCGGCACGTTGGCGCGCCCGTTTTACCTGCCCGACCTGCTGGATCTGGTGGCCCAGGCGGTGGAGGATGCGCCCGCGGCCCCCGACCTGGCCCCGGAACCGGCAGCCCCCGCGGCCGCGGCCCCAGCCCCTGCTCAACCCGTCGAGCCGCCCGCCGGAGTGAAACCCGGCCTGCCGATCAACGTCAGCGATTCGGCGTTTGCGAACCTGTTGGAGAAAACCAACGCCCTGGCGGGCCTGTGGATGGCGCGCGGGCGGGGGGCCTATCAAGCCGGGCCCGCGGCGGCGGACGTGGCCCGCGAGCTGACCGAACAATTGCAAAACTACTGGCAGAAGGGCGAGCGCGGTGAGGTGGTGCGTTTTGTGCGCCTGCCCATCGACGACGGCGACTGCCAGTTGTATCTCATCACCCTGGAAGGCGACCAGGTGCTGGGCATGGTCTTTAGCGCCAAGACGCCTTTCAGCAAGGTGCGCAACCAGGTGGGCAAGCTGATTCAGGACCTGGCTCAACGCACTGTCAAAGATGAAGCTGCCCCTCCGGCCAAGAGTCCTCCCGCCGCGGAAGAAGACCGCTGGTATGTCGAAGATTCAGCCGAACCGTTGAATGGCAAATCCAGGCCGGTGGAGCCGGTGGAAATGGAATCCGTGGGCGAATTGGACGACGACCTGGAAGCCCAACTGCAAAACCTGGATTTGGAAGCCTTGCTCGGGTCCATTCCCGATCCCGACCCGCAAAGCGGAGAAGTGGACCGTTTCTGGGACCCAGACCAGACTCAGCCCACGGTTCCCTCCTGGGCGCAGCCCGAAAGCCAACAACCCGAGGTGACCCAACCCGTGCAAACGAGCATCACCGAGGGACGCTTTGCGATGCCCGAGGAGGGCGAAGAAGGCCCCGCGGAGCTGGCTCCAGCCGGCGACGCCCAGGTGCTCACGCCCCCCACATCGCTGAACCAGCTCGATCCCGCTTCGGCGGGGGTCAGCCAAATTTACTACACCTGCGTGCTCATCCCGCGCCTGCCGCAGCATTACCTGACCCGCGAGATTGGCGAGCGGGTGGGGCAGTGGGTGCAGCAGTTGTGCCTGGCCTTTAGCTGGCGGCTGGAAGGCATCGCCATCCGGCCCGAATACTTGCAGTGGATGGTGCAGGTCGCGCCGTCGGTTTCCCCGGCCAACGTGGTCAAGGTCATCCGGCAGCGCACCTCGCATTACCTGTTCAACGCTTTTGAGAGTATTCGCGAAGAGAACCCCTCGGATGATTTCTGGGCCAGCGGGTATTTGATTATCAGTGGCGCCCAGCCCCCCGCGGCTAAGTTGCTGCGAGAGTTCATCGTCGAAACCCGCCGCCGCCAGGGAATCACCCGGCTGCCGCAGGGGGGTGTTCCTTCACTCAACGAACCGCGCAAACCATGAGAGACTTATGCCGCCTACGCTTTTTCTAATCGACGGACACGCCCTGGCATACCGCACCTTCTTCGCCCTCACGGCGGGCAGTGGTACGCGCTTTTCTACTGCGGATGGCGAGCCCACCGCGGGGGTGTTTGGCTTCACCAGTGTGCTGCTGCGCCTGTTGGAACAAGAAAAACCGGATTACCTGGCTGTGGCCTTCGACGGGGGCCACTCCTTCCGCGACGAGTATTTCCCGGCGTATAAGGCCACCCGCGAGAAAATGCCCGACGACCTGCGCACGCAGATGGTGCGCATCCGCGAGATGGTGGATGCCTTTGGCATTCCGCGCCTGGAACTGGAAGGCTACGAGGCCGATGACATTCTCGGCAGCATCGCCGTGCAGGCGGTGAAGGAAGGCCTGGGAGTCAAGATCATCACCGGCGACCGCGACCTGCTGCAACTGGTCAACGAGCGGGTGATGGTGAACCTGGCGGGCAGCAAGCTCGCCGAAGCCCAGGATTACTTCCCCGAGCTGGTCAAGAGCTACCTGGGTGTGCGCCCCGATCAGGTGGTGGATTACAAAGCCCTGGTAGGCGACACCTCCGATAACATCCCCGGCGTGAGCGGCGTGGGCGAGAAGACCGCCGTTTCGCTGCTGGAAAAATACGACACCCTCGATCAAATCTATGCTCATATCGAGGAGCTTCCCGCCCGAGTGAAAACCCGTTTGGAAGCAGGCCGCGAGTCGGCTTATCTGAGCCAGAGGCTGGCCCTGATCCGCACCGACCTGGAGATCACCCTGGATTTGGCCAAAGCTCGCGTGGGGCAGCAAAACATCGAACAACTGGAAGCGCTGTTCAAGCAGTTGGAGTTCCGCACCCTGTGGGAGCGCCTGCGCAAGGTGTTTGGGCTGCCCTCCACGCCCGCCCCGGCTGCGACGCCAAAATCCGGCCCCGGGGGGCAGTTGTCTTTGTTCGAGACTCCCGCCGCCGGCGGCGAACCGGCGGTCGAGCGGGTAGGCATGGCCCCCGGTTACCGGGTGGAAGTGCAGGTGGTGGATAGCCCCGAGAAGCTGGCTGCCCTGGTGAAAAGCCTGGAGAGCGCCGAAGCGGTGGCCTTTGACACCGAATCCACTTCCACCGACCCGCTGCTGGCCGAACTGGTGGGCATCTCGCTGGCGGTCAAACCCGGCGAGGGCTACTACATCCCCGTGGGGCATGGCGCCGGCGAGACCCAACTGCCCATGCAGCAGGTGCTGGATGCGCTGCGCCCGGTGATGAGTGATCCGCGCAAGCCCAAAGTGGGCCAGAACCTGAAATATGACGTGCTCATGCTGCGCAAATGCGGCCTGATGGTGGAGGGGCTGGCCTTTGACACCATGATCGCCCAGTGGTTGATCGACCCCAGCTCGCACAACCTGGGTCTGAAAGACATGGCCGAAGTTTACCTGGGTGAGCGCATGACGCACATCGAAGAGTTGATCGGCAAAGGCAAGTCCCAGCGCAGCATGGCCGAGGTCAGCGTGGCGGAGGTGGCCCCTTATGCGGCTGCCGACGCCGAGGTGACCCTGCGCCTCAAGCCTTTGCTAGAGAAAGGCATGGCCAAGACCGGCGCGGACCGCCTGTTTGTGGAGATGGAAATGCCACTGGTGGCGGTGCTGGCGGAGATGGAGTGGAACGGCATTTTGCTGGACCTGCCCTTCTTCACCAAGATGAACGACATGCTCAGCACGCGCCTGGCGGAAATTGAAAAAGAAGTCTATGCGCTGGTGGGCAAACCCTTCAACATCAACTCCACCCAGCAGCTTTCGGACGTGTTGTTTGGCACGCTGCGACTCGAGCCGCCCGACCGCCGCAAGAAGACCGCCAGCGGGCATTTCTCTACCTCGGCGGATGTGCTGGAAGAACTGCGCGGTAAACACCCGGTGGTTGATTTGATCCTGGAAAACCGCGAGCTGGCCAAGCTGCGTTCCACCTACGTGGATGCGCTGCCGCAGCAGATTGCGCCATTCAGCGGGCGGGTGCATACTTCCTTCAACCAGACCGGCTCGGTGACCGGGCGACTGGCTTCTTCCAACCCCAACTTGCAGAACATTCCCACCCGCACCGAGTTGGGGCGGCAGGTGCGCAACGGCTTCATCGCCCAATCCGGCTGGAAGCTGCTCTCCATCGACTACTCGCAGATCGAACTGCGCATTGTGGCCCACGCCGCCCAGGACGAGGCCATGCTGGCGGCCTTCCGCGCCGGGCAGGATATTCACGCCACCACCGCCGCGGCGGTGTACGGGGTGCCGCTGGCGCAAGTGGACAAGTCCATGCGCCGCCACGCCAAGGCCATCAACTTCGGCCTCATTTACGGCATGAGCGCCTTTGGCTTGAGCCGTTCCACCGAGTTGACCCTGGCCGAAGCCGAAGATTTTGTGAAGGCTTACTTCCAGAAGTTCCCCGGCGTCAAGCGTTATTTGGACGAGACCCGCGCCCTGGCGGCCCGCCAGGGGTACGTGGAGACCCTCTTGGGCAGGCGGCGCTACTTCCCCAACCTGGCCAGCGGCTCGAACCCGGCCTTGCGCGGGCGCGAGGAGCGCGAGGCCATCAACGCGCCCATCCAGGGCACCGCCGCCGACATCGTCAAGCTGGCCATGATCCGCCTGCCTGCCGAGTTGGAAAAGGCGCGCAGCCGGGCCAGGCTGCTGTTGCAGGTGCACGACGAATTGGTGCTGGAAGTGCCGGATGGCGAATTGATGGACGCTGCCCGGCTGGTGCAGAAAGTGATGGAAGGGGCTTACCTTCTTTCCATTCCACTGGAGACCGAAGCCCGGGCGGGCGATCGTTGGGGTGAGTTAACGGTATTACCCTAGTGCGTATTCATGTCAGGTGATTGAATAACGGGATGAGCTATGGCAGGAAATCAACAAGCATACCAAAAAGCGATGAACCAGGGCCACTCCGCAGCCTGGGACCAGGATTGGAAGGAAGCGGCGAAATTCTACCGGGCTGCGCTGGATGAATTCCCCGACAACCCGCAGGCGCTTTCCAGCCTGGGACTGGCTTATTTTGAGTTACAAGATTACGAGAACTCGCAGGAGTGTTACCTTCAGGCGACCAATCTCGCGCCCGCCGACCCGGTGCCGCAAGAGAAGCTGGCCCGCATTTTTGAGCGCATGGGCAAACTCAAAGAGGCCATGGAGTCATCTTTGAGGGCAGCCGAGCTGCACCTCAAGGGTCGCGATGTGGACAAAGCCATTGACAACTGGCAGCACGTGCTCAGCCTGAACCCCGATCACCTATCCACTCGCCAGCGGCTGGCGGCGGTATACGAGAAGACTGGAAAACGCGCCGAAGCGGTGGTTGAATACATCGCCACGGCCAGCATTTTCCAGCGCAGCGGCGATCTCACGCGCGCGTTGAAAGCGGTGGAATACGCCTCGCAAATGATGCCCGAAAGCCAGGATGCTCGTTTTGCACTGTCTACGCTGCGCTCGAACCAGATGCTGCCCAAACCTGCTCGCCCCAAAGGCGGAACAGGCCCCGTGCGCATGGCCAGCGTGAAATCATTGGGGCAAGAAGACGAGGATGGAAAAAAGCAATCTGACCCGGTGGAGGAGGCCCGCCAGAAGGCGATGGTGCTGCTGGCTGGGCTGCTCTTTGACCAGGGCGACGAGGTCAGCGAGAGCCCCACGGCGCGCCGCGGGCTGGGCGCGCTGACGCGTGGGGATACCGGCACTTTGCGCGCGGGGCATGACCGCTCGCGGATCGTGCTGCACGTGGGGCAGGCCATCGACTCGTTGACGCAAAATGACGAGAGCCAGGCGGCCAAAGAGTTGGAGCGGGCTCTGGATTTGGGCTTGCGCAACCCCACCGCGTACTTTATTGTGGGACTTTTAACTCAGGGCCGTGATAACGACCGGGCGCTGCGCTACTTGCAGGAAGCGCAGCGTCATCCCGATTACGATCTGGCCTGCAACCTGCTGATTGGGCAACTGAGCCAGCAGGCCGGCGCGCTCAACGAGGCTGCGACGGCATACATGCAGGCCCTCAGCCTGGCCGATGCGGCGGTGGTTGACCCGGACCGGGCGGAAGAACTGCGCCAGGCTTACGAGCCGCTGATCGATGCGCAGTCGAGCGAGACGGACGAAGAGATATTGAAGAATATTTGCGGCACCGTGGCGAATCAGATCAATCGCCCGGGTTGGCAGCAGTATTTGCTGATGGCCCGCCAGCAAATGGGCGCAGTGCCGGAAGGCGCGCCCTTGCAGCCGGTGGCAGAGATGATCCTCGAATCTCGCGGCAGCCAGGTGGTGGAGGCAATGGCTTCTGTGCGCACCCTGGCCACGCGCGGAATGACTCGTACCGCGATGGAGGAGGCCTTCTTTGCCTTGCAGTTTGCGCCCACGTACCTACCCTTGCACGTGCAGATCGGTGAAATGCTGCTTCAAGAGCAGCACATCGATGAAGCGGTGCGAAAGTTCATGCTGGTAGCCGATCTCCAATCGGTGCGCGGCGAGACGGGCCGGGCAGTGCGCAGCTTGAAGCGCATTCTAACCGTTGCGCCCATGGATTTGCGAGTACGCGAGCGGTTGATCGCCTTGCTGGTGTCGCAGGGCAAGGTGGACGCGGCCCTGACCGAGTATATGGACCTGGCGGAAATGTATTACCGCCTGGCGGAACTGGATAAGGCACGCCAGACGTATCTGACCGCTCTTACTTTGGCTCAGAAATCGCAGGATAACCGCACCTGGGGCGTGGACATCCTGATGAAGGTGGCGGATATTGACCTGCAGCGCTTGAACCTGCGCCAGGCTGTGCGAATTTACGAACAGATTCGCACGATCCAACCCGACAATGTCGCGGTGCGATCACAGATTGTGCTGCTCAACCTGCGACTGGGGCAGGACTCTGTGGCTCTAGGCGAGGTAGATGCCTTCTTGCAACTGGCCGAAACCTCGGGCCGGCGGGAGATGGGGATCGAGTTTTTGAATGATCTCCTGGTGGAGCACGGCACCAATTTGACCCTGCGCAAGCGGTTAGCGGATCTGTATGCGCGCGGCGGGCAGGTGCAAGAGGCTGTGACGCAGTTGGATGTAGTGGCGGGCGCTTACCTGGATCAGGGGAAGCATTTGGAGGCAATCAATATGATGGAGACCATCATCGCCCTGCGCCCCACCAACGTAGAAGAGTACAAGACTGCCCTCGAGTCACTGCGAAAGGATAGTTTGCGGAAGTAATTCAATCCAATAACCACTTTCGCCGGCGGGATTGAAATCCTGCCCCGCCCACAAAAATCCTTGCGGGTTAACCATCCCCAGCCCGAAGGGTTTCCGTGTTCTGAGCAGGGGTTTTAACCCCGCGGATTGATTGCCAGGCCCGGCGGGATTGAAATCCCGCCTCAGTTCACGGAAACCCCTACGGGGTTGTTAGCCCAAATGGGCATGGTCATTCAATCATTAGCCCCAATATCTTCCGGGTGGCCTGGAAGGCCAGTTCGGGCAGGGCGCTGCGCGGGAAGAAGGCCGCTTCGCCGGCATCATCCCCGGCTTGCAACGTCCCGCCGATGATTTTTGCGCGATAGGCGATGACCATGTCGGCCCCGCCGGGATGTTCGCGCCCGGCGACAATGCCCAGCAGGCCGGTGATTTCAACATCCAGGCCGGTTTCTTCTAAGCACTCGCGGCGAGCGGCTTCGGCGGGGTCCTCGCCCGCGTCGATGAAGCCTGCCGGAACGCTCCACAACCCCTGGCGGGGTTCGTTGAGACGTCTCACCAGCAGGATGGTGTCATCCACTTCGACCAGCACGGCGGCGGCAACTTTTGGATCGGCAAAGTGAATCCAGCCGCAGGCGGGGCAGTAAGGGCGTTCGCGACCGAAAAGTTCACGGGTAGCGAGCGGTGCGCCGCACGCGGTGCAAAAGCGCACCGCGTAGGACTTCACGCAGACCGCCGCCGGGCAAACAAGAAGGCAGCCACGGCGCTGACAACAGCAAGTAGTATCAATCCAAGCTGTAGGCCACGCAGGGCAATCAAGCCTTTTGGCGCTGATTGAAAGTCCTCTTCGGTATAGGCGGGTCCTGTTTCGGAGGTGGTCAAAATTTGCCCTGCCGATTCGCCGGCAGGCACACCCAGGATGGGGCCGCTGCCCTGAATGGGGGCTTCGCCTTCAACGGCGTTGCGCTCTTCAGCAGCCGGAGCCTCTCCGGCGGGAGGCGAATCAGCGCCGGGAA
Organism: uncultured Anaerolinea sp.; assembly: GCA_964567255.1. GTDB lineage: Bacteria > Chloroflexota > Anaerolineae > Anaerolineales > Anaerolineaceae > Anaerolinea. Next base: position 9,864 of record CAZMMI010000071.1, read on the forward strand.
TCTTAGGCGCGGGGGCCGCCAAATCTTGTGGTGCGCTTGTCATGGTGTCCATGCCATCACCGCCACCGCCGCCCATGCCATAGGCGTAGGCAGGCGAGCCCCAGGTAATGATCATAGGGGTGGCCTCGGCGGCGGCTTTTTCAACCGGAGCGGCTTCCATCACCACTGCGCCGGCGGCGGTGTCTTCTTGCATGGCGGGGGCAGCACTGAGCATGGGAGATGCGCCCTGATTGGCCACGAGAGGGGAGCCCTGCATGACCAGGGCAACGACCAGCGCCAGGGTAGCCATGGCTGCCGAAACGCGCAGGCCGATCAGGTTGGTAAGGAAGGAACGGCGGGCCTGTTTGGCCATTTCGGGGGTCAAGGCAAAGCTGCGCGGAGCGCGGTAACGGGGGGCGCGGCGCAATACCCGGCGAGTTTGATCCAACTCGTCCAGCATCAGCCGCCATTCCCCGCGGGTTTTCAGGTTGTGCTCTACGGAATTGCGGTCGGAATCCGAGAGCTGCCCGTCCAGGTAGGCTGATAAAAGTTCTTGATCTCGTAACGTTAAATGTGTGTTCACGGTTCCCTCTCCTCATTTAGACGGACAGGCTGAGGGAAAAGTTCCCAAAACCGGTGCAGGCATTCGCGCAGTTTTAGACGGGCGCGCGCCACGCGGCTCTTGACCGTGCCGAGGGGTTTGCCGATGATAGTAGCAGCTTCGAGATAATCGAGTCCTTCGATGTCCACCATGACCACCACGGCGCGGAAATCTTCTTCCAGGCGCTGCAAGCAAGACTGTAAAGCCTGGTCGAGTTCAGCGCGCTCCAACTGCTCTTCGGGCGAGGCCGAGTCATCGGCCAGCCAGGAAGGGGATTCTACTTCTTCGTCATCCTCGGTGAGGGGCTCGAGGGGCACGGAAGGGCGGCGCTGGCGGCGGCGCAGTTCATCATAGCAGGCATTGGTGACCATGCGCATGACCCAGGCCTTGAACGACCCGCCGCGAAAATCGGCCAGGTGCCGGTAGGCGGAGATGAAGGCCGTTTGAACGGCATCCTCGGCGGTGTCCGAGTCGCCCAACATGCGCATGGCGACGTTGAAGGCCAGGTCCTGGTGGGCCAGCACCAGGCGGTTGAACGCATCCAGGTCACCCTTTTGGGCGAATTCGACCAGGGCAACCTCATCCATGACTGATTTTCCGTTGGACGAATGCGGCCCATGCCGACCGCCAAAGAACCATGCCCAGGGCCGAGGTGGCGCCCAGCACCGTGACGAAAACGGGGATGATGGCGGCGCTGAGCCACAATCCGCGCAGCCAGGCGGCGAAAGGGGCCGTCAGGAAGGCTGCCAGGATGGCGCGCCACCAGACTTGGTCCAGCCGGTCGGCGGTTCCGGCCCGGAAGAGACCCAGCCAGGGGGCGATCAGGGCCCAACCCAGGCAAAAGGGCAGAAAGGTGCTCAGCCAGCGCAGGCTGAAGGCTTCCTTTCCGGCGTAATGCAGCAGGTAGCCGATGACACTGACGGCCAGGATGGCCAAGGTGTCGCCAACGATCAGGATGGTGCGAGAACGGTTGGTTAGCATGGGATTATTGTACCCCAGGCGTACATTTTTGCAACCGGGAGAACCGGGAATCACCGGGGTAACGGTTTTACCCCCTCCCTTGCATCCCTCCCCCAGCCGAAACAGGCTTTGGGGGACACGCGTTTTTTGGCTGGGGGAGGGAAATTCAGGTTTCTTTTGCTAAACAGTTACTGCTCAGCCCTTTTGGGAAAGAGGCCGAATTTGTGGTGTTTGGCGGGGCGAAGCCCCGCCAAACACCACAAATTCGGGACATTTCTACCAGGGCCTGAGTAGTTACGCTAAACAAATGCGATTATGGCTTAAGATGGCTGCGGGGAGGTTTGGCGGGCTTTCCGGCGAGTGTCCACCCATAAGGCCAGCACGGCCAGTAGAGTGGCGGTAAATATGCCCGCGGCGGCTATGATGTAGGTTCCCTGGATGCCGGATACTACCGCTTGCGCCGGGGCGGTGTTCACGTCGGTGCCGGCGGGCAGGTTGCCCGCAGCCAGCACGAAAGCGCCGTAGATGCTGCCCATGAGCGGCAGGCCGGAGGAGTTACCCAGTGTTCGCGACAGCCCAATCAGTCCCGAAGCCACGCCCAACCTCTCGCGCGGGGCAGAGCCCATGATGGAACTGTTGTTGGGCGCCTGGAACAGGCCAAAGCCGATACCAAAAGGCACCAACCGGGCTACAATCCCCAGCGGGGTAACGCCGGTGTGCAGGGTGCTCATGACCAGGCAGCCAGCCGCCAACACCAGCAGGCCGATCAGGCTGATGACCCGCGAGCCGTAGCGGTCGGAAAGCGTTCCGGCGACGGGCGCGACCAGCCCCATGGCGATGGGATTGGCCATCATCAACAAGCCGACGATTTGAGTGGAATAACCCAACACGTTTTGCAGCAGGAAGGGCAGGATAAATCCGCCGGCCAAGACCAGGAATACCAGGAAACCCATGAGCAGGTTGATGGAAAAGAGTGGATTGGCGAACAGCTTGAGATCGACCATTGGCTGGGCGGCCTTGCGCTCGACGGCCAGGAAAACGAGCAAGCCCAACCCGGCGGCGATGAGCAGCGCCAGCACCCATGGCGAGGAGAATCCAATGCTCTGGCCTCGGGTCATGCCACTGGCGTAGGTGATGAGGACCGCCATGAGGATGACAGCGCCGGCCAGGTCAAAGCGCTGACCGGGGCGGGCGGAACGCAGGTCGGGCACGAAGCGCCAGACGAAGAAAGCCGTGATGAGCCCGACAGGAAGGTTGACCCAGAATACCGACTGCCAACCGACAAGGCCGATGAGCAAACCGCCCAGGGGCGGTCCAACAGCGATGCCCACCGAGACGACCGCGCCCATTGTTCCCAGAGCCCGGCCACGCTCGCTGGCAGGGAAGATCTCGGTGACCATCGCCATGCCCAGGGCCTGCATCATGGTGCCGCCCAGACCTTGCAAGGCGCGGAAGGCGATGAGCCAGCCCACCGAAGGAGCCAGACCACACAGACAAGAACTGATAACGAACAGGGTCAGGCCGGTCTGGTAGATGCGTTTCTTGGGCAGCATGTCACCCAATCGGGCCACGCTGAGCATGAGCGAAGTGATCACGAGACCATAGGCCAGAACTACCCATTGGATGGTAGCGAAGTCGGTCTGAAAATAAGTTACCAGCGTGGGCAGCGAGATGTTGACGATGCTGGTGTCGAGGGTGGCCATGAAAACGCCCAGCGCGATACCGGCGATGGCTAACCATTTGTTGTTTGTGGCAGGCGAGGAGACTCCCGGATTAATGCTTCACCGCCTCGATCAGGTAGCGGTGTTCGGGTACCACCAATTCGCCTTCGCGCTGGATGGTGGCATGGATTTTTTCCAGGCCTTCCAGGTAGGCCTCGGGGGTGAAGCCAGGAATCTGCCAGGAGATCACTTTCAAGTAGTAAACAACGGCAGCTATATCTCGGAAAGCCGCTACGGGGAAGTCTTCGCGGGCCTGGAGAATCTCAAATCCAGCAGAGGTGAGGCTGGCGACCTGTTTTTCGAGGGTTTCGTCTGCGTATTCGTAGGTATTGGTTTCTTCGAGCAGTTCGTTGAGGCGGGTGCTGTTCTGGCAGCCGATTTGCTGGGTGAGGAACTTGCCACCGGGTTTGAGGATGCGGGCCAGTTCCTTGCCGGAGAAGGATTCGTGGCGGTTGATGGCCAGGTCAAAGTGGTTGCCGGGCAAAGGCAGGTCGTTGTCGTCAAAAACTTGCACCAGCTTGACCCCCAACGGCTCGAGGCGAGCGCGGGCAATGGGCACATTGGGAACGTAGGCCTCAGTCGCCCAGGTGTCAGTCGGGTAGGGACGCAGGGTGGAGAAGAATTCGCCGCCACCGGTGCCCATATCTACCATCGCTTGAACGTCTTTCATTCGCTCGAGAACCAGGGCGCGGTAATCCCAGGCTGGTTCTTCTTCAACATAACGGCCTTCCAGCCAGGAAAAGTCCCAGCCAGAGAAATCGGCCTTCCAGGCTTCTTGAATGATTTGGAGGAAGAGAGGGTCCATTGTCACACCTGTGTGGGGGAAAGATAGTTCTTATTTTACGCGACAGAGCGGGGATACGCAACTCCCAGAGAACCGGATCTCCTCAACGAAGTTGAAGAAAGTTTCCGAACTTGAGAACTGTGTGGGTGCGAAGCACCCACACAGTTCTCAAGTTCGGACCTTTTTTACAGAGAACATTATTCGCGGGGCGATTGGCTGAGCAGCGTGTCCAGATCGGTATGGATGGTCAGCCCGCGGGCGGCGGCCCAGGTTTCCAGACCGTCCCAATAGGCGTTGGCGGCTTCGAGCAAGCGAGGCGGGTTGGAGAGTTCGCCGCGCATGACCATGCCGCACAGGTGGTTGTACCCGGTGGGACGGTCAGGCAGTTGGAGCGATTCGGGGAACATGGCCACGCTGCTGGAATAGATGCGGCGGTGGGCCAGCCCCAACAGGCAGGCCCCAAAGCGTACTGTGTCCACGGCGTAAGCGGGCATGATATGGTTGAAGCCGGGCAGAATGCCGTTGCGCAGCTTGCCGATGCATTCGTAGATGTCGCCAATGAGCACCTCGCGCAGCATGGCATTGATCTCCTGGTCCGTGTGGGCCAACGCTACCTGGCGCACATGCGCAAAGATATCCTGTGGGTCGTGGATCGGTTGGACGTACACATAAGCTCCGTGGGTGAGAGGCCAGAACTCATCCAACTCGGCGGCCTGGGATAGGATTACGTCCGGCGAGTAGACGTCCACCTCGGCTTTCCAGGGGCCTTCCGACCATTCAAAGCAGCGCTCAATGTTGTTGCCATCGATGACCACGAGGATTTCAATGTCCGAATGCGGCCCGTCGACGCCGCGCGCCACCGAGCCGTATAAGCCCGAGGCAAGCAACTGCTCGCCGTAATGGGCCTGGAACTTTGCAGCGATTTCTCGGGCGCGAACCATGCGTTGTTCATGCGAGTAGGGTTGAGGGCCGGTGGGCATAATTCCTCCTATAAAACAGCCAGCCAGATGGTGAGGCTGAGCGCGCTGATGAGCGTGGACCACAACACGGTTTGTGAGACGAGGTCGCCGTCACGATTATACTCGCTAGAGAGGATGTAGGCATTGACGGCCACGGGCATGCCCGCGGCAATGATCAGCACGGGGCCAGCCAGACCCAGGCTGGGGAGCATCCCGGCGCGGGCGGCGGCCTCCCAGCCCAGCAACATGAACCAGGCCAGCAGCGGGGCGACTAACAGGCGCATGAGGGTGACCAGGGCCAGCGGGCGGATTTGCTTACCGCTGCGGCTCCGCGAAAGCTGCGCACCCAGCGTGACCAGGGCCAGCGGAATCAACCCATCGGCAAGGTATTCGACGGGTTGGCGGATGGGGGTGGGCAGTTGGAGTTTGAAAACCATCATCAACACAGCCGCCAACGAAGCCCACAGGATGGGGGTTTTGAGCAAGCTGACGAGGGCGTCGCGCCAGTGGGTGCGGCCCGAGTCGATGATCCACAAGCCGAGGGTGATGGTGATGAATATCTGGATGAGGACGATGATGGCCATGATGTTGGCGCCGGCAGCGCCGAAGGCCAGCATGGCCAGGGGGATGCCGTAGTTGCCCGCGTTGGGCAACAGGCTGGCCAACGTCAACTCAGGGCGGTTGCCGCGCAAGCCGGGCAGGCTGAAGAGGGCCCAGGAGACGCCCAGAATCAACGCGGTGTGCAGCAGGTTGAAGACGGCCACCCCGCCGAACAACTCGGGAGGCAGGCTGGCGTCTAGAGCTTTGAGGAAGACCAGGGCGGGGAGAAAAACGTTGAAATTGAGCTTGACCAGCGAATCGACGTCGACCTTGTAGGCGCGTTCGGCCAGGATTCCGGCTCCGATGAGCAGGAAAACAGGCAGGGTGATGTTGACGAGGATGTGCAGTAACATGAGGGAAGATTATACCTT
>CAZMMI010000072.1:0-7270 GCA_964567255.1 uncultured Anaerolinea sp.
AGCATCTCGCCCGCTCGCGGAACCACCAGAATGCCTTCCGCTTCGCGCCCCTGCCACTCCTCCACCCTGACTGCCGCCGGGTCGAGATAGCCCAGGTTGATGCGCCGGGCGCGCTCTTCAGGGATGCTCGTGGCCAGCGTCACCTGGATGCGCGGGCGCTCCACACCGCTGGCGGCGTCGTACTTGCCCATGCCCTTCACATGCGTGGAATGGGCCAGCACGCCCCAGGGATAGCCCTTGAAGCGCTCCCACTGCTTGACGAAGTAATCGCGGGTGTGATACCCCACCTCGTCCAGAATCCGCCCGTGGGTATAGCTCACCTCGCTGATGTGCGGCGCGTAGATGACCACCTCGCCGCCGTCGGCGACCACCGGCTCCATCTTGTACATGCCCTTGGCCCCGGTCCACAGATCGTCATAGAGGTGCGGCATGATCGACAGCACCCGCTGGACGGGCTCTTCCAGGTACAGGATGTGCTTCTTGGCCGAAAGCGCCGAAGCCGCTTCCCAGGCCTCCTGCGGCGTGCCGCAGAACAGCCCGTGCGTGCCCCCGTGGCTGACCACCAGCGCCAGGCAGGCCATGGGCCGGTCGACAAATGCCGCCGCCTTGTCAATCACCGCTCGCACGGGGGTGTAACCCGCGCCGATGATGCGGTAATTGGTCATCAAAGCCCCCAGCCAGTGGGTGAAGTTGATGATCTCCGCTCCGGCAATGCCGGGGAACAGGTACTTGTTGCCGCCCGAAAAACCCACCACCTCGTGCGGGAACACCGGCCCGCAGATCAGCAGGAAGTCGTAATCCAGCACGATGCGGTTGAGCGTGACCGGCACGTCCATCTCCAGCAACCCACCGCTCAGGCGGCCAATCTCCGCCGCCGGGATGGTGCCCAGGTGCACAAACGTCTCGGGCTTCATCCACAGGTGGTTGTAAATGTGGCTGGCCCCGGCCTGCCCATCTGTCACCGGCGCGCCCACCAGTTTGCTCAACGCCGCGTCGTCCATTGGCCCGTGCGTGCCCAGCGCCACAATAAAATCCAATACCGTGGCCCGCCTCAACAGCGTCTCTTGCAACAGGCGGAACATCAAGGGCATGGGCATGGTGCGGGTCCCGTCGGGAATGATTGCCAACACGCGCTTGCCGTCCAGCGGCAGGGCTCCCAACCCATCGCGCACCACTCCAGCGATCTCTTGCTCGCTCAGAAAACCATCCGCCTTCTCAAAAGCGTGCATTTAGGCCTCTTTCATCTCGCGGATCATGCCACTCACTGCCTGGCTGAACAAGGTCATATCGCTCGTCACAGCCAACATGTGGAAGCCACGCGCCAACCAGCGCCGGGCAAAGCCCAGGTCTCCGGCAAAGATACTTAAAGCTGTTCCACGCGAAAGGCATACTTGCGCCACCCGGTCAATGGCTGCCGTCACCCGCGGGTCGTCCACCTTGCCGGGCACGCCCAGGCTGGCCGACAGGTCAAACGGTCCCACCAGCACGCCGTCCACGCCGGGCACGGCGATGATCTCCTCCAGGTTTTCCACTGCGCGGATGTGCTCGATCTGCACAATCAAGGTGGTATTGTCATTGGCCTGCTCGACATACTCTTTGAAGCCCGGCCCATAACCGTGCGCCCGCGCCAGGCCCACGCTGCGCGTGCCCATGGGTGGGTATTTGCTGGAAGCCGCTGCCCGGCGAGCATCCGCGGCAGTGTTAACCAGCGGGACGATCACCCCGGCAATGCCCACATCCAGCGCCTTCTTGAACCAGATGTCTTCATTCACCGGCAGCCGCGCCAGACAGGCGCATCTGCCCTGAGTGGCTTGCGCAATGCGCTGCAAGCCCAAGGCGTCGATCTGCCCGTGTTCCATGTCTATGAAGAGCCAATCCAACCCGACCCTGGCGCAAATCTCGGCCAGTTCGGGCGAGGGCATGCCCAGGACGGTGCCCAGCAGCATCTCCCCTGCCATCATTTTGCGGCGAAATTCGGCGTCCATGGGTTATTTCTTCCAGGGGGGCGTGTCGGGCAGGCGCTTGTCAAAGTCGGCAATCAACGCCTGTTCATACGCTCCGGCATAAGTGCCGCCCAGGAAGCGGGCATAGCCCTCGCGGTAGAAGCGTTCCCACGAAGCCTCTTCTTCGCCGGGATTGATGGGGAAGAACAACGCTCCAATCGAACGCGCTGCCTTCAGGTCGCCGGGCGCGTCGCCGATCATCAACACGTGCCCGTCGATATACTTGCTCTTGGCTGCCAGGGCCAGGTGATCTTCCTTCTTGCCCATCTCCTGACCACAAATCAGGCGCACATAGCGGGCGATATCGTGCTCTTTCCACTCCCGCGTCAGGGCTTCGGTGGGCGTAGCGGAAACCACCATCAAATCCGCTTCGGCCTTCATCATTTGCAACGACTCGCGCACAAAGGGGAAGGGCGGGACGCCGTGCACCATGTCGGCAATCTGCTGGTTCACCGCCGTGGTCCAGCCCAGGGCCTGCTCCAGCTCGGGGTCGGGATGCTCGGCCATGTATTTCTTCAAGCCGCTGTCGCTGAGCGCAAAACCCGAGGCAATAAAATCACGCACCTTGTTGGCCCAGGGAATCTCCACCCCACGGGCCTGCACTTCGGCGCGCTCGCGCAGCAGGTCCAGCACCATCATCAGGGCCGGCCAGCGGTTGATCCCGCGCCACTTCGAGTACAGGTTGACGAACTCTGCTGCCTCGCGGGCATACTTGGAGACGGCTTGCAGATTCCAATGCCGGATAATCTCCGGGCAGAAGCACTCTTTGTGCTTGATTTCCATCGTATCAAAGGCGCAGCCGTCCGAGTCGATGCCGACGAAGAAAGCTTTCTCCGCTTTGAACTCCACCAGGGGTTTGGCTGCATCAGGGATATGGGTCATTGCATTTCCTCCACTCAAATTTACACGCCGGAGAATCCATTAAAACCGCCGTCCACCGGCACTACCACGCCGGTGACGAAGGCAGAGGCCGGGGACACCAGCCACAAGACGGTGCCCAGCAAATCTTCGGGGGCGCCCAGCCGCCCGGCCGGGGTGTGCCCGACAATGGTCTTCCCACGCGGGGTCAGGTTGCCGGTGGCTTCCTCGGTCACCAAAAAACGGTTCTGGTCGGTCAGGAAGAAACCCGGCGCGATGGCGTTCACGCGGATTTTGGGCGAATATTCCATGGCCAGGTGCGCCGCCAGCCACTGGGTGAAGTTCGACACCGCCGCCTTGGCCGCGGAATAGGCCGGGATGCGCGTCAGCGGGCGGAAAGCGTTCATCGAGGACACGTTGAGGATCACCCCCTCGCCCTGCTTGGCCATCTGCGCGCCAAAGACCTGGCTGGGCAGCAGCGTGCCCTGGAAATTCAAATCGAACACCGAGCGCACCGCGTCGGCAGGCAGATCAAAAAAGCTCTGTTCCGCGTTGGTGGTGGCCTTGGGGTGATTTCCCCCCGCCCCGTTGATGAGGATGTCCACCTTGCCGTACTTTGCCAGCACTTCCTGGCAGACGGCTTCAATGCTGCTTTTTTCCAGAACATTGCAAGCCAGCGCGATCGCCTCGCCGCCCACGGCCCGAATCTGATCCACGGTTTCCTGGGCCTTTTCGGGGCGCAAATCCAACACCGCCACTTTGGCGCCCGCTTGAGCCAGTGCCACGCTCATGGCTCCGCACAGCACGCCCGCGCCGCCGGTGACAACTGCCACTTTGCCTTCCAATGAAAACATTTTTACAAGGTAAGATTGATTCAAAAAACACCTCCGTTAGTTGAGGGGAATTCAGCGAATTCGTCCAGTTGCTTTCACGCTTACGCGCCGCCATCCAGCCGGTAAGCCCGCTTGGGCAGGCGGTAGGCCATTTCATGGGCCATTTCGCGCGCCTCGCCCATGCCGACCACACTGCGCGCGACCAAACCCGCCAGCCAGTTCGCCGCCGCCCGCCGCCACACGTCGTGCCGCGCCGGGATAGACAGGAAGGCCCGCGTGTCGTCGTTGAACCCGGCGGTGTTATAAATGCCCGCCGTTTCCATCACCTGATCGAAGTAACGCCGCATCCCGTTCCAGCTATCATGGAACCACCAGGGCGGCCCCAGGCGCAGCGCCGGGTAAGCCCCGGCCAGGGTAGCCAGCTCGCGCGAGTAGGCCGTTTCATCCAGGGTGAACAGAATCAGCCGCAAGCGCGGATCGTCACCGTATTGCTCCAGCAGCGGACGCAGGTTGTGGGTGTATTCGGTCTGCACTGGGATGTCAAAGCCCTTGTCGCGCCCGAACTTGCCGAACACGCCCGGGTTGTGGTTGCGGTACGAACCGGGGTGCAGTTGCATCACCAGCCCATCTTCGCAGCTCATGCGCGCCATTTGCACCAGCATGTGCCCGGTGAAGCGTGCCGCTTCGGCTGCGCTCACCCCGCCTTGCGTCAGCGCTTTGTTGAAAATGGCCCGCGCTTCGGCTTCGGGCAGCTCGGCCAGCCGCGGAACCACCACGGCATGATCGGTAGCGGTGGCGCCCATCTGTTTGAAGAAAGCGCGCCGGTTTTCCAACGCCGCCAGGAAGGAGGCGTAATCCTGCACGTCCACCCCGCTGGCTTTGCGCAGCGCCTCTAATTGGCCCGGCCAGCCCTCGGTGTCCAAATTCACCACCGCGTCGGGACGGAACGTTGGGATGACCCGCCCGCGCCAGCCCGATTCGCGCATGGCGGCATGGGCCGAGAGCGAGTCTGAGGCAGCATCGGTGGTGGCCAGTACCTCGATGTTCAACCGCTCGAAGGCCGCCCGCGGGCGGAACTCGGGCGAGGCAAGCCGCTCGGCAATCTGGTCGTAGACTCGCTGGGCGTTTTCTCCGTCCAGAATCTCATCGACCCCCAGGATGAACTTGAATTCATAGGCCAGCCACATGCCCGAGGGCGTGCCCCGGAACAGGTAGAAATGCTCGGCAAAGCGCTGCCAAATCTTGCGATGGTCGCTTTCCACCGGCCCGCCGTCCTGGCGCGGAACGCCCAGGCTCTCCAGCGGCACCCCTTGCGAGTACAACATGCGGAAGACGTAATGATCGGGGATAATCAACAGCTCCGCCGGGCTGCCAAAGCTGGCTTGCGGGTCCGAAAACAAGCGCGGATCCACGTGCCCGTGCGGGCTGACGATGGGCAGCTTCTCGATCTCGGCAAAAATCTCCAGCGCCACGCGCTGCACAGCCGGGTCGGGATCAAAGTAGCGGTTCTCGGGCAGATTCCACGTGGCGCTCATGCCAGCACACCTCTCACCCACTGCACGAAGGCCGGGAAGATTTCTTCCGGCTCGGCCAAATCAGGATGCCAGCGCTTTTCGTGTTCAAACTGCACCCAGCCGTCATAGCCATTGGCTTTCAACAGGTGGATCGACTCCGCCAGCGGCAGCACGCCCGTCCCCGGGAAGACATAGCGCCAGCCGTCTTCCATCGCCTGTGGGTGCTGCGGGTCATAGGCGGCATCTTTGACGTGGGTGTAGCCCACCCGCTTGCCAATGGCTGCATAGCTGTCGGCGGGTTTTTCCCCGCCCACCCGGCTGGTGTGGCCCATGTCCCACAGCGCGCCAAAGGCCGGGTTGGGAATGGCATCCAGCAGCAGGGTGCAGTCGGTAGACTTGATCCACAGGTCATGTGTCTCAAACAGCCAGTGCAGATCTTGCGCGCCGTCCAAATTCAGGATGGCTTCGATGCACTCCCGGCCGATTTTGGCCAGTTCTTCCCGCGTGCTGGTAGCCAGGTCGCCGCCGCCAAAAATGCGCACATTCTGCGCCCCCAATGCCCGGGCCACTGGGATGGTGCGGCGAGCTTCTTCCAGGTTGGCCTCGCGCCGCTCTGCTGCGCACACCGTGATGCTCGAGCTCACCGCGCTCACTGCCAGCCCGGCCTCGTCCAACTGCCGCCGCGTGGCTGCCACCTCGCTGGTGAACATGGGCAGCGTGGTGATATCGATGGCATCCAAATAACCCCGAAAATCCACGCCGTCAAAACCGTACTCCCGCCCGCGCCGGCAAATCGTGTCCAGGTCCCATTTTGGGCAGCCCAGGGTCATAAAGCTGATTTTCATCGCGCCTCGCTTTTTACCGGAAGGACTTCGACATGTCCTTTGCTTCGCCTTCTCGCACCACCTTGTGGAAGGTGGAGTTGGCCGCCAATTCCATCAACTTGGCCTCGTAGGCATCCTCGTCGAAGGGCAGGTCAATGGTCTTGCCTTCAAACGTGGACATCATCACCGCGTTGCTCAAGGTCAGCGAATTGATTCCCTCGGGCGCTTCCGCGATCAGCGGGGTGCCGTCCAGAATGGCGGAGGCGAAATTCTCCAGCATGAAGCGGTGCCCGAACTCGCCATGATGCGTGAAGGGTACCTCTTCCAATGCGTGCTCCACCTTGTCATAAGGCTTGTTTGAAACGCGAATATCTTCCAGCATCGATACCGCGTTGCGGTCAAACAGCAGCTTGCCGTCCTCAAAGGTCAGCTTGCCCTTCTCGCCGATGATCTCCAGGCGGTTGGTGCCCGGTGATTCGGCCGTAGTGGTCAAAAAGTGACCCACCATGCCGTTCTCGTACTCGAAATAGCCGGTGACCTCGTCCTCGACCTCGATGTTGTGATACTTGCCAATGTGGGCAAAGCCCGCCACCCGCTTGGGCATTCCGACCAGCCATTGGAACAGGTCCAGGTTGTGGGGGCACTGGTTGAGCAGCACGCCGCCGCCTTCACCGCTCCAGGTGGCGCGCCAGCCGCCGCCGTCATAGTAGGCCTGCGTGCGGTACCAGTCGGTGATGATCCAGGTGGCGCGCATCAGGCGACCCAGCTCGCCCCCGTCGATCATTTCTTTGATCTTGCGCCAGAAGCCGTAGGTGCGCTGCTGGAACATGATCGCGAACTTGAGATCCGGGTACTGCTTCTTGGCCTCTTCATACGCCGCGGCCATCTTGCGGGCGTCCTTGACGTGCACCGCCACCGGCTTTTCGGTCATCACGTGCTTGCCCGCCTGCATGAAGGCGATGCTGATGGGCGTGTGGTCGTAATGCGGCGTGGCAATAATCACGCCGTCGAGTTCTTCCATTCCAAGCACATCGCGGTAGTCGTAGAATGCCGGGACCCCCGCTTCCGCCGCGAACCGGTCGGCTTTGGCCTTGTCGATATCGCATACCGCGACCAACTGCGCATTCGGCACCCGGCCCGACGTAAGATCCTTGACGTGCATACTGCCCATCGAACCGACGCCGATAATCGCCAGTTTGACCTTTCGCTCGCTCATTCGACACTCCTGTTGATAAAGA
>CAZMMI010000072.1:7370-9280 GCA_964567255.1 uncultured Anaerolinea sp.
TTGCCCCCCGAGCGGCGATAATCGGAAGGCGAAACCCCCACCATCTCCTTGAACGCCCGGCTGAAATGGCTGAAAGAGTGGTAGCCCACCTGCAAGCTCACCTCGGTGATCGACAAAGTGCTGTTGAGCAGCAGTTGCTTGGCCTGCCCCATGCGCAGTTCCAGCAACCGCGAGATCAACGTGCGCCCGGTGGCTTGCTGGAAGATGCGCGCCAGGTGCGCGGGCGAAAGATGCACCAAATCAGCCAGCTCCTGGCGGGACAAATCCTGCTGGATGTTGCGGCGCATGAAGGCTTCCACGCGCTCGACCACCTCCTGCTGCGGCAAGATGTTTAGAGCCGAGGCGCGCGCGGGGTTGGCCCGCTCTTCCTGAGTCACCACCCGCCCCAGGCCAATCAACAGCCGCACCAGCAGCGCCTCGACCATCTCGTGGGTGTTGGCTTCGGGGCGGCGCAGCTCGCGGGCCAGCGCGTGCAAATCGGGCAGCAGATCGCGCGGCGTGGGCAGCACCCGCCCGCACATGGCGTCCAGCTGCAGGCTGTGGTTGTCAAACACTGCAAACAGGTAAGCCGGGGCCTTTTCGCGCGCGCTGGGCGAGCGCACCACCCCCGGCGGAATCAGCAGCGATTCTTCCGGGCCCAGATTGTAGACAGTCCCTTCCACGGTCTGGTCCACGCCGCCATAAATCACGCAGTACCATTGATAGGCATTGTGGCTGTGCGGGCTGTAGCGGTAATCCAGCCCGGCTTCATTATAGGCAATCTCGCGCAGCGTCAGCGAAGAAAAGCGACGTTCCATACCGAAAGTATATCAGAATTCGCCGAGTGTTAAGGCCTGGCGATATTTAAGGTCGTGAACCCCCACCCATCCCCAGAAGTCTCGTACACATGCCCAATACCGATCTGAGTGGCCTTGCTGCTCAAAATATTATTACGGTGTACCGTGCTGCCCATCCACCAGGTGAAGGTGCCCGTCACGTCTGCCCCGTAGTCGGGGTGCCCGTAGTAGATGTTTTCCCCGGCATACCCGGGGGTATAGCCCTGCGCGGCGATACGCTGGTACCAGTTGGATCCGTCCGAGCCGGTGTGGTCGCGGATGCCGTAGCAAGCCATGTCGGTGCTGTGCGCGCGCGCCGCCGCGACAAGCTCATTGTTCAGCGTGAGCGCGGGCAGGTCCTCTTGAGCGCGGGCATTGTTTACCAGCTCCAAAATGGCCGCCTCAAAGCTCTCGTCCACCGGCGGGGCGCAGCCATCCGTCACCGGCACCAGCGGCCCGCCCCCGCCTTCGGCGTACCAGCTCACCGAAATCTGCACCCAGATCAAGTCTTTGCCGCTGGCGTTGAAGCCAAAGCGCTGCCCGGTGGCGTCTTCCAGTTCCCAATAACCGGTGAACAACCCGCCCTGCGGCGGCGATTTCATTTCTACCGAGATATCTTTCACCTCGCCCGGCTGAATCACCGGCAGCGGGTTGGAAAGCGGCCCATCCAGCGAGGATCCGCCCGCGAATGAAATTTTATAGCCGTCCCAAACGCAGTCGCCCTCGTTGCGCACCTTCCAGGTTTTGGTGAAGGGCACATTTTGCTTGAACGCCGTGTCATCCGGAATAGTCACGTCCCCATAAAAAGCGGCCTTGTTCAAGCACCCCGCCGGGGATTCTTCGGTGGCGGCAATCTCGGTCGGTTCGGGGGTGGGTTCGGTGGGCGGCGTTGGCTCGGTTGTGGTTTCGGTAGGGGTTTCGGTCGGCTCAACCGTGGGAACCTCGGTGGGCGCAGCGGTTGGCATAGGGGTCGCCGTTGGGGCTGGCGTCGAGAGCACCGGGGGAGGCAAAGCGGTGGGCAGCGCCGGGGTAGGCGTTTCCTGCCGGGCGCACGCGGAAAAGAGAAGCAGGGAAAAGAGGAGAACGAACCACCCA
>CAZMMI010000072.1:9380-15807 GCA_964567255.1 uncultured Anaerolinea sp.
CCCGATCATGCGGTTGACGGTCACGGTGTACGTCTTGGTCGACTCATCCTCCGCCGTCACCACAATCACAATCTGGTTCGGCCCCACGTTCAGGCTGATCTCCTGCGAAGCCGCTCCGCTGGCCACGGGCTGACCGTTCACGGTCATCGTCGCGTTCGCATCCGTCAGCACAGGCGTAACCGTGATCGTGTTGACCGTAGCGAGCACGTCCAGGCTGTATTCGGTTGTGCCGGCATCGAACACAGGGGTCAACGTGCCCGCGCTGGTCGCCAGGCTTTGCAGCGTGTTCACCGAGCTTGGGTAGCGAATGGTGAAATCTTTGGTGAAGTTCGTGCCGGGGTTCATTCCGGGCAGGCTCGCGCCCTCGATGATGGTCGCGGTGACCACCACATCGCCCGGGCCGGTGACCGAAAGCACGTTGCCGCCGGTGAGCTCTGCCCCAGGGGCGGTGGTGCCGGTGGCTTTCACGCTCCAGACGATGTCTTTGTTCGTAGCTTCCACCGGGACAACGGTTCCGACCAGTTCAAGCGGCGTACCCACACTTTGCCGTTCCGGGATGCCGGTGATATCGGTAACCGGAACGAAACTGATTGCCGTGATGGTGAAGTTTTGGGTGTAGCTCACGCCCGGCGCAGAACCCTCAGTGATGGTAGCCGTCAAGACCGTTTGCGTGCCGCTGGTCGCGCCGCTTGCGAAGCGCAAGACGGTGACCGTGGGGTTCCACCCGCCGCCGGTGGTGACCAGGGTCGCGTTGGTGGTGTCGCTTAAACTCCAGTTAATTTCATTGAACGAAGCATTGGCCGGTTGAGCCGCTCCGAGGTTGAAAGTGGTCGATCCGAACAAGGTTTCTTTGAGTTTTAGATCTGTCCCCAGGGCAATTCTGGCCGGAATGCCGGTGATATTGGTGACCGGGATATGCGGCGCGGAAACGTAGACCGTATAGGTGGTTGCGGTCACGCCGTCCTCGGCGGTCACGGTAATGGTCCAGCGCGCGCCGGCGTCGAACTTGACCGGCGTGCCCACCAAGGCGCCGGGATCATTGGCGACCGTGTCGAAGGCCGTCGCTTCCAGCGTATCCAGGCTGGGCATGTAAGGAAGAACGATGTTGTATGCGTTCGGCTCGGTTTCGTGCGGGGTACCGGGATAAACAGTCGTTACCGGCGCCCACCAGGGTCCGCTTTGAACTTTGATCCCGACACTCTTCAGGCTGGAGTCGGCCGATGGCATCCGCACCGTTACCTGTGCCACATCACTGCTGACGGCTTGCACACCTGCCGCGTCCGAGCTTACCACTGCGTAGTAATAGTACACACCTACGTCTTTACCGGTTGGGATTTCATAGGTTGAAGAAGTGGCGCCGTCAATCGGTGTTCCGCCCGTGTTTGAATTTGTAGTATTGGAATACCACTGGTATGAAAGCGTGCCTGCTTCCCCTCGAGTTTCTGCCGTGATCGAAAGTGTATGCCCGGCTGCATAACCGAACAGCAATTCCATATTGGCAGCCGGTTGCACATTGATCACGATTTCCGGGGTCACGTTTAGGGTGTAGAAATACCAGCCGTCTGTCCCGGTCACGCCGCCGGTTCCGCCGGTAATCGTATTGAAGCCGCCCCAATAGTAGTCGTATGGGGTCTGGGTCTGCCCAGCGGTGACATTCAGGTTGTAGGGATCCGTGTTCAACCGCGCGGCTTCGTCGCCGGTCAAGGTAGCGGTTCCATAGAAGAAATCGCTCATGAAATGGCCTTCCGGTACGGCGCTGGCTGCGCCGTGCGGATCTCCGGAAGACACATAATTGCCGTTATTGAACTTGACATAATCGTCTGCGTCGACGCCCAGCGCGTTGTAAACGCTCTTGGCTATCTGCAGGCTCATGTTGTCGGTCACGGCGCCGTCATTGTAGTCATTCATATTGGTGTCAATGATGATGGCCCGGTCCGGCGCCAGGGTGGCTACCAGCAAAGCCTGGTCAAAGGGCAGCCTGCTGAATCCGCCGTAGCCGTAAGAGCCTTCCTCGTGTACATATTCATGACCATAGGGCAGGAAATGGCGGAACAGTTCGGTCTCGCGCACCCGGTTATGCCGGTAACTGTTGCCCGGGCCTTCCGTACCGTGCGAAACGATGTTCTCTGCGCCGGGGTTATAAAAGATCGTGCCGGTAAAATTGTATTCCTGGCCTTGTACGTTGTAACGCCAGTTGGCCGGGCCTGTCGCGCCTGCGCCACCGGCGACAACGGCTTTCACGCGCTCGTCATAGACGGCGGTCACAAAAGCGATCTTGCCGTTGATCGAGAAACCTTTGACAATGGCCTTGCTGGGATCGATCCTGGCATCCAGTTGGGCATTTTCGGCAACTGCCATTTGCAGGATGTCCAGGTAGATGGAAACGGCCGTAGCATTAGCCATCTCAATACTCACATCCGCCGAAGTGCTGTTGCGCGAGTACGGGAAAATCTTATAGAAGGTGCCCGAGCGGTTGGGGTTCCCCCAGGCTCCGGCATCGGTGCGGTTGTCGGTCGCCCAACTGGGGTAAGTGATATCGGCAATGCCGTTGGCGGTGTAGCCGCCGCTGAAGGAAACCGGCGCCTTCATGCCTTCGGGCAGCCCGGCGGTAGGCAGGGTGATGGTAACGGTTACGTCCTGGGCAACACCGCCGCTGAAATTGACATTGGTAGGTGTCACGCGCGCGGTCACGGTCGGTTTGCCGGTGCCGTCATAGGCGTTCGATGTCAGGCTGATGGTGTAATCGACACCCAGTTGCGGCTTGTAACCGTATTCATAAAACTGGGCCAGATCCAGAATCTCCTGCTTGCGTTCTTCCCACTCAGCCATGTTGGTGACCATACCGTTGGTGCCCTGGGTGGGGTCGAAGAACTTCCAAACATTGGGCAGCGTCTGAAGCTCAGGCAGGTCACGCGGATCAGGATAGGTTGTGTCGGCCCAGCGCAAACCTGCAAACGCCTCACATACCGCCAGCACGGCGGCATCTTTCTCCTCGCGGCTGGCAGTGGCGCTGTCTTTGATCGCCAGATAGGCTGCTTTGGCTGCGATCATTTGGGCTTTCGACGCATCCGTCCAGACCAGGCTGGCATCACCGCTGTCCGCGGCGCCGGTACCGCCGGGATTGCTCTTCGAGTTCCAGAAGCGGATATTTTCATCGGCGCGCCAGCCGCTGTACGCGAATGGGGTCGCTTCATCCCAGCCGGAGAGTGTCACTTCGCCCCAGTCACGGTTGCGAACGCGTTCCGAGTTCGGCAGGTTAGAGTCGCCTTCGCGTCCGGCAAAGTATTGGGTCTTGCTCCAGTACGTGAAAGCCCGGCCCTGGTCGAAAACACCTAACTCCAGGCCGACCTTGGCGCCGTTGGTCAGTTCGCGATCCCACTCATCGCCCCAACCCTCAATCTGCAGGGCAATTTCATAGGTGTAGTTGACCCCTTCCCCGGCTGTATAGCCCGAGGATTTAGCGCCCTTCAAACGCGCCGAGTAGTCCTGGTTATTCACATTGAAGAAGGACCCCAGCGAAGGAATACCGCTGTTGTTGAAGGATGTCGCCGGAGCGGCCGGGTTGGCGGGCAGGAAGAAAACACCCTGCGTATCGGTTTCGATACCCCATTGGTCGTTGAACACATCCATAAAGACAAACAACCCGTCTGTAGATGGTGTGTAGGCAGCGCTGCTCCAGGTTGGGGTACCACTATCAGATTGGGTGGCGTCGCCGCTCACCTCTACAAGAACGTAGAGCACCGGCCCGTCCCACAATAGGCGGAAGCTGCCTTGGGCGCCCTCGGTAGTAGTTGCTGTCATGGCCGTGTTGAACATATTGGCCATCGGGTAAGCCGTAGCAGCATCCCAGGCCGCTTCCTTTGAGCCGTCGATGGTAATAGAGTCACTCGTAAATGTGGCGTTAGCCTGCGCCCTTGGAGAAGTTACTTTGTAGCTTTGGTTGTTGCTGCTCCCTGTGGGTAAATAGCCTTGAATAACATTCGTGTTTGTGATGTAGTTCTTATCCCCCGGTTGATCATACGGATAATCACCAGGCAGCGCAAAAACCGCTGAGTTGAGAATGCTGAGCAGCATAATCAGAGCGAGCCCAAATGACTTGGTAAAAACTCTTCTCATGGATCCATTCCTCCTATTCTGTCGTGGTGGGTGAGTTTGGAGAGGTTCGTTGGGAGACGCCTCCTGTTATAAAACTATAAAGCAAATATTTTCGAGTATCCACACATCCTTTGTGATAATCGCCTTTTTTCGATAATATTTGCTATACACATTTTCAAATTCAAGCTATGATTGAGGAGGGGGAAACAACCCAGAATTTTTCTTTCTCTCGAGGATTGACCGTGAATTGGAGAAAGGAACCCACCGAGGAATATATGACGAACCTCAAACCGAAAGAACTGGATGATTACAGCCTTGAAGACGGCCTGACGCTGTGCCACGAATCGTACAAAGGCTTTGAAATAGAGCAGTGCAAGCGCCACGAGCCCTGCAGTATGCCGCTGTATCATTTTCATGACAGTTATGAGATTTTTTACCTGCTGTCCGGAACCCGCAATTACTTTATTAATGACCGGACCTATAAAGTAGAAAAAGGCGACCTGGTGCTAATCAATAAAGGCCACCTTCACAAGACCACCTACGGCGGCTCGCTCATGCACGAAAGGATCCTCATTATTTTTGACGAGGCCTATATCCAGGGCATATCCAGCCTGGGCGCAGATATCGACCTCCTCCAGGCGTTTCATCAAAACGCGAACCTGATCAGATTGCAGAAAGCCGAACAGGCCACGGTCGAACGCTATCTGTTCAATATCATCAAGGAAACCAAAGGGAAAGATTCAGGCCACGAAACCTACGTCAGGCTGGCAATGGGTGAATTGCTAATCTTCATCACCCGGAAGGCCACGCATACCCATTCCACGAGCGGGGTGAATGGGAATCACATGCACGGGAAGATTAGCGAGATCATTCTCTATCTCAATACCCACTACATGAAGAAAATTACTTTGGAAAGTATTTCCGAAGATTTTTATATCAGCCCTTATCACCTGAGCAGAACATTTAAGAAAGCGACCGGTTTCACATTCACCGAATATCTTAACAGCCTGCGAATCCGCGAAGCCCAGCGACTGTTGAAAGAATCGTTCTCAAACGTCAGTAAGATCGCCGAAAAAGTCGGCTACGAAAGTCAAACCCATTTCGGCAGAGTCTTCAAGCGAATTACAGGCCTATCACCCTTGCAATACAGGAAAATGGATTGAGATGTATCCCCCATCAATCCATAAATATCATCATCGGAATCCAATCGCTGAGGGTGTGACCAAGCACGGCCGTTTCATAACCCCGTTTAATATATACAATACCCAACACCACCCCTACCAGGGTAGAAGCGAGAAATTGGGACAGGGGGAACTGCCAAAAGACGCGGTACATGCTGTCTAATGGCGACAGGTGGTACGCGCCGAAAACCAGAGCAGAGAGAAGCACCGCCAGCCAGCGCCGTTTAGTAATGCGTTGGAAGAGTGACAGAAAAACTAACCGGTAAGTCGTCTCTTCCGCGATCCCGGCCCCGCTCAACAGCGCGAAAAAGGTCAGCCATTTGTTGGCGGGCAGCATTCCCAGCGCCTCAGAGGTTTGGTTGGTCTCGCCAAAAATCTGTTGGGCAATATTTAAACCCAGACTACCGACAATGACGACCACAGGAACCAGAAGCAGGGCCACAAGCAGCATGAGCCCCACGCTTCGCCAGACCTTTTCGCGTTGGGCGATTGCACGGGTGATGGGAAGTGGCTCAAAACCGTTGATGCTTTTTGCCAGAGCCAACCCAACCAGGGCCTGGCAGAAAACATTGATGGCAAAGGGATTTAGAAAACTTCCGCCACCTAATCCTGAGCTAACCAGGTACACAAGGGAGATGACAAGAGAGGGTCTCCACTGCGCCATCATCCGTTCTCTGAAGCCTCGAAGGCTTTCCTTGCGCCGCCCAACCAACAGGATGAAGCCAACCACCAGAATCCAAAAGATCATCCAAATCAAATGCGCAGTGATTACTTCCGCTGGTGGTTGCTGCATTGGTGTTTCCTCCCCTTCACTGCCATTTCTGCTTCCAAATATTCACAAATGTTCGTTGAAAAGCCTGTGCCCTTAAAACAAAAGTGAGGAGCCTGACGCCCCTCACTCTGCTGGAATAAACTTGTGGCGAGGGTGGGATTTGAACCCACAACCAATGGCTTATGAGTCCACTGCTCCACCGTTGAGCTACCTCGCCATCGCGGTGCTATATTACTACGAAGTGCCCAATTTGTCAAAGGAATGTTAATCGCCTGCGCGCGCGGGTCTGCCGTTTCGGGAAGCAAAAATCGGTTATAATCACAGCACTTGATTGGGTAAATTTACCCAAATTACAAAAGGAGAGAGTCTATGCCCCTGA
>CAZMMI010000073.1:0-15784 GCA_964567255.1 uncultured Anaerolinea sp.
TGTGTGAGTGGCTTCGCCACTCACACACCCCTAAATGCGGCACCTACCACGGCAAATCCTAGAGAGCCGGTATTCTCCTACGCCGGTAGAACCGGGTTTATAATCCTTTTATGCTTCGCGCTCGATATCGCCGGATTCTTTGGTTCTTTGCTCGCGTCTTGCTGGGCCTGTTGTGGTGGGACATTCTCCTGCCCCGCATCGGTTTGCGCTCCCTCTCCAACCGCACTCGCCCGGTCCGTATGAAACGCATCGCCGTTTCGTTTCGCGCCCTGGCGGTGCAGATGGGTGGCGTGTTGATCAAAGTCGGGCAGTTCCTTTCGGCTCGTCTGGACGTGCTCCCGCGCGAAATCACCGACGAGCTGTCTGGCCTGCAAGACGAGGTCAGCGCCGAGCGTTTTGAGGATATTCGCCGGGTGGTGGAAAGCGAGTTTAATCGCCCCCTGGACGAGTTGTTCGCCGAATTTGACCCCCAACCTCTGGCCTCCGCCTCCATTGGACAGGTGCACACGGCGCGCCTGCGCCGCGCCGAAAACCCCGACGGCGTAGACGTGGTGGTCAAGGTGCAGCGCCCGCTGATTGAGGCCATCGTCGATGTGGATCTGGCTGCTTTTCGCGTGGTGGCGCGCTGGGTCAACCAATACCCGCCCATCCGCAAACGCATGGACATGCCCTCATTGATGGAAGAATTCAGCCGCTCGTTGCTGGAAGAGATCGACTACCTGCGCGAGGGGAAGAACGCCGAAACTTTTGCCGAGAACTTTGCCAATCGAACCGACATCCGCGTCCCGCTGGTGTATTGGAGTCATACGTCCCGCCGGGTTCTGTGCCTCGAGCGTATTCGGGCTATCAAGATTACTGATTACGAAGCCATCACCGCCGCCGGGATCAGCCGAGCCGAGGTGGCGGAGCGCCTGTTCGATACCTACTTGCAACAGATCTTTGAGGATCGTTTCTTCCATGCCGACCCGCACCCCGGCAACCTGTTTGTGCTGCCTCTGGACAACCCGGATGAGCCGGGAGCATGGCAGCTCATCTTCGTGGATTTTGGCATGACCGGCACCCTGAATGAAACGATGCTCAAAGGCCTCACCGAGGTGCTGATTGCGCTCGGCTTGCAAGATTCAGCTCGTCTGGTAAAGGCTTATTCAACCATGCACGTCCTTCTGCCCGGGGCCGATGTGGAGGCGATTCAAGCCGCCAGCGCGGAAGCTTTTTCGCGCTTCTGGGGGCGCACCGCCCCGGAACTGGCCGGCATGGGTCGCGAGGAGATCATGCAATGGGCGGCCCAGTTTGCCGACATCCTTTATGAACTACCCTTCCAGGTGCCCGAAGACTTCATCCTCCTGTTTCGCTGCGTGGGCATTCTCTCGGGCATTTGCAGCGGATTGAACACCGATTTCAACATCTGGACCCAGGTCACGCCTTACGCCACGAAGCTGGTTGAATCCCAGCGCAGTGGTGGGGTGGAGATGATTGTCCGCGAGGCGGGAGATTTGCTGCGCGTGCTGGTCAGCATGCCGCGCCGCGCGGAAAACCTGATCAACCGTCTGGAGCAGGGCAAGCTGTCGGTGCAGACTCCCGAATTGGGTCGCCAGGTCAGCCGGCTGGATCTTTCGGTTCGCCGGATGGCGGGAGCAGTGGTCTTCGCGGCTTTCTTCCTGGGCGCGGTTCAACTGTATGGCGGCGGTCACACGACCCCCGCCTATGTCGCCCTGGGGGCAGCCTTGCTCAGTTTGACCTGGGCGGCGTTCAGCCGCTGATAACCGCACGGCGATTCGCAAAGTATCATGCCCCTTCCGGGGCTTGGGGTAGAGGCAGTCACAGCGCCGGGGTGGGTTCTGCGCGCCAGTCAGGGCCGTTGGCAATACTTTGCGAATGGCCCTAGTTTGACAATGTCACATTAAAAAATCACGACCTTTAGGCTTGGGTGTTGCCCCCACCCTACCCTCCCCCGGCAGCCAAGATGCCCAATCACTCAGACGTTTTGCCGGGGGAGGGGCCACAAGCTCGAATATCTAAAGTGACATTGTCAAACTAGATAACCCCGCCTTGATTGACAAACTTAATGTAAAATGGATAATAACTCTAGCTCTATTCCATTCCTTTAAAGGCACCCGGCGGGACATGAATCTCGGCGAGCAGAACATCAAACGCAGACGTCAGATCATCTTAGCCATTTTTGGTTTCCTTGGTCTGTTATTCTTTATTATGTTCCGGTGGGAAATCGGCGACGTTCTGGGCATGCTCTGGAACGTATTGAGGGCCCTCTTAAAACGCCAGCCGATTCCGGCCTTTACGGATGTGCAAAAAGAGTCCTGGAACGTGCTCATTGGCTTCACGCTTCTGTGGAGTTACTTTGGGGTGTTCTTTTTCTGGTTGGTTGCCATCTCCTGGCAGGCGCTCTTGCCGGTGAGTAACCTGAGGGAAATTTACCGCACAGCCTTTCACTTCTTGCTGCATACGCTTGGATTGCATGGCCCGGCTGTGTTCATTAAGGACGGGAAAATCCTCCAGACCAAGGAAGATACCCGCAAAGGCCCGGGCGTGGTGGTGGTAGATTTCAATAGCGCCGTGGTCTTGGAGGACGAGGTGCCGCCCCCCGGCGTCCAGCGCGCGATCGACAATATGATTCATGCGACGCTGCGTTCGTTTGGCTTGGCAGATCCCATCAAAACACCCGAAGCAAAAGGCCCCGGAATTGTCTTCATCCGCCGGCGCGAGCGCATCCGCGGCGCAGTCGATCTGCGAAAGCAGTTCAGGCTTCAGCCGAAAGTCACTGCCTATACCCGCGATGGCATTGAGGTCTATGCCAATGTGTGGTCGATCTTCACTATCGGACAAGACCCCGCTCTTTCGGCGGTTCAGGTTTGTTATGACGGCGACCCGCGCTCAGAAAATCTGAGAGTGGTGCAGTTGGAAGAATTGCCTCCCACCAGCGAACAGACGGAGAAAGTTTTCCGGGTGAAGGCTCTGGTGGATGAACTGGACCGGGAAGACCGCGCCGAGATCCATCGTTTTGCGCGGGTTGCGGAACTGTTGGAGAGGCACGAGACCGAAGAAAAAAAGCTAAAACCATACGAGCCGCTGCCTCGTGACCAGGCGGTCAATCGAGATAAGCAGGAACTGCCTCGCTTTGACGCAGAGCGGGTCTTTGCGGCGGTTTTCTCTCAGGCGCGCGCTGACCGCGACCGGGTATTGCCTTGGGCCGAACTGCCCACTCGGGTGGCGTCTGCTTATTTCCGTGAAATCCTATCCCAGGTGAACTATGACGAGTTGTACCGGATTGGGGAGGGACAGTCTCCAATTACACGTTACAAATCTCGCCTGCGGCTGGCGATTCGCAATAACGGCTTACTTTCCTACCGCCTGGTTTATCCCCGTAAAGGCGTTAGCCTGGAGGTGGGCAAGGCCTATAGCGAGAGCGACTTGCGCGTGACAGACGTGAACCCTTTGAGCAACTCAAAGATGCTGCGCGACCGGGGTATTCGCGTTATTGCTGCCGGCTTTGGTGATGTGATGCCCGTATCCGAAGCGGTTTACCGCTACCGTCTGGAAAGCTGGCGGGCTCCCTGGCAGCGCGAGACGGAAGTGGTTAGCGCCACCAAAGAGTTGGAAGCCACGCGCATTCGAGCCAGGGCGCGGGCTGCGGCGCAGCGCGATCTGGCCGCCAGTATGGGGCGCATCTTTGAAACCTATGAAAACTCTCAGGAGATTCTTGTGCTGCGCGTCTTCCAGGCCCTAGAGGGCGTGGCCTCAGACCCGCGCACGCGCCAGCTTCTGCCGAACACTGCCATCGACATGATGCGCTCGCTCCAGATGTGGGTCATGCCCAACCGGCAAATGGGCCCTGGAATGATGGGCGGAGATCGCCAAGGAGAAATGGAATGATTCGCCGGCGACCTGCTACAACCACCGAGACCAAACAAATCCGCCAGCGGCCCACCCAGAATGCGGATGCCATGCGACAGCAGTTGATGGGGCTGTTGCGGCTCATCTTTATCGTGGTTATTCCTATCTGGTTCTCCTGGCGTGGCGCCGTTCGTCTGGAAGGCGTCTTCCCGGAGCAAGTGCTGATTCACTTTCTGGATCGCATCCCCGGGTTGGGAATCTTGCCGGATCGCATGATCATTTGGATGGCGGTAATCCTTTCACCGCAAGGCTTCCGTTATCTGCTCGCGCCAATCACAGCCACCCTGGCGGTGTTTACCTACGCAGCCTTCTTTGTAAAAGATGTCTATGCCTTAGAGCGTTTTCGCGATGGGTTGCATTACGTTTTCTCCTCGATGACCAGCCTGCTCTGGCCGACGTTGGAGATCCGCGGCGGCGAGAAAGTGCTGCGCAAAGGCGTGCCGAACCTGCTCGACCAAATTGGCGGACCGGGTTATGTGATCATTCAACCGGGAAATGCCGCCTTGTTCCGCACCCTGCGCCAACCTTCCAATATTTCCATTCGCGAGTCCTATTTCATGGTGCCGTTCGAGACGATTGGTCAGATCGCCAATCTGGATGACCAGCAGGACGACCGGGATGGGATCACCAGTATGACCCGCGATGGAATTCGAGTGACCTTGAAGGATGTCCATTTCCGTTACCGCATCTTCCCCGAGATGAAATACGGCCGCCCAATCCGGCGTTCATTGGATGACCCATACCCGTATGACGAAAAAGCTATTTGGAATATGGCCTACAACCTTTCAGTCACTGCGGAAGGCGACATTGAACCCTGGCGAGTGGCCGTGGGGCGCTCGACCGTTGGCGGGATCACAGACTTCATCAGCTTTAATACAGTCGATTTTCTCACCGCCCCGCGTGAAAACAGTCAAGATCCGCGCCGAGAGCTGCGCTTCAACCTGTTGCAAGGCGAAACCAAAGCGGCTTTGCGCGGAGTGGGGGCTGAATTGCTATGGGTGGACGTGGGTCATGTATCCATTGACGAAGAAGAAGTTGATACGCAGCGCGCCGATGCCTGGGGTGCGGAATGGGCTGGAAAGGCCGGCATCGAGCGAGCTTATGGCGAGGCAAAACGCCAGGCGTACCAGGAGATGGGCCGGGCGGAAGCCCAGGCTGAATTGATCATGAGCATTTCGGAAGTGATGAAAGATGTGTCTGAGGAAGACCGGCCTGAAATGACTCGCCAATTGTTCTTGACGCGAGTGGCTCAACTGCTGGATTCGATGACAGAAAATGCGAACCGGTCTGAAGGAGGCGCGAATGATATCCGTTGATGAAGCTTATAGCTGGCTGGACCAGGTTCCCAAACCGCCGTTGTCGACAGAAATGACCTTAAATTTATTTGAGCTTCAGAACAAATACATTCCGCAAGATCATCGCGATCGGTTGGCGAATAATCTTCGAATCACCTGCCAGCAAATTTCTAATATCAATGAGCGTCTGTATGTTCTTACCGCCATCGGTAGATATCACCTGTCAAAGGGTGAATTTGAAGAGGCTGAAACTGTCTTGCAAGATGCGCTGCGTGATTTTAGCCAGGGCTCGCATGAGGTTGCGGTTGCGAAGTGGTTGCTGGGCATTGCTCAATGGAATGTAGGCAGAAATGCTGCGGCACATGCCAATTGGACCAGGGCTCGAATTGCGTTCGCTGAATGCCAGAATTTCTGGCGAAACCGGCAGGATCCTGAGACGAGAAATGCTGATGCCCTCAAGAATTTGTGGTATTCAGATGTACTAAAGAAAATCCGGGTCGAAATGGCCTGTCACATGGAAGAAGCGGATGCCTGGCTGACCCGTTTTGATCCATCTTCTTTATCCGCTTCAGCTCGAAAACTGGCCATGCGTATTCGGACAGATATCAATAAGCGCAAGTTCATCCCGGTGCATGAGTTTAGCAACCTTCTCCTCGGAGTTGCCCAGAATAGCACAAACCCGGCTGAGAGTGCGGAGGCCTGGGAAATCATCGGTCTTGCGGCAAGCCAGACTGGTAATTTCGCCGACGCAATCCTGTACTTGAAACGCGGGCTTTCCGCGTATGATCCCTTCAGCCATCAAGGGGCTACCGTGAAGTGGATGATTGGCATTGCCCAATGGACGCTTCCGGGAGAACGAGGCAACGCGATTGCCAGTTGGCAGGATGCTATTGAAAAATTCGAGTACAACCGGTTGATGGCGGATCGGGCGAACAACAAAGAGAAACGAGACTGGTATGCCGGGGTGATTGAGACTTTGAAAGAGGCTCTGGCGATGATGCAGTCGGAAAGACTAGGACTGTAGCGGGTCTTCTGTCCGCATCACCCAGCTTTCAATTCCAGGCCGTCCAGTTGAATTCGTGGTTGAGGCATCTGCCGCGACAATGACTGTGATGCCTTCGTCAGCTAAATCTTCCTGGGAAAAACAATTCCACCCAGGGATTTCCATCACGCTATCGTCCCGCTGTGGATCGAACCTGGCGAGGACGCGTTCTGCCAGTCGTTTTTTCATTTCGTCAAACAATTTCCTCACCGAGCGCGCATTTCCGAACTGCGCAGGTGCTTGTCGTTGCTGAGCAGTCAGCCTGGACTCAGCCAATCTTTGCACGTCGATGGGTAGTTCCAACCCTTCTTGGGCCGCGTACGCATTAAGCAAACCGCCCATTTCATCTTGACTGAGGTCGGAAAACAGAATCGGATCAGCGAAGCGAGACTGTAAGCCGGGGTTGCTTCCAAGGAACTCCCCCATCTCTTGAGGGTAACCCGCAACGACCACCACGAACCGGTTACGGAAATCCTCCATGGCTTTTGTTAACGTGTCGATGATTTCAAAATTTACCGCTCCGGTGCGCCTTGTGAGCGCATAGGCTTCATCGATGAATAAAACGCCATCTAGCGCTTCCTGAACCAATGCTGATAAACGATTGCCTGAATCACCTGCGTATCCAGAAATGAGCAATGGGGCAGAAACTTCCACTGTGTGTCCCTTGCGGAGGTAACCACAGGATTTTAGAATTTCTCCATACAAACGGGCGATGGATGTTTTTCCTGTGCCAGGATTGCCGATGAAAACCTGATGCAATGTTGGAAGATTCCACCCCGCGTCTACAGATGAGGCCCGTTTGTGTTGTTCATATTCCACTAGTTTGGCCAACCGGGTAAGCTTAACTTTCACCTCACGTAATCCCTGGAAGCGATCTAGAGACTGGAAGACTTGCCTGGTTTCGTCCGGATTGGGGCCTAGTAATCGTATGTATTCCTCTGGTAGGTCAATGATGCCTAGAATGCGCGATGTCTCCTCGTTTTTTCTGGAATTCCGCAATTGCCATTTTCGGGTGGCGGCTTCGAACAGGCTCTTTACTTCTCCCGCATTACCTGCCGTTTCGTCATTCGCGATGGCGAAGCGTGCAAATAATTGGCTGAGTTGCCCATGTAGATCATCCGTTATTTGGAATCCCTCCTGGAATGCCAGGTTATTTAAAATCAAAGCCAATTCATCAGCCGAATACGGTGCGAATCGTAGACGGAATTCTGAGGGGAAGCGCCGCTCTAAGCCGGGGTTTTGCCGAAAAAGCCGGACCATTTGTTTTTGATATCCGGCCAGGACGACGATGAATTTACCTTGATCGACTTCCATGCGATGCATCAAAGTTTCAATTGCTTCTTGGACAAAACCACCGCGCTCACGATCGGCTAATCCATAGGCTTCATCGATAAACAAGACACCCCCCAATGCCGAATCTACGGCTTGATGGACCAGCCTCGCGGTTCCACCGATATGGTCGGCCACGAGGCTGGTTGGGCTATGCACGACCATTTGGCCCTTTTCTAGCAAACCGCAATCGTGCAGTATTTCGCCCAGAAGCCGGGCGACCGTCGTCTTGCCCACTCCAGGAGGACCAGTGAAAACCATATTGAGTAAGGGGAGTTTGTGCTTGGAATGATCTAATTCAATCTGGGATGCCCAAAGGACCAGATCATTCAATGCGGTCTTGATATTGTCCATGCCGACAAATGAGTTCAGAATATCCAGCGCCGGCCTTGAATCTTTTCTGCTTGAAGCCAGCCATTGGTTTTCTCGCAGGTTATCTTTGGTGAGCTCAGTTAATGAGTTGATCCTGGGTATCCAGGTGCTAAGTGGTAACCTTTCACCTGCAATTAATTTGGCAATCCTACGGATGGTGGGTGGGGAGGAACTCCGTAGTTTTCGTTGGAATCGAGCATGAATCAGTTCGGCTACTTCTTCGGCTTCCGGCGTGAGTATTTCACGGAGCTGACCGTTTTCACTGAAAGGAGTTGAGGGCGAGGGAAGTAAATTACAAATAGTGTTAATCTGCAATCCTTCAATGGCTTCCCGTAGAGCGTCCTCCTTTCGAGCGTCGAAACAATAGATAATCTTATTCGGATTTGTAGATGTCAGCCTGCTCCACTTCGCCAAAACACCTGATAAAGTTCTTTGGTCTTCGAGGTGGCGGAGGGTGGCCTCTGCATTGATCACAACAAGGCAAACGGGCCGAGTGTGTTTTTCACAAAGGATGGCATCAAACAGCCTGAGTGCGTGGTTATCGCCCAGGGACTCGCTGGCTGGCGTCAGTTGTTGTTGGTTGCCTAGGAGAAATCGATTTCCGAGTGGACCAGGCTGAAGGTTACGCAATTGCACATCTAAGATCTGTTGTGGGGATTGTGAAGTGAGATAGGGTTCAAAGAATTGTTTATTCTCTGCAAGATGAGAGAAAAAGGGCTGGATCGGTGATGTAAATATCGTTTGGTATCCGAGGTTAAGTAATCCACGTTCCAGGGCTGCTGGAAACTCTAGTTCTCCGGTTGTGGTTGAAAAGTGCGAATCCGAAATGCCGTCCCCAAAAAAGATATACTGCCGAAATCCCTCCAGATTTTGGAGCGCTAGTTTTATCCGTTGCATAGCTTTCCTTTACCGGACTCTTTCTTCTACCTGTGCCGGCGAAGTCTTCCGAGTGACTCGAGCATGCGAAGGCTGTTGAAGGACTTGTTTGTTAGATATTTCCAGGTTGAACTGCTTAAGGCTCTTATTGATTTCTCTGGCTCTCTGCCTGAGTTCGCTTTCAGTCCTTAATTGTTGATCTTGGGAAATGATGTGCAAGTCGTGAGCATTTACCTGACCCGGAATAGGGTCAATTCTAACGATTAGCTCTCCACCATCGGCAGATCGAGCGTTAAGTACATAACCTTTGTCGAAATCCTCTTGTTCAAAGGAGCCTTGCATTACCCGATATCCTTGTGTAACGACTGCGGCGACAACCATTTGGGCAATGTTGTAGCGGATTTGAGCATTCAATGAAAGGTGTTGAACATGGTCAACCATCTCGAGGATTCTGGATTGAAGTTGGGGTAGTTCATTGCTGAGAATACTCTCAAGTTGTTCAGGGTTTAAGTGATCGGCGTTTAACCTGACTTGCTCTTCGATCGCCTCGATAGAATTCGCCACTTCAATGTAATCCTGGGGAGCCCATTCGGCGACATCCAGAGCCATGTCCAATGGTTGACCCTGGACATCAATCGCCTGGATGTGTCGACATAGGTTGGCCTTTTGGCGTAGATCATCTAATGAATTCAATGTTTGTTGCATGAGATGGTGTACGGAAACTTCGGTATTCTCTGCCCGAATCCGGAGCATGCTCAAGCGGCTAGAAACATACCGGCATGTCGAAAGGCAGGATTCATAGAATCCTGTTTGCATATCGCTTCGAGCTTGATTTAGAGATTGCCCAAGTTCAGATAATTCCTGGTTTTCAAGCGAACGTTGAGGAAATGCACTTACCAGGTAATCGTACATTGTGCTTCCATCATTGAGCCATTGTTGGGCAGACTCTGCAATTTGTTGTATTCGTAGTCCGTCTCTTTGAAGCCGTTGTTCAACAGCCCTCAGTCGATGATCGGTTCTGGTGAAGTATTCGGCATTCGATTCCCGTATTTGACGAAGACCCTTGTCCAAGCTTTCTTGGAATTGTTGTCCCAGAAAATGCTGGTTGTGTTGCACCTGTTGTTCCATGGATTGGCGGTATTGCGCGAATTCGTTTTCAAGTTGTTGAGTGCGTTGGTTCACCCATCGTTGAGCGTCTGACTCGGCTCGAGCAGTGCGTTGTTCCATTTCTTCCAACAAACGAGTCTGCTTTTCCTTGATTTGATTCTGAGTGTGACGTTCTACCTCGCGCAATTCGGATTGTAAGTTCCGGATGAGGTGTTCGTATTCCTGGTTTCGCTGCTCTGCTGCATTGAAGATGGAGGTGAATTCGTGTTCTCTTTGGAGAATGCGTTCCTCGGAAGGAAGTTGAGGAGCTGTGAACGTGTCATACATTGCATGCCGTTCAGCCTCATACATTCGCCGGTATTCTTCCTGGCTAATTGTTACGGTTTCCCGTTTATGCCCTGACATGGCTTCTCCTTCCTGTGATTATCTCCGATCAACAATCTGGTCAAGAGTTTGAAGAAGGTGGTTGTCAGGTACTCCAATTACAAGAATTTGACCATTTTGTACGCGTAATTCAATAGAACGAGGTTGGCCCTCAAAGTCAAATCCATCAAGTTTGTTGGTCAGGCGGAGGATCCGTTGGTTACTACTTCCTCGCACTCCTTGGTTGTCATTCAGTCTTTCGATGTAAGGTCCGTCGATAAGCACGTCGACTAACTCGAGCAGGCGATGAACTCCGATGGTAGGCGGGTGTTTCAACAAATCTTCGTAACGATAACCCGTATACACTACCACATTGACCGGGCGTTGCCGCAGCGCGGCTTCCAATAGACGCGCAAGGGGCAAGGCCTGCATCATCGGCTCACCACCGGAGAGCGTGATTCCCGTCACATCGGGGTCGCTGAGCAGGTATGACGCGGCTTCATTGGGTTGTACGGATGTAGCAGGGCGGAAGGGTATCCAGTCCGGAGCGATGCATCCAGGGCAATGAAATGGGCAGCCTTGAACCCAAAGGACAGACCTTTTCCCGGGTCCTAATACCGTTGTGCCGACAGTCATTGCTGCAACCGAGAGACTTCCCTGTGGAGTTGAAATATCCACTCCTGGGAAAGGAATTTCTTTTACAATCATGGTTCATCATCCTGTTAAGGCGAAGTAACTATACATAATATTGAGGTGTTTAAAGGACTGGAGTAGTTTTTAGTAAGCTTGTTACCACCAATTACTCGCCTTAGTCTTTTCTTACCTCAACCCAAATAGTTACCACATCAAATAGAACTAATGTTCTCTGAGCTGAATATAGCACACATGATCTATTAATTCAAGGGTGATTTTCTTCGGGTTTGGCTTCTTTGCGTTCAAAGAACTTTACGGCTCTCTGGGAGTTGCCGTGGTAAGTTCCGCATTTTGGGGTGTGAAGGCGGCTTCGCCGCCTTCACACCCCAAAATGCGGGTCTCGCCACGCCGATTCCCAATGAACCAACTTTACAGCCTCTTGGTTGTGTTGTTGAAAACCTAACCCGGGTCGCCTAACCGGCTACTCTAGGAGTTTTCTAAGTTGTTTTATTCGGAATGGTTTACTTAAGAAACCATCCATGCCTACCGCCAGGCATTGGTAGACATCCTCCTGGTAAGACAAATCCGACATGCCATAGATCCGTAAGGAGGGCAAATCAATCCAACGGTTGCGGATGGTGATCGTTGTTGACATGGTATCCAGTCCGGAAAGGTGAATATCCAAAATAACGATATCGTAGGGATGGCTCTCGAGTTCTTTGATAACTGAATCCCCGTCTTTCACAGCAGCGACAGCATACCCCAACTTGCCAAGAATACGCACACAAATATTTCGGCTGGTTTTGTTTTCATCTGCCAGAAGAATCCGATGCGGATGTTTGAGCGCATAATCCTCTCCAAGTGCTTCAGTTGGTACCCTGCGCAGGCGACGGGGAAGACTCGTGCCTGCCAGCACCGATGTTAGAGAAACCAATAAAGTCTCATAGGTCACTGGACAGGGCAAATACCCGGCGAATCCTGCCGGATCCTTCTCGTCTGAGTGCTGCCAGCACATCAAAAGTTGGGGAGTTTTTTCAACTTTGTTTATTTCCTTAAGTAGTTTTCCTACAGTCACGGGATCATCCTTCCCGGTTTTCTGCCCTATTAATATTAGATCAAAGCCTTTTGCGTCCTCGATCACCGATCGTGCCTGTTCAATATCCCACGCAACTGCTATCTCGGTGCCAAACGGCCCAAGCATCGCAGAGTAAACCTGTTGAGCGCCAGAGCAAGTCCCAATCAGAAGGACATGTTTCTCTCTCAGGCCTTGCGCCATTTGGATATAATCCGGTTTCCATTGGACTGCCGAATTGGCGGCCCGAATCCGCGCAATAAAAGTCGTACCTTCTCCTGGAACACCGGTGCTTGAGGCACTTAAGTCTCCCCCCATCATGTCGCACAACTTACTGGTCAAGGCTAGACCCAATCCGGCGCTGCGTTTTACCCGTGGGGATGACGCCGCG
Source organism: uncultured Anaerolinea sp. (assembly GCA_964567255.1). Lineage (GTDB taxonomy): Bacteria > Chloroflexota > Anaerolineae > Anaerolineales > Anaerolineaceae > Anaerolinea. The sequence continues at coordinate 12,390 of CAZMMI010000073.1, forward strand.
GGGTTGGCGATCGAACGGAATACCTTTTGGATCAATTCAGGCTGCAATCCGGCGCCGGTGTCTTTTAGGGTAAATGTGATCTCATAGTTCCCATATTCCACTCTATTCGCGCCAACCCGCAAGATGATTTCCCCTTCTTCGGTATTCCTGATCGCGTTTAAGACCAAATTTTCTAGAATCTGCCGGACTCGGTGAGAATCAATGATGGGATAATCGGGTACACCAGGTTCAAGGATGTAACCAAGGTAAACAGGCTTATCGGCGAGTGCCGGGGCTGCGGAAGCCAGTGCTTCTTCCGCGCAATCGCGAAGAGAAAAGGGTTGCAAATCTAACGTGATTGTTCCAGCTTCCACCTTCGAGTAGTCCAAAATGTCATTGAACAGGCTGTGCAACGAGTCAGTATTAATCCGGATTGTGTCGAGGTAATCTATCTGTTCATCGCTCAACTCGGTGGTCTGCAGCAAGCCGGCCATACCTTTCACTGCGTTGAGCGGGGCGTGGATCTCCTGGCTCATGGCCAGCAAGAATTCTGATCGGATGATAGCTTCCTGCTGCGCCCACTGTTTGGCCTCACGCAGATCATCTTCCATCAACTTCCTCTCGGTCAAATCCTGGGCCGCGCCTACCAGGCGCACAACCCGCCCGCCTTTTTCATCCAAAATGGGGCGGCAATAATTTCGGATCCAGCGCAGGTCGCCGTTTTTATCGCGGATACGGAACTCGCACACATCCGCGAGCCCGTCCAAAAGCCGTTTTACATGGTTTTGCACTAACGGATAGTCCTCAGCCTCGGTCAAGGAAGTGAGGTTGCTGAAAGCATCCAATTCCTCGATCGGCTGTTGCGTAATGCGCGAATAAGCGCTGGTAACCCATTCCCCTACCAGGCTGGTATCCGGCATTACTTTTGTGGCATAGGCAAAATCGGTGATCAATTCCGAAGTCATCCGGTAACGTTCCTCGCTGGCAACCAGCCGCTGTTCGTTTTCTTTTCGCTCCGTAATATCACGTACGAACAGTAGCATGGCCGGCTGATCATTGAAGGTGATTCGTGAGGCCTTCACGTCGATGTTGCGCGTAGATCCGTCTGCGCGCAACATACGCGACTCAAACCGTTCTGGAAATAGCTCTTCATTGTGCCATTCATAGACATGGCTAAGGTAATATTCTTTTTCTTCGTTGGGTAGAAAATTGATAACCGGCTTTTCGGTCATCACTTCGGGTTTCAATCCCGCAATCCGGCCAAATTCAGGATTCACTAGCTTAATGATCATGTCTTGAAGGATGAGAATGCCGTCGGATGCCTGCTCCCAGATCGAGCGGTATTGGGCTTCACTGCGCTGAATAGCCGATTCCATCTCGTAATGAATGGTGATATCGCGAAACTGGATGAACTGACCGACAACAACCTCGCGCTGATCGTGCAGCAGGCTCCGGCTCACCTCGTATACGTTGCCGGCTATTTGGATATCTTGAGGTTCAAACCTACCCGAGTTGAGGTAAGCCAGGATTTGGGGTTGCTCGGCGATCACATCCTGGGCATTTTTGCCGATCATTTTGGCCAGCGGGCGCAGTTTGAGCAGGCGTTGAGCAGGTTTGTTGAAATCAACAATCCGGTTCCAGTTGTCCACCACCAAAACGCCGTCGGTCATGCGTTCGAAAATCACCCCCCTGGCAACGGGGACGATGCCAAGAATGCGGTGGCGAAACACGCCAATAGCCAGGAAGGGCATGGAAAGCGAAAAGGAGATGGGGGTAACATCCAGGCCTTTGATGGGCAGCCAGCCAATCAACGTAAATAACCCCAGCAACCAGGGAATGAGAATTCCTGCGATCAGGTAGTTCATCTGGTAACGAAAGATACCGTTGGTGGAGAGTGCCTGGATAAATATGATGATTACTGCAGTCACCACCATGAGCAGCAAGTAGATCATGGTGATCGAAAACCAGGGAGCCGGGTCATAGTCCAGTACCGTGAAGGGGCCCACTGTTAAAAGGCGCAGGTTGTTGATGAAGAACGTATGCTTGCCCGATGTGATGATGATCAAAAAACTGATCGCCGGAAAAACACCCAGAATGTAATTGGGTTTTCGACCCAGCTTTTGGTAAATATTGCGAAATGTGAGGGCAAAAGCAGGCAAGCTGCCTGCTAGAATCAACAAGCCGATATATTTCAAGCGGAAAAAGAGGAATTTTTCTTCCACTGATATGGCTCTCAGTTCGAGCAGGTAAACACCCGCCCAAATGAAAGCCCCTAAGCAAATCAGAATGAAGCCAACCGCGCCGGCGATTTGCTTGCGCGTGTAAGCCACTGTGCCCAGGACGGCCATCATCACCATCGTAAAAAGGAGTGAGAATTGAACGACCGCAACCCAGGGATTCATAAATCCTCTCCTTGATCAGTCTTTGGGTGGGTAACCGGTGATTTCTCGGATGGATTCGTACAACGGTTTCAATCGGGCGTACATTTTCTTGTAGACGCGGTGGTAAAGCTCGTCGTAAATGCGATGGAAGGTGGGGTTGGGCTCAAAAACCGCGCCAGTGCGGGTCATCTCGCTGACCGCCGCGGAGAAGCTGGGGTGCAGGCCCACGCCAACCGCCGCGTCGATGGCGGCGCCCAGGCCAGAGGCCTCGTAGACATGCGGTGTGCTGGCAGGCAGGCCAAAGATGTCGGCGGTCAGTTGCACGGCAGCCCGGCTCTGGCTGCCGCCGCCGGCAATGCGCACCTCGCGAATGGCGATGCCCGTGCTCTTGGTGGTGCGCTCGGCGCCTTCGCGCAAGGCGTAAGCTACCCCTTCCAGAATAGAGCGGTAAAAATGCGAGCGGGTGTGAATATCGCCAAAGCCAATGACCGCCCCCTTGGCTTCCGGCCCGGGAACTTTTAACCCGGGCGACCAGTAAGGTTGCAGGGTCAGCCCGAAGGAACCAGGGGCTACTGACTCGACCAGGTTGTCGAACAGTTCTTCGGTTTGAACCCCCATCTCATCCGCCAGGCGCTGCTCGTTTTGCCCGAACTCGCGTTTGAACCAACTCACCATCCAAAATCCGCGGTAGATTTGCATTTCCAGGCTGTAAGCGTTGGGCACAGCGGCGGGGTAAGGTGGGATGAGCGGGATGAGTTCGTGGTAGCGATGGTGGGTGGTGTTGATGGTAGCGGTGGTACCGTAGCTCAAGCAGGCCAGGTGCGGCTCGAGGCAGCCTGCGCCGATCACTTCGCAAGCCTTGTCGGCGGCGGCGGCGATGAGTGGCAGTCCGGCGGGAATTCCGGTGGCATTCGCGGCGGCCTGACTAATTTCGCCCAACTGCGCCCCCGGCGGAACCAGGTCTGGCAACACGGAGGGATCCATGGGCACGGCCTGCCACTTCCAATCCGAGGGCTTGGCCCAACTCAGCAGGCG
>CAZMMI010000074.1:0-15750 GCA_964567255.1 uncultured Anaerolinea sp.
GAGCCCGTTTAAGCCTCAAAAAACACGGCGCACAACTATCCTTTACCGATCTTCCTCCATATACACGGCCTCCAGCGCATTGAACAGCTTGCCGTGATTAGGCACCTTCAGATACAGCAGTTCATGCACAATTACTTTTCGCCTGAACGCTGCCGGCTGTTCCAGCAAACCGGTGTCAAACGTAAGGTTGCCTTTGCTCGAGCAGCTGGCCCACTTGCGTTTCATCGGGCAAAGGTTCCATAGGGGGTTTCAAATTCATCTGGTCACCCACACTCCCAGATGTGACAGGTTTTCAAAACCTGCCATGTCTTTGTTACCTTCCCCTATATAATTGAAGCAATGAATATGCCCCGTCCCGCCGGGTGCAGGCACGAGTGGAATCCAGAGGTATGGGGGGTATTCGTTCGGGTCAGGGCAGGCGTCCGGGATGGCGTAGGTGTAAACGAAGGACTGCTGGTTGGCGATGTGTTGGGGTTATCGTACTGGTCACCTGGACCAGAGTCAGTGCGCAGGTGGGGTCGAACGGGCGAAGCAGCAGGAACCGAAGTGCAATGAGAAGGATCAGGGCTCTTGAAAATAAGTTGATTACTTTATCCCCCAAACATGAATTGTGCCATCGCTGTCGAGCACCAGGAGCAGGCGCCCATCTGGGCTAAAAGCAATGGGATTGCCCATCATACTCTCATGCACTTCAGCGGGTACGGCCTGCAGCAATTCGCCTGTCTGAATATTCCAAAATAGAAACGCATCTGGATGATTGCCCCGGGCAAATAACAGGCGGTCGCCTGAAATGAATTCGAGGCTTTCGATTGGGCTGTTGGTTGGCCGATCGATGTGCTGAGAAAACTGGGGCAGCACCTGGGCCAGCGAAAGTTCTGGAACTTTCCAAAGATAGACATATTGGCTGTGTCCATCCGTGGCCAGTATGGCCAGATGGGTGAAATTTGAATTAAAAGAGTAACTGAGATAGATCGCGTCACTAGGCACCAAGCCCTGCCACTCGGTTATTTCACTTCCAGTATTCAGGTCCCAGAAACGAAGTTCACTTGCACCTAGACGATCTTGAATGGCGGCCACCAGTTTTCCATCCCGGCTGAAAACAGGGTCTCCATTCCCGAACGCGAGTACCGCGCCAGGCGCGGCGCGGCCACGGATCGGGATCATTCGATATTGCCTGTCCCCATTATTGATTGCAAGAAACCTCCCATCTGGGCTGACCATCATCTCGGTCATGCCGTCCGAATGGGTTTCGAACATGGGGTACTGGTACTCCCCGGTGTCGACATCATACGCATTGACGGCTTCATCCTCAACGACATAGACCTGCTGACCATCCGCGCTGAATTTTGCATTGAACCCGGAGAGCAAAAACCGCAGCTGACCCGTCTGAGCATCGAATACATAAAACGTAGGACCAGCTCTGCTGCCTGTCAGAACACTGCGGCTATCGGATGAAACACTGATTTGCCGTTCAACTTCCGGTAATACAAGAACCGGACCGGTAATCCTGCATTGCGCAAGATCCCAAATGTAAATATTGCCTGCCCGATCACCATAGTCATTCCAGCTCAGTGCGATACTTCCATCCCGAGAAAATACCGTGGGAAGCAATGAATTTTCAGCATCAGCGCTGGTGGGTTTTGAGCAATGGACCTCGCCATCTAATGTGCGAACTGTCAGTTTCTGTGGTTCACGAAAGATCATTTTGTCGGTGTGAGGGATAGCATTTATCATTTCAATATTCTCTGGCGAAGGTTTTTCTTTTAGCACATCGCCTGTTTTTATATCGACTTCGAGGAATAAATTCCCTTCCTTCTTTTGTCTATCGAAGTACCAAATAGAGGCTTTGCCGTTCTTTTCATGGAACCTGGTATTTAAACCTTCTTCATAGCGGTCGTAATCTCTTCTGAAGATCAGTTCGCCTGTTTCGACCGCATAGATGGCCAGACTTCCCCATCCGTAGTAGCAAAAATAGGGGGAGGCTTTCTTTTGAACACCCAGGATGCGGCTGCCATCCGCACTGAACTGGATTTCTGTGATGATCGAAGCAGTATCTTTGATTTTGTTCTCGATCACCTTCTGAACAACTCTGGTTTTTAAATTCCATAAGGTGATATCTGTATTTGCAATGGCCAAGGTTGAACCATCTGGGCCAAAAGCCAGATTCCCGGAGGTCAGGCAGTTCTGATCTTCTACCTCATCCTCATTTCCAATGCGGATGTCAATAAAATCCACCTGGGCAATCATCTTTCGATCATACAGATAAACCCCGGTCGTGGTTGACACTGCGATCAGGCTGCCATCAGGTGAAAGCGCCATCCCAAACACATCCCCCTGTCCCCACTGGTCGATTTGTTTGAGACGGCTAATATTGTCAGGCGTAATGACTTCTAATTCGGAATGAACAGTTACCATCTTTGTTGTTGGGGTAGCCGCCGGCGTGGGTATCATGGTTGGTATTGTTGGGACAGATGAGAGGCGCTGGCAGATCACTAACACACTGCTTGCCAGGATCAAGCAAATTACTATGATGTTCAGGCTGCGGAATCTTTTCATGATGCACCTTTCAGTTGCAGAACGTTGACTTGCTCTATGGAAGCCTCCATACCTTAACCACACCATCGCCATATCCAGCGGCCATTTGCCTGCCATCCGGCGAGAAGGCAAGACTGGTGATATTCCGCTGGCTGATGCGCAATGCCACCCGACCTTTAGTTAGATCCCATATAACCACATCATCCACATTTATCGTGGCCAGGAGACCGCCATCTGGGCTGAAGATGTGCTCGAGGGCGACGATTTGTGTGGGCAGAGTCTGGATAATTTTCCCAGTGCGGATATCAACCAGCGAAAGGGGTAGACCTTCCGCGCTGATCGCTAAGGTTACCCCATCGGGCGCGAAAGCATAACTTCTGGCGAAGAAGTCAAGCTCCCGGATGAATTGACCAGTGCGCAAGTCCCACAGCTTGATCGGGGAGTTTGATTCCGAGGCAGCGAGGTAATCCCCAGATGGACTAAAGTACAGATGGCTGGTGCTGATCCTATTCCCCGTATCCAATTCTTTGAGTAGCTGGCCCGTTTCTACATCCCATAGGCGGATCTTCTGATCTGCACCGCCGGAGGCTAACTGCTTGCTGTTTGGATGGAACTTGAGCACAGCCACAAAGCCACCCGTGGTGCCATCAAAAGCGCCCGTGGGATGCCCAGATAGGATTTGTAGCAGTTTGCCTTTCTGAGCATCCCAAATCTGGATGGGTCCATGTTCCCCCCCCATCGCCAGGTACTTCCCATCTGCGCTGATATCAAACGCCTGGGAAGATTGATTTAGAACCAATGATATGACGGGGATGCGCCAATCTGAGCCATCACTCTCGGCCCAACGTTGAAAAGATTGTGGAGAACCGGACAGGATGCTCTTCCCATCGGGTGTGAAAGCCAGGGCCTTCACCATGCTGGTGAACCCATCCAATGTTTGCTGGAGCCTGGGCTTGCGCCCTGGGGGCACATCCCACACCTGGATTTTCCCATCTGGGTTGAGGGCCAGCAAGCGGCTGCCATCCGGCGAAAAAAACAGCCTGCCGCCGCAGCTCTCGGTGGTAGACAACAGTTTCCCTGAACTCGTGTCCCAGATCCGGAGGAGGCTCTCGGTATTAACCGTCGCCAGCCGGCGGCTGTCTGGAGTAAAGGCGAAGCTGGAGAGCATCTCGCCAGAGGCCAGGGTCGCGCGGAGAACAGGGGGCTGACTGGGCAGTACCTGCCACAACTGAGTTTCATCTGCAATGGGTTCAAAGCTGGTCGTCATGGCCCAGCGTGTTATTTTTTCGTGAAGGATGGCGACCAACAAGTTTTTTCCATCTGGGCTGAAGGCAGCATTGTTGGAGGTTGCATTTGGGATTTTAAAAGTCTTGAAGATTTCACCGCTGGCTACATCAACCAACCGGATATTGGATGCCTCCTTTATCAGCGCCAGGGAATGATGTGGCGTGAAGCCCAGGGTTACCTTTTTGCTGTTTGTTTCCTTTCGAAGCAGCTCTCCGCTCTGCATGTCCCATTCGTGGAGCATGCCGTCCAGGCAGTGGGAAACTAGGGTCCGACTGTCTGGGCTGAAATCCAACCTGGTACTGGTTTGCTGGCATGCGCCCTCTTCATCGAGTTGGTAGAGAATATCCCCGCTAGGGATAACCCATATCCGCATAGAATTCTCTTTCGCTGCAACGTGTCCTACCAGCAGGCGCCCATCTGGGCTAAATGCCACACTCATGACCGTATGATCGGTGGCAAAAAACTGAATAGGCTGGCTTGCACCGGTGAACAAATAGACACCTCTCGTCCCACCAATTGCCAGCTTCTTCCCATCAGCAGACCAGGCAGCCGTTTCCGCACGGCCCAACCCATATTGCTCCTGTTCCTGCAACTGGCCGGCATTTTCCGCGCTGATTGCGCCTGGGAGAGGCGTGGGCAGCAACGCGGGTTGGATCGCTAGTGGAGTCTGGGCAGGCGGTGTGTACGAAAACCAGGGGCGCGGGGTAATCGTTGGGGGGCTGGTTGGGGCGGGGGTAGCGGTTGCCAGGGGCATTGCAGCGCTGAGGCGGGCGGCGGGTGAAATATCCCAAATCTGGATGATACTCTGGAAATCATCCGGTGCTGCCAAGGTGCGCCCATCCGGGCTGATAGCGATTGCTTGATCGAAATGGTTAGCGGGCAAGGTCAGTAAATATTGCCCTGAGCGGGAGTCCAGCAGGACAATCTCCTCTGAAGTTCGCCGAGCCAACATCTGCCCGTTGGTATTGAATGTCAGTCCATATCCCCATTCAGTGAAACGAAAATCGTATAAGTGTTCTCCTGAACAGAGATCGTAAAAGTAAGTTTGCTTCTCTCCATATGATATTTCTAGAGCGATCATGTTTTCCTCGAGATTAAGGGCTGCTCTCCCTATTTTCTCGTCCCCGAGTGAAACTATTTTTCGTAATTCTCCACTGGTCAGGTCCCAGATATAAACACCTGAATGACAGGCGAGAAATAGCTGTATTCCGTCCAAGCTAAAAGCTAGATCAAGTGCATCCTCCACTTCAACCTTTTGTTTCAACTGGCCTGTCATCGAATCCCAAATCTTAACGGCTTCCCAACTAGCCGTCGCCAGCAACTTTCCGTCCGGGGAATAAGCAACGCTATCAGAACGGATCGTATCAATATCCATGACTTTCCGGTGTGTAGCAACATCAAAGATTTGCACTGGCCTGGTATATCCTGTTGCTGCAATTTGCTGACCGTCCGGGCGAAAGACAATATCCTGGGTAGCATCATTGTTTCCAAACAGCGTGGCGATGAACCGCTTTGTGGTGACGTGCCAGAGGTGAATATTACGATCGCCCACTGCCAGTAACTGTCCATCCGGGCTAAATGCCAGGGAGGTGATCTTGGTATTGAACTCTGGCAGTGAGGTCACTAATTTACTAGTTGAGAGATCCCAGACACGTAGATCATCGCTCAATGTGACCAGTTTTTTTCCATCCGGGCTGATCAGAGCCTGGCGCACCCACACGTTCTGACCCGGACGAGCGACGTCCAGTTCTTTAACCTCTGATTTCGGTATAACGGACTGGCTAGTGAGCGGCAGCCCCTCACCATTGAGCGGCCATTGATGAAACGTCCCACCGGACAGGCCAACCAGAAGCTGGTTTCCTTGAGGTAAATAGAACACAAACTGCGCCCCCTGGGTAAAGCCACGCAGGATATATAGTGCCTGCCCGGTGCGAGTATCCCAGAAGCGGACGGTCGCGTCTTCACTGGCCGAGGCCAGCACCGTACCGTCTGGGCTGAAGGCTACCGAATAAACATCGCTGTCGTGGCGCAGTGAATAGAGCAGGTTTCCGCTGGTCGCATCCCATAAACGGACCAAGCCATCCGCGGTGCTCGCTGCGATCTGCTTTCCATCCGGGCTGAAATTGGCTGAATAGATTACGCTATCATCTTCAGAAAGATCGCTGAGCAGACTGTGCAGCAGATCGCCGGTGGCTAGATCGTGGATTTCCAGCCCATACCGGCAAGAAATGTTTCCATTCTCACTACAGGTTTCCTTCAAATAGGCAAATGAGGCGCCATCCGGGGCAATCACGGGCACTGCCTTACTTGAATATGCCATGTTCTGGTAGACCAACGCTGCCTGGCCGGTTACCAGATCATAATGATAAATGGATACCCGGGGGAGGAGCACAAAGAACAGACTTTTTCCATCGGGAAGGAAGACCACCTGTCCAACCTCGCCCCGATAGTAGTTCTTTGGATCATACACGCTGGCGTCAATGTGATTCGTGACCTGCCAGGTTTCGGTGCCATAGATGTAAATACCCTTTGTCCCCGAAACTGCGAACAGTTGACCATCTGGTGACCAAGCAATGCTTTCCGGTTTGCCTTTGCCCAGTTGAGCAACCTCCTGGGTTGTTGAGGTTGTTGGAGTAGAAGTTTGCTCGAACGTTGGGGTGAGCGTTAGTGTTGGGGCAGGTGGTGGCGTATGAGGACGGGTGCTGCAAGCGACCAGCAAAGCAAGACAGATCCATCCAAAAAGCGTGAATAGTAGATAGCTCTGCTGATGAAACTTTCGGCCCATAGTTTATTTCACCTCCCACATGCGTATCGTCCCATCACTACAACCAATTGCCAGGCGTTTCCCATCAGGTGAGAAAGCCAGTGCTTCAGCGCCGTAATAATCTTTTGGAAATTGATAGAGCACGGAACCGGTTTCCGGATCGGCCAGAATCAATTCATGTTCTACTGTTATCATCGCCAGCAAGCTCCCATCCGGGCTGATGGCAAAGGCGGTTGCCACCAGGGAAGCATTTGAAAAAAAAATCTGCTTTCCAGATACCAGATTGACTATCGACAGTCCACTTGTTGGTTCGCTGCCGAAAATCTGGATGCCGTTAGGGTGAAAAGATATATCGCCAGGAAGTCCTCTTGAAGTGACAACAAATTGGCCGGAGACGATATTCATCAAGATAAGCCCGGAAATGAGGTTCTTATTCTGAACTATCTCTCCCTCAATTGCTAAATAATGCCCATCGGGACTGAATGCCAGGGAATAGGCATAAACATCTGGGATTTCACGCAGCTTTTCCCCGCTCTGAACATCCCAAAAACGCAGAAAATGATCGCTCCCACTGGTAACCAAAGTGCGGCTGTCAGGCGAGAAAGTCAGGTCAGAGAGATAGGTGTATTGATCCCAGTTGATTGCCTGGAAAGACCGGATCATCCTTCCCGCTTGAACATCCCATAACTGAACATCCAGGATTTTTCCCGCGTTTTCCTCGATGCCATTAGCGATAAAATGCCCATCGGGGCTGATGGCAAACTTCGCGCTTTTCCCTTCCAGGGATTCAAATGGAAGTTTTGAAGGGTAACTGAGATCCCAAGTCTGCAATCCATCGCTGCCGCTGGCAAACAGCCGGTCGCTATTCGCATTAAATGTCAGCGCGTTGATGGTGGTACTAAACCCTACAAGGGATTGGATGAGCCGCGGCTGCTGCTCCGAAAGCTGCCAAATCTGCACCTGGCGTTCCTGACCAATCGAAAGCAAGTAATGCCCATCCGGGCTTAAGAAGATCCGGTCGCCGCCGCCCGGGATTGTGTATAGGAGGTTGCCAGAAGGTAGGTCCCACACGAGGACATCGTGCGTTCCGGTCAGCGCGGCCAGCCGGGAGGCATCCTGGTTGAATGCTAGGATGTTCTGATCTTTATCGCGGAATCTGGGCCATTGGTTGATTTCAAAGGTATTTTGCCGGGTAAACGCCAGCGTCTCATCGACATGCCAAACCTCGATGGTCCCCTTCAGCGGAAGATCACCATTGGGGTGCTGGTAACTGCCATAGGCCAGGGTCTGGCTATCGGCGCTGAAAATGAGTTCGGAGTTCAGGCCCCTACTCTGTTCCAGCGTATGGACGATTTTGCCAGAATCCATATCCATAATCTGGTACCGGTTAGAGAACGCAGCCTCGGAATAACCAGTGTACGCTGCCAGGCGACCATCTGGACTGGCCAGGCTGGCAGCTTTCTCTTGCCCGGGCGGGGTGTTGGCGGCACAGCCAATCAGGGTTCCCTGCTTCACGTCCCAAGTACAGGCCTTGCCGGTATAAAGGGTCACGGTTACGCTGTTTCCATCGGTGCTGAAGCGGGGTGGTGGGGCACTTCTCGCATAGACATCCATCCCCGGCAGCTTCGCTAGCTCGCTGATGACTGTGCCTGTCTTCGTATCCCACATTTTTAGCGCCCCAGTCAGCAGGCGATCGCCATTTTGACTGAGGGCTAACGTGTTGGACCAGCCGGTTTCGATGTACTTCACCTCGCGGAACGGCTCCATCTGATACAGGTAGACGCCGGTTGCGCTTAAAACCGCCATCATCTTTCCATCGCCGGACCAGACTGCCATCAACGCGCGACCTTTGCCCAGGCGGGCGATTTCCTGGAGCAAAGCAACATTCTCTGGTTGAATAGCCCCAACTGAAGGGGATGGCAGCGGGCGTGGAGTAATGGATAGGGCTGGGAACGTAGGAGTCGGTGTGACTACTTCAGCCGTGGCGGTAGGCTCCGGGGTTGCTGTTATGACGGGGACGTTTTGCACAGCCTGCTGAAGTGCGGAAATATCCCATAGACGGACGCCATAATAACCATCCCCCACTGCCAGAACAGACCCATCCGGGCGAAAAGCGGGGGGCAGGTCGTGAATGTCCATCCCACCTAGTATCCATTGGACTGCCCCTGAAGCAGCATCTACCAGGAAAAGTTTATGTCGGTCGGTGATTGCAAGCAACCGGCCGCCTGGGGCGATGCACAAATTGGAAAGCTCCTTTAGTTCCATATTTTGGCTCTGAATAGGGAGCTGAAACCGGTTTTTTAATTTCCAGGTGGTCAGGTCACGAAACTCAATCGCGTCCTGATGATTAAGACTCCAATTGCCGGATCCTATAATGGCAAAGCTGGAAGTCGTGTCTGCCCCCCAATAGAAATCGCCCGTCTTGAATAACGGACTTTGCGTTTCAAAGGATTGGATCTGCGATCCCCTCTCAACATCCAAAAGCAGAAGACCATTGGTGGTTACAAAGGCCAGCGAACGATCATCGGGGCTGAATTGGAGCGTGTAGGCGGAAGAGGCTTCTGCTTGAATAGTGCGCAATAACTGCCCGTTCGAAACCTGCCACAACTGAATGACCGAATTGCGATCTACGGTCGCCAGGATTTGCCCATCATGAGAAAAGGCGATGGACTCGCAAAATTCCACTGGAAACGACATGACCGGCTGCCCGGTACGCAGATCCCATAACTGTACCGGTTTGGTGTCGTAATCATAACCCAAGGCCAGCCAGTCACCATTCGGGCTGAATGCAGCGGGATCAAAGCTGGTTTCAAACCGGTAGATAAGCTGCTGCGTTTTCGCATTCCACAGAAGAATGCTGTTCCAATTAGAGGTCGACCAACTACCCATCAAAATCCAGCGGCCATCTGGGCTCCAAAGCACCTTTTGTACCATCTGGTGAAACTCCAGCAAGCTGTGGATCGTCTGACCGGTGACAATATCGATTAGTTCTATACGGCTGGCATTGTCCAGCACAGCAAGCACGTTTTTCCCCGGCTGCATCACTACCTGTTTTACCTGCTGCCCAGGTTTTAGGATCTCCTGCCCTGGTCGGGTTTCATCCATCCTGCCGTTCGAAAAACGCATGCGCTGGATGCTGCCATCTGCCAATAGAACGACTACCCATTTCCCGTCAGGAGTAAACAGCGCTGAGCGGATTTCCTCGGAAAATCCACGTACCTTTTGGATCAGCAGACCGGTTCCCAGATTCCAGATATGCAGCTTCGCATCCGCGCCGGCGGATACAAGGCGCGTCCCGTCTGGGCTAAAATCCAGGCTGGTAATCTCTGCATCGTGCCCTGGCAGGATGGCTAGTGGCTCCCCGTTGTCTAGATTAAATAGATGAATGAGGTGATCTGCCGTTGCCACAGCCAGAGTGGAGCCGTCTGGGCTGATCTTTACTACTTGAATGGGAACCGGGTTATCTTCCATCAACCTTAATAAGACCGTTTGTCTTTCCAGGTCCATCACTCGTAATGGATAGCGAAGTTCCTTCTCTTTCTCGGCCCATCCAGCAAATGCCAATGTTTGATCATACTGATCAACACGGAGGAATTGGATATCTTGGTCAAACAGAGCCACCTGGCCCGTGGATAGATCTTGCTGTATGACCTGCTTAAATCTGAAATAGGTCAGGTGTTTTTGATCGGTGTTAAGAAAGAACTTCTCGCGCTGCGTGTTTTCAAATTCCGGTGCAGGTTTTATCTGCTTCACCATCTGCCCAGTTTCTGCATTGTAAAAATAAAACCCAAGCGACCCGCCTACTATGAGCAGCTTCCCATCTGCGGACCAGACGATGCCATCTGCCGTGCCTTTTCCTAGGCGAGCGATCTCGTGGGCAACCGGCAGCTGCGTGGGCGAAGGGCTGGAAGTGTTGGAGGGGAAAGGCAGCACTGGGGAAGGGGTGGGTACCTGCGTTCGTACTGAGCAGGCTGAAAGAGCAGTTCCGAAAAGCAAAATGAGACAGAAAAGGAAGATAAGGATTACTTTTCGATGAAATAGCATTGAATAGGACCTTTTTATCATCCGGCAAATGGAAGGCTATTGTTCCTTAGGTAGCCCCCAATATTGAATTCTCCCGCCTGATGTGCTGACAACCAGGATTTTCCCGTCTGGTGAAAAAGCCGGATGATCATAGTTGGAAGCCTGGGGATTTTGCGCGTTATCGACCTTCCGCAGCAAATGTCCCGCCGCTACATCCCAAAACTCCATGCCCGAATAACTGGTGATCACGAGCAAGCTTCCATCCGGGCTGAATGCCATGTTCTTCACTTCAGGTGATCCTTGCGCAATACGCAGAAGTTTTCCGCTCTGAATATCCCAGAACCGCAACGCGCCAGTTTCATAATTGGCAGAAACCAGTATCGTACCATTTGGATGAAAGGCGGCACATGATCCCAGTACATCCCACTGCCTGACCCGCTCTCCCGTTTGTGTATCCCAGAGTTCGATGGTGGTCCTGCTTCCTGATATCAGCAGCAGCTTACCATCTGGACTAAATAGCAAGTTTTGGGGATAAAGATCCGGCGCTAATTCTATGTGCGTCGCTTGATCAAGATACCAGACCCGCACCAACATATCTGGGTCAGATGAGGCGAATAGCCTGCTATCTAGCGAAAAAGTCAGGGTGACTGTGTAATAGTATGGTAAGGGCTTAGCGGTCTGGTTGAGGAGATGCCATTGTTGATCTTGTGAGTTGTTCTTGCCTAGAATCAATTTACCGGATCTGCTGTAAGCCAGGAGTCTTCCATCTGGGCTGGCGGATATTGCATCTACTGCGCCGCCTGGGAATTCGATGAGATTGTAATCGGTGGGTAATATTCCTTGTTCCTGGGACCACACGCGCAGCCCGTTATTGGACCCTGAAATCAGTTCTTTCTCCTGGGTGGTAAACTGCAAGAAAGATAGGCTGTCGCTAAACCCTTCGATCGTCCAGGTATTGACCGGATCCTGGCCGGGAGCGATGTCCCATCCATGTAGCAGGCCGTTTCCCTGTAACGACACGAGATGTTGACCATCCGGCGAGAGGAATGGATCGCGACCGGGCAGGGTGTGAAGGATCTGCCCGGAAGCCGTGTCCCAGAGCTGTACCTGGCCATCGCCGGAGGCAGTGACCAGCCGGCGACTGTCTGGGGTGAACCAGGCTGCCTGAAAATCGAAATAATCTTCCAAATTACGATACCATTTGCCGGGTTGGATGGTAGCTTTCAGCGTGGGGTCTTCTCCAGGGGGGATATTCCAAAGCTGCGCAAAGGTTTCACCATTGCTTGCTGGAATATAAACCCCAGAGTGTCCAACTTCATATGGGGTGAACCAGATCAACAGCGTTTTTCCATCCGGGCTGAATAGGGTCCCCACAGGAATCCGATCCGGGTACTCAAACGTTTTGAGGATCTGGCCATTCGATGTATCCAGCAAACGGGCGCGTTTGGTTTCCCGCTCAACCGTCAAACTTTCAGGATGTAAGTTGCCATCCTCATTCTGACTGTGCTCTTTGCGCAGCAACTGCCCATCGGCTGCGCTCCAGGTAGAAGTCATCCCCGTACAATCGGATGAAGAGAGGGTCTGCCCATCCGAGCTAAAAGTTAAATGTTTGAATAAGCAACTGGCACCATCCAGCGATAATTTGTACAGGCTACGGCCGCTGGGAACGTCCCATACTTCAGCCGTGGAAAGCTCGATCTGCCCGGCCAGTCGTTTGCCATCTGAACTGAAAGCCATCGTCAAAACCATTCCGCCGGTTGGTAGGAAGTGCGCGGGCTTTGATGCGCCGGTTGCAAAAATGTAGATTCCTGGTTTCCCTCCTATCGCCAGCAGTTTTCCATCCGGCGACCAAACCACCGTCTCTGCATGCCCCAATCCGATCGTCCCAAGGGGTTGTAGATTGGCAGCATTCGCTGCGGTAATGGCGCCTGGTTGTGGTGAAGGGAGCGTTTGTGGTTGCACGACAAGCGGCTTCACCGGGAGTGGCGTTACCGTCGGGGTTGGTGAGAGTGTGGGCTTGGGTGTTGCAGTTTCAGGCGGCATACTGCCTGCCTGGCGTGTGAGCGCGGAAATATCCCAAACATGGGTGGTATTCTCATACGAGCTGGCCAGTAGCAGCCGTCCGTCTGAGCTGATCGAAAGGAAGTAGGTAAGATCAAAGTCCAGCGAGAGCAGCGCTTTTCCAGAGATGCCGTCTGCCAGCAGGATCTTCCGATAGTCTGAGCGGGCCAACAAGCGCCCTTCGGGGCTGAGCGCTACCCGGTTGCCGCCGCGCCCTTCCGCAAAATCATACAGGTGTTGGCCAGTAAGCGGATCAAAGAACATAAATGGCCCAGCGTTTCCCTTTCCGAAAACCATCCGTTCGGAACTGAACGCTGCGGACCAGATATTGTGATCGGGTAATTGGACCGTGTAAAGAGCTTTCCCGGTAGAGATGTCCCAACGCCATAGCTCCCTTTCTCCAACAAAGATCAACTGCTTCCCATCCGGACCGAAGCTTAATCCACACGGCTCGCCTCCACCCACGGCAAACTTTTGCAGGAGACGACCGGAGGTAGCATTCCATATTCGGACATCCCCCCAACCGGCTGTTGCCAATTGGTTTCCATCAGGAGAAAAGGCGATCAGGGAGCTATTATTCCAATCCAAAGTAGTCTTGATTTGCAGAACGCTTTGAAGCCCGCTGATGTCCCAGATCTGTACTGCACCGCCTTCCGTGAGAACTGCAACTTGCTGGGTCTGAGGACGAAAGGCGATATTCGTTATTGAATGACTGTTGATTTCCAGCGTAGCCACATATTTTTTGGGCTTCACCTTCCACAGGTGTAGATTATTGTCGCCGACCGCAAGCAGGTTACTATCTGGGCTCAGGGCCATTGCGGTAATTTTCCCATTGAATTCCGGGATTGTAAGAACCCGTTTGCCTGCTTTCAGATCCCAGATTTGAATATTGGAATTGACCAGAATCGCCATCTGGGTCGTATCCGGGCTAATTTTCATCGTCGTTTGGATGGGTTCAAAACCGTACTCACCTAACTGCGCGCCGGGGTTCAGCGCGGTATTCAATTTTTGGGTAGGAAGGCCTTTTTCATCAAGTAACCATTCCAAGAAAGTGCCATCATGTAGGCCGACAAGCAAATTTTTTCCACCCTGGACGAAAGCGATATGTTGAATGGCCTTGGTAAAACCGCGTAAGACGAATATATTTTTTCCGGTCTGCGCATCCCAGAAACGCACTGTTGCATCTTGGCTGGCTGAGGCCAGTACAGCATTGTTGGGATGAAAAGCAAGATCAGAAATTCCACTATCGTGCCGCAGTTCGTAGAGCAATTTACTGCCTGATATGTCCCATACGCGAACCAGGTTTTCACCATTTCCCGCCGCGAGAATTTTATCGTCTGTGCTGAAGACAATCGACTGGATGCCATTGTTTTTTGTAGCCACATCATCAAGCAATTGATAAAGCAGGCTGCCTGTTGTGGTATCGTGAAGTTTAAGGGTGAAGTGGCATGCTCCACCACTATTTTTGTCGCAAACATAATTGGTTGAAGCAAAAGATTTCCCATCATGGGCAAAAACGGGTGGTTGGTTTGATTCAAAGGTTTTGTTTTCAAAAAGAGAACTGATCGTGTTGGACTTAAGATCATAGCGCAGCGGCGGGGTCTTGCCGGTCCGCTGGGAGAACAGGACGCTGTTCCCATCCTCAGAAAAAGTAAGCGCTCGGACTCCCTTCGTTTCCAGCGTATTGACTGGTATGGTCTGGAGCAGCTGCCAGGTGTGCGTATCGTAAATAAATCCTTCCGCTGAACTGCCCACCGCTAGCATATTTCCATCCGGAGACCAGGCCATATCCCAAGCCGACCCTTTTCCCAGCACACCCAGATAAAGGGTCTGTGGCGGAGGCAAGGGGGCGGCAGTTGCCATTCTAGTTGGTGTTCCGGTGGGAATCACTTTAGTTGGAGGAACAGCTGTACAGGCAGCTAGAGACAAAAATAAAGCACAAAACGCAATGAGGTTTGTCTGACGGTTCGTCTTCATTGGGGTGTCATTTAATGAGATATTCATTCTATCAGCGACTTTCCCTTACACAATTTCTGGTGATCATTGTTCAAGTGTCGGGGCAATCCCTAAAACAAACACGCTTATTATTTCTTGTCCAGGCGAGTAGAGGCTGCGTATTGCAGAGAGTAGTTGATCGCTTGGTATATCCGGAGCAGTTTGGTCTGGGTCTTCGTGGAGCAGCATATCGCCGATCTTCAACTTGCGGATATTACTGTACCCTACTCTGACCTCGATGGTCTTACGTTCCTCAAGGATTTGTTGTAAGTATTCTTCTTTGATCCATAGTGTTTTCATAAACTTTTGGTTAAATTTGATAAACGAGAACTGACCCATCTTGAGTGACAACGAATAAACTTGTTCGATCTGGCGATAAAGGATTGTTAAATTCGAATACCTCCGTCTTTCTTTTAGAGAAATACTAGCACTCGAGTTAGAGGTTGATGATCCGTCATACCAAAAATACATATCGGAGTTTTTAGTAATTGCTATAAGATTATTATGAAGGGGAGATGGAAAACTGTTTTTCGAAAACCCCCTATTTGTATCGGATAGGAAGCGTGCTGTATTCTTGCTTGACGTTCGGCCAACTTGATTTGTTCCTTATCCTGTGATAACCGTGGGCAATGTCGTTACAGATAAAAAACCAATTGAGACGCAGCGCGCGCGCCATCTATTGAAGAAAAGGTTCATTTGCGCCTTCCCGTGACCTGAAGCTAGGTTGGAATAATCACAGCCGCGGCTGTTTTGATTCCCTATACCATACTCGGAAGGTGCTTCGCGGGTTTACCCGACTATTCAATTGTTATGTTGTCGCGGATATATTTCAGTAGGTCTGATCGAGCAAACCCTTGTGCTTAGCCAACCTTTGTTTTGATTAGCTTTTCATCAACGGTCATTCTGAAACTCCTTTTGCTGTTTTAATAACTTTGGTAGGAATGTCAGATTAAGTCTAAACTACTACAGCAAAATCTATAACCAACGATGGCGCACAAGAAGGCTTTACCGATCCTCCCCCATATACACAGCCTCCAGCGCCTTGAACAACTTGCCGTGATTGGGCACCTTCAGGTGCAGCAGCT
>CAZMMI010000075.1:0-15461 GCA_964567255.1 uncultured Anaerolinea sp.
AAGAGGAACATCCGCTGTGAAGCGGCTTCTATTGGGCTGCGCCGTTGAAGGTAAAGCGCCACCAGCACCACCAAACCGGCGGGGATCGCGCCCAGGGCCAGCGCGCCAGTAAGAGAGATCCCACTCAGGGGCGACGGCGGGGGCTGGCTCATCCTTGCCTGGTAAGTGGAGATCTCCTTCCCGCAGGCGGGCGGCAGGGAGGAAACATCCCCGGCGCTGGAGGCGATTACGGCAAATAGGTTCGGATCGCTCCAATGACTACGGCTGGTATATGCCAGGCGATAATACCCAGCCCCGCTTTCATAACACCATCCTAAGGTAGCAATCACCACCGGCTCTGAAACCGAAAGAGTGTACCAGGGGACCAGCTGGCGCAGCGAAACCGGATAGCTGCCCTCCTGGATGTGGTAGGCTTCGATTGCCTGAGTGATCCGCTCGGATCGCGTGTTGGTAAGGGCGCGGAAATCCACCTGCTGAGCCAGGTTGGCGGCCCCAAAGAGGAGCAGGGAAACGACAACGATGAAGCCCACACCACCCCATTTCACCCGCCCGGGGAGGGTGATGATCAAGAGCAGGCCAGCGAAAATTGCGTGAACCATGCTCGGGATGAGCCAGATGAACCCAAGTGGATCAACCGTGCTGTCCCAGACCATGAGCCAGTAGAACGTGTGGATACTTTTCCCCAGTACAAGGATGGCCAGGCCCAGAAGCAGAAAGGCAGCTTTACTCCAGTTCTTGCCTGGGCCAGTGGTTTCCTCTGCCAAGGGAGAGACGAAGATGCGTCGGGCTGCCATGGAGAGGAGCAGGGCTGCGCAGAAAAAACTGGCGGTAAAGACAAAATAAGGTGAAAAGAGACCCGATGCACAGCCAGCTCCTTTGGCGCTTGCTTCCAGTTGGAACAGGAAACCAGTCGACAGCCCAGCAGCAGTCAGGAGCGCCACCGTTCCCGCAGCAGCGAGAGGGAGTTTGCGGCTGGCCCAGACAAAGATATAACTCAGCGGCAGGCAGGCAGCAAAGGTGAGGATTTTTTCCAGCAGACCGCACGATCCGACAAAGAAACTCAGCCCCAGGCCCCACCAGGCGACGCCGAAGAGCAGCAAACCGGGTTTTTGTAAAACACGGATGGTTGTTTGCATATCTGGTCCCCTTATTTGTTTGAACTGGTTAATCCACTGGAAAACGGCTGTCCAGGCCAAATCAAAAAGCGTTGGCAGCCACAGAGCGGCGATCCCGGCTCCGCCCTGATCCGCATAGCTGTCTCGGCAAAGGAGGGCAAAGACCTGGTGCATCTCCTCGCTAAAGCGAGCATGGTATCCGGGTGGATAGGCACGTAGAAGTTTTTCGTAAGCCCACATGCTCCAACGGATGGAGCGAGGTATCATGGTGTGGCTCCTCGAGTGGATCTCCTACCCTTTGTCGATTGCTGTTTGAACAGGCCGGGCGGTGTTCAGCATTGATCTTAGGTTCTATCAAATATATTTATACTAAATATATTTCATAAAAATATAATAACGTTGCGATCGTTCAGAGTCAAGCAGGAAATAGCACCCGAAAAAATTTCTGTAAATCACAGATGAGCGGAACCGACGTCAACGGGATCACACTTTCAATCCAGAAATGGAAATCTACATTGTCAATCCCTTGCCTAGAAACATGTCAATTGATCTGATATATCGCTGGTGCTTTATACGACTTGAAATTCTCGCTAGTATGAGGATAACAAACCACATTGATAGGTTGAAACAGATCTCAGGCACAACCTAACTGGATGTCTCTGAGGCCGGATTTTGACGCTTGACCCGATATTTTATGATGGGGGATGAAAACGATCCATCGGGAACGGCTTGCCATGCCCGGGGTAAACGGCTTTTATCCTGAAAGTCTTCAACTTTTCGATGCTGGCATGAAAATCTGCCATGTCGTCGATCATAAAATGAGGTTCAGGTTTGAACATATTCATCAGCAGGTCGCCGCAAAACAGGTCGCCGTCCGTAGTGAGTACGCCGATGGAACCCTTGGAATGCCCGGGTAGATGCAGAACTTTGGCCTCAAAACCGTACTTAGAAAGATCATCTCCGTCATTCACAATAAGGTCTGGGCTAAATGGATTGAAACTGCCCGGTTTCACAAATTGTGATGAGACGAAAATGATGATTTTTCCAAAGAGAGTGACGCGGTCTGCCCTGGCTTTGCGGTTCCAGCCCTGATCCCCGCGTTTGACCATTTCCACGTCCTCTGCATGCATGGCGACTTTCGCGCCATATTTTTGCCGCAAGAAAGCGGCATTCCCGGCATGATCGAAATCGCCGTGGCTCAGTAGAACCAGTTTCAGGTTTCCAGGTTTAACACCTGCCTGGCCCAATGCTTTTTCAAGATTGGCGCAATCAGAAGAATCGCCAGCGTCGATCAAGAAAAATCCACTGCCGGTTTTCACCAGATAACAGGGCACTTTTAAGGGAATGGTTTGAATTTCGTACACCATGATTTGGTTCCTTTTATTCTTATGAGGAAATTCCTGCCAAAAACAGGAGAGAGTCATAAAAAAAACTTCCGGTGGGGGAGAGGTCTGTTGTAGCCTCAATCCTCATCACCGCATTTTTCTTTGCACTCGGAATGCTGCGCTCAAAGACAGATAACACTTTTTTTATGGTCGCATCCACATTGGACGATTGTAACCGCTGCACTTGCTTTAGAGCCGATTTTTCCCAATTATCGCCTTCGCAACATGCTTTCGATAGGGTTCTTATCGAAAGCGTAAGTTTTTTCCGCCGCAGCTTTCGCTCCCCCACTCCTACTCACGACCACAACGGGGTTTACACCGGCTGCATATATCGACTTTATTTTATCCCCGCTCCCCGCTTCCTACTTTTTCCGTTATCCAAGGGCATTTCTTATTTCAAAACTAACGGCAGAAAAACCTGGTTCATTTCACCAAAATATATTCTTGCATCTGTGAAACTTGCGTTTCCCGCCTTATCGATCACCTCAGCATATACTGTATTTGCCACTGCCGCTGCTCTGAACTTCGCCAGAATCTTCGATTGGTTGCTGGGTGAGCGTCCAAATTTCCAGGCTTTAGCCGCCACAGTGTGACTTCGCCAACAAACTCACAGCGTTTCTGTGAAATGGAAGAGATATGCTAATATTAAATAAGTTCCGGCACAACCATCACCCCTCTGAGGTGAAAAACGTGGTGAAATTTATTCCACGTGGCATCCGGGTATCTTTCAATTCCCATCAACGAGGCGAACAATGAAGAACAAGTTTTCTTGGTGGCACGCAATTTGTGCTTTCGGACTGATTGGTCTGATGTCGTTTCCATCTGCCGGAGCGAATTTGAGCGCCGTTTCGGCCCAACCCCCGGCACCCGCCGGTTGGGAGGCCTACCTGGCGCAGTGCGCGCCGGAGTGCAGCCCGCTGCTGAACCAGATCGCCGCGCCTGAGGGCGAAACCCTCATCGTTTCGAACGCAGGCGAGGATCTCAACGGTGACCTGTCCAGCCCGGCGGCGTTGATCGCCAACCCGGGCCCCGACGGCATTTCGCTGCGCGAGGCGATGATTGCCTCCGAGGCCAGCGCTGAGTTCGACATCATCCGCTTTGCCCCGGCGCTGAGCGGCGCGCAGGTCAGCACGCTGGCGGGCGTGCCCGCGCTTGAACAAGGCAACCTGCTCATCGACGGCGACATCGACGCCGACGGCAGCCCCGATATCACCCTCGATGGCACGGGTTCGGCGCGCGACACTGGTTTTCAAGTGTACGGCGGTTCAAACGTGCTCATCCGGGGCTTTACCGTGCGCAACTTTGCCAAGCACGCCGTTTCCATCAGCCCCGACCCGGCCAACGGCAAACCGGCCGTCAGCGGGATCATCGTGTATCAAAACGACCTCTCCAGCGCGATGAATGCAGTTGAGCTGAACATGTGGCAGATGGGCAATTCGGCCATTCGCAACGTAGAAATTGTGGAGAACAACCTGCACAACAGCGGCGGCGGCGTTTCGGTGCATGCCGGCATGGGTGACGGCGCGAGCAACAACCAGGTGGAAGGGATCAAAATTCTCTCCAACATCATCAACAACCCCGGCTACTATAACGCCGTCTTCATCTCGCCGGCTTCGTGGTTTGGCCTTTCGAACAACGCTGTCCGCGACGTCGAGATCCGCGGCAATCACATGAGCAACCACATCAACACCACCATCCTGATCGACGCCTCCAATCAGGTCAATTGCAACAACAACATCACCGAAAACATCCTCATCGCCGACAACTGGCTGGACGGGCAGGATGTGACCATCGAGGTGGTGGTCGAATCGGGCATGTATTCCTTTGGCAACCAGGTGAACAACATCGCCATCACGGGCAACGTGATCAGCACCGGCGGCATCCAGTTCAGCGGCGCCACCGGTTACAGCGCTCACGACAATGCCATCTCCAACGTGCTGATTGAGCGCAACCTGATCCATTCGTGCATGGCGAACGGTATCTATTTGTCCGCCGGGACGGGTGGAGCCTATAATAACAAACTCGAACACGTCACCCTGCGCAGTAACGCGGTGTATGATTGCGCCGATGCCGGCATCCTGCTGCACGGCGAAACCTCCAGCAGCCCGAACAACACCATCCACGACGTGACCATCACCAACCAGACGCTGGTGGACAACGGCAATTCGTGGGCGGGGGGTATCAA
Organism: uncultured Anaerolinea sp.; assembly: GCA_964567255.1. Classification (GTDB taxonomy): domain Bacteria; phylum Chloroflexota; class Anaerolineae; order Anaerolineales; family Anaerolineaceae; genus Anaerolinea. The sequence goes on from CAZMMI010000075.1 coordinate 4,686, forward strand.
CATCAACACCAAGGACAACAGCAACACCATCACCGGGGTCAGCTTCACCAACTCGATCCTGTGGGGCAACGCGGGCAGCGATGCGATCCGCGGATCGCTGGTGCCGGATGTGGTGGCCTACAACATCCTGGGCGACGCGCGCTTTACGGGTGCAAACGGCAACTTCTACCAGAATCCGCTCTTTGCGGATCCTTCGGCGAGCGATTACCGGTTGCAGGCGGGCTCACCGGGCGTGGACAGCGGCGACCCGTCGGGTGTGTCCATCGGCGCGCTCGACCTGGACGCCCACCTGCGGCTGTGGGACGGCGACGGCGACGGGAACGCGGCGGTGGATCTGGGTGCCTGGGAATTCGGCGCGATCATAATGCAGGAGATGAACGTGCGCGCCAACGGTGCGGCTATCCTCGATGGCGACGCGGTGCCCGCACCCTGGGACGGCACCGATTTTGGCGCGGCTGAGCTGGCCGCCGCGTCCGTGGAGCAGGTCTTCACGATCGAGAACACCGGTGCGGCAGCGCTGAACTTGACCGGCAACCCCGTGGTGGCGATTGAAGGCGCGCAGGCCGGCGATTTTGCCGTGCTCGCGCAGCCGGCTGCGCAGGTGGCCGCTGGTGGGTCCGTCAGTTTCACAATTGCGTTCACCCCACAGGCCGCCGGGCTTCGGCAGGCCGTGGTGAGCATCGCCAGCGACGACGCCGACGAGAACCCCTACACGTTTGCCATCCAGGGCACGGGCACGGTGATCCCCACCGCGCCGGAGATGGATGTCACCGGGAACGGCGTGCCGATCGCCAGCGGAGACAACCTGCCGGGTACGGAAGACGGGACCGAATTTGGCAGCATATCAGCCGGGGGCGGGATGGCGCAGCACACCTTCACGATCCACAATTCGGGCGACGCCGTGCTGAACCTGGACGGCGTGGCCATCAGCGGGGGGCAGTCGGACTATTTTTGGGTCGTCGAGCAGCCAGATGAGCAGGTGGCCGCTGGTGGGTCCGTCAGCTTCACGGTTGCGTTCACCCCGCAGGCCGCCGGTCTGTGCCAGACCACGGTCCGGATCGGCAATGACGACGCCGACGAGAACCCCTACACGTTCGCGATCCAGGGCACGGGCACGGTTGCCCCCACCGCGCCTGAAATCGACGTCCGCGGGAACAGCGTGTCGATTCCCAGCGGCGATAGCCTGCCGGGCACAGAAGACGGCAGCGAATTCGGCGGCGCGGAAATCGCGGGCGGGATGGTGCAGCACACTTTCACGGTCCATAACACCGGCAACGCTGCGCTGAATTTGACCGGCAATCCGGTGGTAGCCATTGTTGGAGCGCAGGCAGGCGATTTTGCCGTGCTCGCGCAGCCAGCCGGGCAGGTTGCCGCCGGGGAATCGGTCAGCTTCACGGTTGCGTTCACCCCGCAGGCTTCCGGGCTGCGCCAGGCTGTGGTCATCATCGCCAATAATGACGCCGATGAGAACCCCTACACCTTTGCGATCCAGGGCACGGGCACGGTTGCCCCGCTGGTGCGGCTGTTTCTGCCGCTGGTGTTGCGGACGGGGCCATAAAAGCCACACCCCTGACTCCTTTCCCGTTTCGGGAGAAGGGCACTGCTACCCACTAAATCTGTGTTGTGACCGGGGTGAGGTCAATAAATGCCGCGCCTGACCGATTTCGGCCACCTACGGCCACATCGCCTCACGCGCCGGCTCCCCGTAACGCGGCCAGAATAAATTCAACGCTGGTCCAGGATCGCTTTTCATGTTCACTAACGAGTGACCAATAACGCGCTCGATGTCCAGGGGGATCCCCCACCGAGCACACCACTGGCCTTAAGTACACATGGAGCAGACCGCTATCCCACTCAAGAAGAAACGAAAGCAGCCGATTCTCCCGATCCTCGCACTTCTGCTGGCTCTGCTCGCCGGCAGCCTGGCACCACTCCTACCGACTCACCTTGCACGTCCTTCACGTTCCCTTGATCGCTCACTGCGAAATGGAACTGTATGAGCCTTACGACGCTAAATGTAACTGCAAGTACTTACCCAGTTGCCCGTTGATTAGAAATCCTTTGTTGATACTGATTGTAACCTTCGATGATTTGATTGATCTTTCTTCTCACGCCTATTGGGTCGGAAATGCCCCGAAAACTTTCTTTAGTTCCCCCTGTACCTATCACTGTGCCGATATTCAATATTCTTCTTTTTAATGTAAATTAACATGAATCTTATCCTACCCTGACTCCAAACATCACCTGGCGGACAAACTCCTGCTGCCCGGCCTGCCCCAGCAAAATCTTGAAGACATTCACCGCCGGCCCGCCCCTGGACAGCAGTTCGTTCACATAGCCTTCCTTCGCCTGCCGTTGAACGCTGCATTGAGCCTCGTCCAGTGGTTGGGCAGCGCGCGCCATTTGCACAAACGCTTCCAGATAAGCCCGGGAAATGTCCAGCAGCAGGGCATCATCTTTGGACTTGGTCTTGACAAGGATGCTGGCTGGATGCAGTAACGGTCTCGTCCATTCGCTGATCGGAAGATGTTCCATGGCAGCCGTCTTTTCCTGCCAGAGGAGCAGGCCGCGATAAATGGAGTCCCAGGCTTCCGCGGTTGTGTCCGCGGGATCAATAAGCTCCAGTGCGAACGTTCTGGAATCACCTGCGATCATTGCATCCAGCGAAAACATCGGCAGGTTGTACGCATACGCGGGACGGATAAAAAGCGTGAACATCTTCATCGATCCCAGGATGGTGGTATCCATCAAGTTCAGGTGTTCCAGCTTTTGACACCCATAATTTTCAGACCGGATCTTGATCAGTTTTAGCGCTCGCCAGGGATGAAGGATGCGATATTTCGACGGCACCTCCACAGCGGTCGGTGAAAACTCATTCCATATCAATTTACGAGCGATCGCGGCATACCTGGCGTCTGTGCGCAGATTTGGCCCCTCATCTGCAGATGCGTTAGGCTCATGAGATTGACCCATTTGTTTTACCTCTTCGGCGTGGAATCATCCTTTTGGATACATCTATCATACATCTGTTTTATTTTTTCAGCTCGACGCAGGCCGCTTATGCACCTTTAAAGAGGATTTTTTCGTTAGGCATTAAATTGTCTTCAATGTTGCTCATGAATAAAATTCTCCTGTTAGCTAAATCTCTATTTCCACCCTTAGAAAATTGGTGAAAGCTTCAGAATTGTGGGTGTAGAAAGCAACCTATTGGGATGTAATGGTTTTGCCCATGTCTTTCGCTAAGATCAGCTCGCTTGGTCGGAGACCTCCCAGATACTGACATGATCCTGGCCGGGCAGCCAATCGAGATGGTACTACCGCGGTTACACATCCAACGCACGGAGTGATCCCGGCGATGACGGGTGTTTGTGGACTGCACCACACGGTTGAGATGCTTCCAGAGAGTGCGCGTGGATGGTTCCAGATTTGAGTGAGGCGCAATTGATTTTGTTGGCTGAACTTTAATAATGGTATCCTGCTTGCAGGAAGTCGATTTGATCATCCCGAACCAGGTAGACTATTCGATGATCTTGTGTCAGCCGCCTTGACCACGCCCCTGGAGTCAGATATTTAAGTGGTTCGGGTTTTCCAACTCCCTCGAAGGGGTCTCTTAATATCGCCTCGATCAAGTCGAATGCCCTAATCGCAAGTTTTCGGTCAGTTTCAACCCAAAACCGTAAGTCTTCAATGAACTCAGGTTGGAAGACTGCCACGCGCACTTTTTTACTCAAGGTCAACCTCACGACGCAAAGCATCCACTGTGAGAGGTTGGGCCTCATTTTTTAAAGCTCGCCCAAGTGCAGAAAGGAGGCGTTCGGCATTTGCGGGCGAGCGCAGCAAATAGGCGGTCTCCAGCAAGCTTTCCAGTTCCGATGCGGCAATCATTGCTACATCTTCTTCGCCACGGCGGTGGATCACAACTACTTCGCGGTTATGTGTTACCTGATCCAGTAGTTTTGCTAGCCCGTCGCGGGCTTGAGTATATGTAGTCTGAATTGTCATAATTTTCTCCAATCCGGTACAGAATTACTGTACAGAATTGGAGGTGGTTTGTCAAGGATGGTTCTTAAATCAGAGATAGAAAGGGCATGTGATCGAATGGCAAGAGAGCTTATCTTTGTTTCTCTAAATCTTGTGAAGCTAATTTTGCTGTCCGAGCGGTCGCGCCAGCCAGGCTACCAGTTCTGGCCACCATTGATCGGAGACGGTCCAGATACTGCCGTGGTCCTGGCCGGGCAGCAGATCAATAGTGATATTCTCGGCGGCCTGCGGATACAACTCGGCCAGGGCGGCTTTGAAGCGGAAAGAAGCTTCGGGCGGAACGTGATCGTCTTTCTTGCCGTTCACAAAGTGGATCTCCGGCGCGTGTGCGTAGTTTGCCAAGTGGGTGATGGGATTGAACAACTCGTAAAACTTGCGCGCATAAGCGTCCGGCGCGCCGGTGGGCAGGGGAGGATGCTCTGGTCGGGTCAGATCCATCGTGCCGGGGCGCAGCCAATCAGGGGGGGATGCGACCGCAGCGACGCGGCGGGTGCGTGGCCGATTCCAGCAGCGGTGATAGCGATGTTCTCGCCCATGGATTGGCCCCGCCCATGCAGACAGCCGGTTCGACACCCAGGTTGGCGACGGCCAATCGATGACTCGCAGCGCATCCAGGGCGGTCTGGGCAATGTTCACCCGCATGTGACGGCGAAAGTCACCAAAATAGCGCATAGCCACTTGTTGCTGAGTCATTTGGGTGCGTTCGCCGTGCGATCCAACTGAGAGCCATAACGCCGGGCAAATAAAACATCCCACCAGGGAATTACTCGGTGGGATGTTATGAATATTTTTATCTTGTTTAGCCCGTTACGGTTATCTACTTAGGAGGGGCAGGTAGACTACCTCTTGTGTGTAGAACAGGACCACCTTGTTCTCTGCAGGAAGGCCAACCACAAGCTGCTGGTTGGTGGTATCGTAATCCCATCCCATGGTTAGTCCGTAGGAAGTTTCCACCGTTCCCAGCACGCTGTTATTGGAATTCACGAGCCCGGTAACACCCGCCCTGCCCGCCAGGGTAATTGCTCCGGCGTTTTGGACGGCGCCATTGTCCCACAGATAACTGAGTACTACATATTTTCCATCGCTTATTTCCCGTACACCATCAGATCCGACAGTATCTTCCGAAGTACTGCCTACCAGACTGTTGGCTGGGGAGACCGCCCCTGTAATTCCGCTAGTGCCGTTGCCCCAGGTAACGGCACCGGCATTTGTTGCCGCGCCGTTGTCCCAACTATCGCTGATGACCAGGTAATTCCCGGTACTCAGTAACAATATGCCGAGAAAACCAACAGAATCACCCGCAGCACTGCCCACCAGGCTGTTGTCAGCGGAAACCACCGCGCCGACGCAACTGGTGCTGCTGCACCAGGTGACTGCTCCAGCCCTTTCTATCGGGCCATTGTTCCATCCGGGGCTGCTGACGACATAGTTCCCGTTGGGCAGTGGCACCACGCCTTCGCCAACATAGTCATTTGCCTGGCTGCCTACCAAGCTGTTGGTGGCAGAGACTACCCCTGTGACGCCACTCGTGCCGTTACCCCAGGTGACGGCTCCAACGTTTGAGGCTCCGCCGCTCTTCCAATGGGCGCTGCGGACGACATAGTTTCCATTGCTCAGCGGCGTCACGCCATAGCCAACTTGATCATTTGCCTGGCTGCCTACCAAGCTGTTGGCGGCAGAGACAGTCCCTATGACACCGCTCGTGCCGTTGCCCCAGGTGGCGGCACCAACGTTTGAGACTCCGCCGTTATCCCATAAAGGGCTGCGGACCACATAGTGGCCGTTGGTGAGCGCTGTTACACCCAGGCCGACATTGTCGCTTGCAAGATCACCCACCAGACTGTTTGTTGAGGAAACTGGCCCGCTGATACCACCAGCGCCGCTGCCCCAAGTGGCTGCTCCACAGCCATCGTTCCAATTGGGGCTACTGACCACGTAGTGACCGTTGGTCAGAGGCGTCACGCCGCCACTGCCAATTTGGTCACTCGTAGTATAGCCCGACAGGCTATTGCTGTCGGTGATTGACCCTGCGACGCCAGCGGTGCCGCTGGCCCAGGTGACGGCTCCGGCATCTACGACGGTATCGTTGTCCCACATGGGGCTGATGATCACATAATCCCCGTTAGCCAGTTCCTTTATACGGCTGCTGCCTATGTTGTCGTTATCCGAACTGCCGATCAGGCTGTTGGCCTCAGAGACTGCCGCGTTGAAACTGCTTTCACCATCGGCCCAGGTGACGGCCCCCACGTTCTGGATAGCGCCATAATCCCAATTCTCGCTGATGACCACATAATGCCCGTTGCTCAGTGGTTTAACCACGCTGCCGACATTGTCATTATCCGAACTGCCCACCAGGCTGTTGGTGGTGGAGACCTTCCCTGTGACACCCGTGGCGCCGCTGCCCCAGGTGACAGCCCCAACGTTAAGCCTGCTACTGTTCCAATTCGGGCTGCTGACCACATAGTTTCCATTGCTCAGCGCCGTCACGTTGTTGCCAACAAAGTCATTCACGGTGTCGCCAACCAGGCTATTGGCGGCAGAGATTTCCCCTTTGACGCCACTCGTGCCGCTGCCCCAGGTGACAGCCCCGGCATTTATTGCATCGCCGTTATCCCATAAAGGGCTGCGGACGACATAGTTTCCATTGCTCAGAACAGTTATGTTTTCTTGGCCAACATTGTCACCTGCGGTACTGCCCACCAGGCTGTTGGCACCGGAGACCACACCGTTAACGCCGAGATTGCCGCTGGCCCAGGTGACGGCTCCAACATTCATTTTCCCATTGTTATCCCATCCAGAGCTGATGATCAAATAGTTCCCGTTGCTCAATACCTTCACGCCGCTACCAACATTGTCGCCATTGGTGGTTCCCTTGATCACGCTTATCTGAGCGCCGGTTTGCCCGTTATAGAGATAAGCTGCTCCGATACTTATTTTCCCACCTTCACTGTATAGGGGGTCGGTAATCACAATATTTCCGTTGGGAAGTGGTATAACAGATTCACCAAAATGTACGCTCCCGACCGGCCCCACGATTTCCCGGCGGATGCCTGTGCTGCCTGTTGGAGCCGCCTGGACCCCGGCGGTATTCATCCACAGCAATGTGATGACTACCTGAACAACCAGGCCGATGTGAGTTGCTTGTCTGATCCTCATCTATGTTCTCCTTGGTGCCTTCATCTATTGAATATTTTATTCCCAGTCAGGGTGAAAGAATCTCAGCCGGGGACAGGTTCAGTTTTCCAATATACTTACGGTTAATTTACAATATTTTGACTATTATATAATACGTTTGGCCACCTGCCTTTTAGGAAATAGGGCTCTTTTTTGCCCAAAAAACGTGGCAGTTCTTGGGGAGCCGAACCGATTCTTGGCGTCCCTATTGAACACAAGGTTGCGCTGGATGTATCATGGTAGGCGAAAGTGAGCCAAGAATATGAAACGATCCTTGCTGTGTCTTGTTGTTGTGATGTGGGGGGCAAGCGCTTGCAACTCGAAGTCGCCGCCAGTGACTTCTATGGCGCCGATGGTGGATCAATGGGACGACCGGTCCATTTTTCGCGCTGGCTTAATCGAGGAAGCGCAGCCGATTCTCGATCAGTTACCCGGAGCGAGCGTGTATCACCTGGACGTGCGGATATCTGACGACCTCACCAGCCTGCAAGGCCAGGAACGCGTGCGGTACACCAATCAAGACGAAACGCCTCTGGATGCCATCTATTTTCAATTGTTTCCGAACCTATGGGGTGGAAAATCGACGGTGTCAGCGGTGATGGTGGACGGTTTAGAAATCCAACCCACCTACGAATCGCGCCAGCATACATTGCGAGTCTCCCTGCCTGCGCCCCTGCAGCCAGGACAGCGGATCATTCTCCAAATGGATTTCCAGGTTGAGGTACCCACCCAACCCGAGGGCAACTACGGCCTGTTTGGTTACATTGACAATATTTTGGTGTTAGATGGGTTTTATCCAGCCATTCCGGTCTATGACGCAGCTGGTTGGCATGTGGGCACAGTCCCTCCGAATGCGGACACCACATATCAGGATGTTAGTTTTTACGTGGTACGGGTGATCGCGCCCGCCGGATTGACGCTGGCGGCTTCTGGCGTTGAGGTTGACCGATCCGAACAGGGTCAGGATCAGGTTGTCACGTTTGTCGCGGGGCCCGCCCGTGATTTCTACCTGGCGGGCAGCGAGCAATTTTCTGTGATCAGCCAAACGATTGGCGAAACCAGGGTCAATAGTTACGCATTCGCGGAACGGAGTGATGGGGCCCAATCGGCGCTCGATACGGCTTCCCATGCGCTCGAGATCTTCAGCACGCGTTATGGTTCCTACCCGTACACCGAATTTGATGTGGTCAGCACACCCATGCAGGGCGCGACCGGAATTGAGTATCCTGGCATCACGGGAATCAATTATCTGGCCTACGATCCCGCAGAAACGGTTAGCGGGCTTCCGGCGCCGGTCATCCTCGAAGCCACCGTGGCGCATGAGGTAGTTCACCAGTGGTTCTATAATGTCGTTGGCAATGACCAGGCGAATGAACCCTGGCTGGATGAAGCCGTCACGCAATATGTTACCGGCCAGTATTTTCTTGACCGGTATGGCCAACAATCCATGCAGGATTACCGCAGTTCCTGGCTGAGCCGTTGGGAGCGTGTTGGTCAAGAACCGATTCCCATTGGTTTGCCCGCTGGCAGCTACCAGGGCAAAGAATATGGAGCGATTGTTTATGGGCGAGGGCCGCTGTTCATGGAAGCGTTAGCCCAACAGATGGGGCAGGCCAAGTTTGACCAGTTCCTGCGCGATTATTATGAGGCGCAGCAGTGGGGCATTGGCAACTCGGAAGCGTTCAGGCAATTGGCCGAAAACCATTGCGGGTGCGATTTGACCGCGCTGTTCATGGAGTGGGTGTATCCCAAGTGAGCTGTTTGGCAGATGATCGGGCCCCTCTCATTGGGGCGCGATTCATGTCCCACTCAAATCGCGCCCGCCCGATTTTGGTTTAGCGCCTATTTTGTATCTACTCACCGAAGCTGGTAAGGTTCCCGCTCTCGAGGTGTGGAAGAGTTCATGAAGATAAGTCTCTAAACAAACCGTCTACCCTTCCGTCCAGCCATTGCACGAGACGAGGGACTCTCCAAGATTCAGCTTCGCTGGCATTCCAGATGATCTGTTGAATTTCATGTTCGATCTGATAAATGGTTAGACGCTGTGCAAGGTGAGGAACTTGAGCACATTTGGGTGAAGCCTTGAAAAAAGCGCGTAGAAAGGTTCTGAAATCGATGTTGGGGTTGGGTGGGTACAGGCACCAATGGAAGAGGTGGCACAATTCGAAGTCTGCTTCACCGAACTGCGAACACTCCCAATCGATAACTCCTGAGAATTTCCCTTGATGAATTATGATATTCTGGGGGTGAAAATCGTTGTGAAGCAGTACCGGCCCGGCTTGAAAATCCAACGCTGCACCGGTTGCCTGTAGAAAGTGAAATGCTCTTTCGAAAACCTGGAAGCTGTCTGGTCTTAATGACAATTTTTCGGACTCTTTTTTGAGACGTTGCCAATATTCTTGGTGACCTTCCCGCCAGGTACCCGAAAAATGGCGGATCGCTGGCACATACAGCCCAATATCATAGGATGTTCCGGAAATATCTTGCAAGGCATCCAAGAAAACTGCGATGTCTCCACCGAGTTGAATTTGCTGCGTTTTGGTAGTCTCTGGATAGGCGTGAACAAGATCCTCACCCGGCAGTAGAGTCAGTAGGGTATAGTAGATGGGCCCGGCTTCACCCTGGAGTGAACCGGTGTGAACGATTTTGGGCACAAAACGAAGATTTGCTATTCGCTTGAATTTTTCCTTTTCGAGCGCCATGGAAGATTCTGACACCCGCAAGAGAAATTCCTGATTGATAATGAATATTCTTTTGCCGAAGCTCCCAATGATTGATTTCAGATCTTTGATTTCAATCCCGTGCCCGGCGCAAATTTGCTGAACTTCTGGAAATTCTAAATTCTTTTTCAACTCAATCCTGTCGATAAAACAGTGGTGTTCATGTGGAGAATGTGCCGGGAAAATTATAGCATGGCAAACGATCTTTCCAGATGTATATACATTGCTATCGGAAAAAGAAAGAAGGTCTGCTACAATTATCATCAATCTAGGGTGGATTGGTGGCGGAAACGGATCTTTGCCGGATCTTTTCGCTAACATGGTTGACCACCCCAGTTGCACATGGAATAGAATTACAATCGCAGACGAACCAATTCTTGAGAAAAGGAATTCGACATGAGCGTAACTACACCCCCTCTTGTTTCGGGCGGTTTGCCTGTTGTGGGCCACGCCCTGGAGATGATGCGCAGCCGCGAGGATCTCTTCCGGCGCGGATTTGCCGAGCACGGTGATATTTTCACCATCAAGCTCGGCCCGCAGTACGCGGCTGTGGTCAGTGGGGCCGAATATAACAAGATCGTGTACACCCAGACCGACCGCAGCCTCAACATGCAGGAGGCTTACACCTTCCTCAAAGCGTCAATTGGCGAAGTGCTTTTTACGGCCAACAAAGAGACCTACTATAACCAGCGCCCGGTGCTGCAGGAAGTCTTCCGGCGCGAACGCATGACCAAATATATCCAGGCGATGAACATTGAGGTGCAGCGCTGGCTGGACGACCTGGGTGAAAGCGGTGAAATGGACGTGACCGCCGAGATGCTGCGCCTGACGCAGTTTGTGG
>CAZMMI010000076.1:0-4706 GCA_964567255.1 uncultured Anaerolinea sp.
CAGGGCGCGACCCGCGGGGATGGCGAGGTGGGGGAGGATATTACCCCCAACCTGCGCACCATTCGCGCGCTGCCGCTGCGCCTGCCCGTGGACCCGCAAAGCCCCCAACCGCCGGCTTTGCTGGTGGTGCGCGGCGAGGCCTTCATGATGAACAAGGAATTTGATGCACTGAACAAACGCCTGGAAGAAGCCGGCGAGCGCACCTACCTGAATCCGCGCAACACCGCGGCGGGCTCGCTGCGCCAACTGGATACCAGCCTGACTGCCACCCGCCCACTGACTCTATTCACCTATGCTATTGTGGCTGCCGACGGGCCTGTGCCTACCACGCAGTGGGGGCAGTTGCAATTGCTCAAGGCATTGGGGCTGCCGGTATCGCCGGACGTCGAGCACTTCTCCGGGCTGGAGGGGGTGCTGGGGGCGGTGGAAGATTGGCGCGAGCGGCGCGACCGCCTGCCTTACGAGGCGGACGGCATCGTGATCAAACTCAACGATCTCAATATGGCGGCGGAACTGGGCTTTGTGGGCAAGGATCCGCGCGGGGCAATGGCTTTCAAGTTCCCGGCGCGCGAGGTGACCACGCGCCTGGCGGATATCGGCGTGAACGTGGGGCGCACGGGCGTGCTGACCCCTTATGCCATGCTCGACCCGGTGGAGATTGGTGGGGTGATTGTCAAACAGGCTACCCTGCACAACTTTGACTACATCGCGGAGAAGGACATCCGCATTGGCGACCGGGTGCTGGTCAAGCGCGCCGGAGAAGTGATCCCCTACGTGATTGGACCGGTGGCGGAACTGCGCACGGGGGAGGAGCGGGTGTTTGAGCCGCCGCAGAACTGCCCGGTGTGCGGGCAGCCGGTGGAGCACCTGGAAGGCGAGGTACCCTGGTACTGCGTGAACCTGGCCTGCCCTGAGCAGTTGGTGCGCAACCTGGAGCATTTCGTCTCGCGGGGGACGATGGACATTGTTGGCTTGGGCATCAAGATCGTGGTGCAATTGGTGGATGCCGGGCTGGTGAAATCCCCGGTGGACCTGTACAAGCTGACCAAAGAGGATTTACTCAAGCTGGAGGGCTTTGCCGAGAAAAAGGCCGAAAACCTCTTGCAGTCCATCGACGCGTCCAAGGGGCAGCCGCTGGCGCGGCTGATTAGCGCGTTGGGCATTCACCAGGTGGGCGAGGTGCTGGCGGCGGATTTGGCGCGCTACTTCACCGATCTGGACAGCCTGGCGCGGGCCTCGGAAGAAGACCTGAAAATGATTGAGAACGTGGGGCCGAACACGGCCAAATCGATCGTGGATTGGTTCGCGCGGCCTGGCAACCTGGAAATTTTGGTCGGGTTCAAGGCGGTGGGGCTGTGGCCGGTGGGCCGCCCGGCCAGCGCGGAGGGCGAGAGCGGGGCCAAGACTTTGGACGGGCTGGTCTTTGTGGTCACCGGGACGCTGCCGAGCTTTTCCCGCGAAGGCATCAAAGAGTTCCTGCAAGGGCAGGGGGCCAAGGTGACCGACAGCGTGAGTAAGAAGACCGATTATCTGGTGGCAGGCGAAGCGGCTGGGTCCAAGCTGGATAAGGCGCGCCAGTTGGGCGTGCCGGTGCTGGATGAAGCCGGAATGATGGCCTTGATCGAGGAAAGGAAACAAGTATAGCTACCCTCATTTTAAAACCTGACCGAGAAAAGCCTGTTGTGCAGGGCCGCCCGTGGATTTTCTCCGGGGCCATTGCCCGCGAGGATGGGCACGCCCAGCCCGGCGAGACGGTGGCGGTGCGCGCCGCGAGCGGCGAGTTTTTGGCCTGGGCGGCTTACAGCCCCGAGTCGCAGATCCGCGCGCGGGTGTGGACGACGGACGAGGCCGAGCAGGTGGACGCGGGCTTTCTGCGCGGGCGGCTGGAGCGGGCGCTGGCCCTTCGCCGGGCAGTGATTCCGGAAGGTGAGACAGACGCTATGCGCCTGGTGCACGGGGAGTCGGACGGGCTGCCGGGGCTGGTGGTGGACCGCTACGCCGATTGGCTGGTGGTGCAAATTCTTTCGGCGGGCATCGAGCGCTGGAAGGATGAGGTCGTTGGCCTGTTGAGTGAGCTCACCGGGGTCGACAATATCTACGAACGCTCGGACGTGGACGTGCGCAAGCTGGAAGGACTGGCCGAGCGCACTGGCACACTGCGAGGCGCCGCGCCGGGCGAGCCGGTGGTCATCACCGAGAACGGTTTGAGGTTCCGCGTGGACATCACCGGCGGGCAAAAGACCGGCTTTTATGTGGATCAACGGCGCAACCGGGCCCGGCTGGGGGTGTATGCGGCAGGGCGGGAGGTGCTGAACTGCTTCTGCTACACGGGCGGGTTCTCGCTGTATGCGCTGCGGGGCGGGGCGCGCTCGGTGTTGTCGCTGGATACTTCGGCGGAGGCGCTGGCGCAGGGGCAGGCAAATTTGGAACTGAATGGGCTGCCGGCTGAGCGAGCGGAGTGGCGCGAGGCGGATGTGTTCCACGCGCTGCGCCTGTTCCGCGACCAGGGGCGCTCGTTCGATTTGATCGTGCTGGACCCGCCCAAGTTCGCGCCGACAGCGGCGCAGGTGGAGGCGGCAGCGCGCGGGTATAAGGATATCAATTTGCTGGCCTTCAAGCTGCTGCGACCGGGCGGGGTGCTGTTCACGTTTTCGTGCTCAGGGGGCGTGACGGCGGATCTGTTCCAGAAGATTGTGGCGGGAGCGGCGCTGGATGCAAAGGTGGACGCGGCGGTGGTGGAGCGCTTGGCCCAGGGGCCGGATCACCCGGTGGCGTTGAGCTTCCCTGAAGGGGAATACCTGAAGGGGTTGGTGTGTTTGAAGCGGTGAGAAGAGATTCTCCACGAATTACACGAATGACACGAATGGAGGAGAAGTTTTTTTCCGCGAATGACCCTGCGGTGGTAAGCGGCATGAGAATCATCCAGAATCGAGCTGCGCCCGTGGGAAGAGGGACTGGAAAGGTACCGAGGGCGCACAGGAATGCAGAGAGAAGAAAAGAGAGAAAGAGAAAGGGTTATACTTTTCGCGGACAGCGGCAACACGCATGAAACTTCAACCATTTACCCTCGAACGATATTTTGCCCAATACGAATTTAATACCAAATACCTGCTGTGCAGCTCGGACTGCGAGTCACTGGCGGTGAAGGACTTACTGGCGTTGGAACCGGACGCGGAGGAGCGGCTGCGGGGGCTGTGGCTGGGCTATACCGAATCACTGGGCAGCCCCAGCCTGCAGGAAACCATCGCGAGCATCTACACGGACATCACGCCGGGGCAGGTGCTGGTGCACAGCGGGGCGGAAGAGGCCATCTTCTTGTTCATGAACGCGGTGCTCGAGCCGGGCGATCACATTATCGTGCAGTGGCCCTGTTATCAATCGTTGAGCGAAGTGGCGCGGGCGATTGGTTGCGATGTGACGCCCTGGCGGCTGCGCGAGGAGGGCGGGGCGTGGATTGCGGACCTGGACGAACTGCGCCGGGCGTTCCGGCCCAACACGCGGGTGGTGGTAGTCAACTCACCGCACAACCCGACCGGGTATCATTTCACTGCTGCCGAGCAAGCTGAAGTGATTGCTTTGGCGGAAGAGCACGGTGCGCTGCTGTTCTCGGATGAGGTGTACCGGGAGTCGGAGCACGACCCGGCGGAGCGGCTGCCGGCAGCTTGTGATTTGAGCCAGCGGGCGGTGTCGTTGGGGGTGATGTCGAAGACCTACGGGCTGGCGGGGCTGCGCATAGGCTGGATTGCCACGCGGAATGCGCAGGTATTTGCTCGGATGGCGGCGATGAAGGATTACACCACCATTTGCAACAGCGCTCCCTCGGAACTGCTGGCGGAAATCGCTTTGAAGCACCGCGGGCAGTTGGCGGCGCGCAACATGGCCTTGATCGGCGAGAACTTGCAGGTGCTGGATGGGTTCTTTGCCCGGCAGGCGGGGCGATTTGCCTGGCTGCGGCCCAGGGCAGGCTCGGTGGCTTTCCCGCGGCTGGTGGACGGGGAGATCGAGGGGTTTTGTCAAAGGCTGGTCACGGAGGCGGGGGTGCTGTTGCTGCCGGGGGCTTTGTTCGATGTGCCGGGTGGGTATTTCCGGCTGGGGTTTGGGAGGAGGAATATGCCCGAGGCGCTGGGGGTGTTGGAGGAGTACCTGGGGAGAAGAGGTTTAATCCGCGAATAACCCTGGCAAGGCCAGGGCTATCGCGAATGAGACGCGAATGGAAGAGAAGAGTTTTTTTTTCACGAATTTCACGAATGGCACGAATTTATACGAATGGTCTTGTAGGGGCGTAGCGGTGGGAAGCGACATGAGAATCATCTAGAAACAAGCTGCGCCCGAGGGGGAAGAGAAGAAGAACCGTAAAGGCGCAGAGAACGCGGAGTGAAAGAAAGAGGTCTTTTCTGAAAGCCAAGTAGCGTACAGATTTGTTTTGAAAAAAACGAATGGAACGAATGTACCTTTGGGGAGTGTTAAGTTGGTGGAGTTTGGGAATAGGATAGAATAGCACAAGTATACAATAGAATAATTGTTCTATTTTGTCAAGTGGGAAAATTAAAACGCTGAAAGAGGCGAGGGAGCAGTCAGATGGAGCCGAAGATTGAAAGCATGGGCGAGTGGGTGACGGTGGATGAGTACACGGTGCGCGTGGAAAGCGGAATGAAGGATGCCGTGATCCATGACACGGGGGTGAGACCGCCGGAAGATGTGCGCAG
>CAZMMI010000076.1:4806-15435 GCA_964567255.1 uncultured Anaerolinea sp.
TGAAGGATGCCGTGATCCATGACACGGGGGTGAGACCGCCGGAAGATGTGCGCAGTGTACGGGTGCTGGTGGCTTACGCCAATCATTCCAGGCAGGCGCTGAAATTCCGCCTGGGACAGTGGCAGCTTGTGGATGTAGAGGGGTTCGCCTACAATTCTGAACTGCGCGATCAGTTTTACGCAGACGATGCACCGGTGAAATTGCGCGAGGGGGTGATTGACCCTGGACATGAGGCGAGAGGGTGGGTGGCTTTCAAAGTTCCGGCAAAGACGCAACCTGCCTATATCCGGTTTCGCGCGGATTACGTGACGCGCAATGTGGTCAATGTGCGGGTGTCGCGATCCGGCCCGGAGAAAGACGCTGGAGAAGAGAAACCGGAGGCACTGCGGTGCCCAGGATGTGGGGCGCCTTTGCCGATGGGCGGAGGGGCTATCGCCCAATGCGCATACTGCGGGAGCATGGTAGTCGTGCCGAAGAAGCTGCGCATAGGTGGCTAAAGAGGGGGTACGGGGGTGATGGGTGGGGCTGTGTGGACTGCGCAATCCCCGTGCCGCTACGCGGAGGCGGGCATAAGTGGAGCAGCCGTCCTTTTATTCACACCTGGGAATGATTATAATGGACGCTATCCGAAAAGAATCGCTGGGCGGGGCGGGCCCAAACAACAAAAGGAGCATGTATGGCTTTGAAGCATGGCTTTGAACTGCTGCGCGAGGAACAAATCGCCGAGCTGAACTCTACGGCGCGGGTATACCGGCACGTGAAGAGCGGCGCGGAACTGCTTTCGCTGATCAATGACGATGAAAACAAGGTCTTTGGCATCACCTTCCGCACCCCCTCCCTCAACTCGACCGGGGTAGCGCACATCATGGAGCACTCGGTGTTGTGCGGGTCGCGCAAGTACCCGGTGAAGGAGCCTTTTGTAGAGCTAATGAAGGGCTCGTTGAATACCTTCTTGAATGCGTTCACCTACCCGGACAAAACCTGCTACCCGGTGGCCAGTCAGAACACCCAGGATTTTTACAACCTGGTGGATGTGTACCTGGACGCGGTGTTTTACCCGTTGATCGGACCGTACACCCTCAAGCAGGAGGGCTGGCATTATGAGTTGGACAGCCTGGATGGCGAGTTGACTTATAAGGGCGTGGTGTTCAATGAAATGAAAGGCGCCTATTCCTCGCCGGAAGGGGTGCTGGACGAGGCCGTGCAGCACGCCCTGCTGCCCGATACGATCTACGGTATCGACAGCGGCGGCGACCCGGCCCACATTCCGGATTTGACCTACGAAATGTTCAAGGATTTCCACGAACGCTACTACCATCCCAGCAATGCGCGGATTTACTTCTCGGGTAACGACGACCCCGAGCAGCGCCTGGCGATTCTGGATGCGTATTTGCGCGATTTCGATCAAATTCCGGTGCCTTCGCAGATTGAACTACAGGCCCGCTTCGACGCCCCGCGGACTTTGACTCAACCCTACGAGGTGAGCGAATCGGAAGAAAACCCCAAGGCGATGATGACCACGGCCTGGCTGCTGCCGGAGACCGGTGATGTGGAATTGACTATTGGACTGGAAGTGCTCAACCATATTCTGATCGGCACGCCCGCTTCGCCGCTGCGCAAGGCACTGATCGACTCGGGGTTGGGCGAGGACCTGACCGGGCGCGGCGCGGAAACGGGCTCGAAGCAGATGTTTTACTCCGTGGGGATGAAGGGCGTGCAGTCCGAAAATTTGCCGGCGGTGGAAAACTTGATCCTGGATACGCTAAAGAAACTGGCGGAAGAGGGCATTGACCCGGACACGGTGGCGGCTTCGTTCAACACGGTCGAGTTCATCCTGCGCGAGCGCAACACCGGGCGCATGCCGCGCGGGTTGATGAGCATGCTGCGGGCGTTGGACACGTGGCTGTATGACGGCGATCCGCTGGCCTTGCTGCGCCTGGAAGAGCCGCTGGCGAACATCAAACGCAAGCTGGCCGGGGGCGAGCGCTACTTTGAGAACCTGCTGCGTGTATACTGGCTGGAAAATAACCACCGGGTGACGGTGCGGTTGGAGCCGGACGCGGAGCTGGCGGAACGACGGGCCGAGGAAGAAAAGGCCCGGCTGTCCAAAGCGCGGGCGGGCATGACAAAGGCTGATTTGGAAGCCGTGATGGCCGATGCGGAAGAGTTGAAGCGACGGCAGGACCTGCCCGACAGCCCCGAGGCTTTGGCAACCATCCCCAGCCTGAAACTGGAGGACATCGATCGCGAGATCAGGCGTATTCCGGCGGAGGAGATTGGTGGAGCCCCGGCGAAGATGCTGTATCACGACCTGTTCACCAACGGGATTGTATATTTTGATTTGGGATTCAATTTACACACCTTGCCCAGGGAATGGTTGCCTTACGTCCCATTGTTTGGGCGGGCATTGACCGAGACTGGGACCCAACGATCCAGCTTTGTTCAGTTTTTACAGCGCATTGGGCGCTCGACGGGCGGCATTCGGCCGCAGACGACGATCTCGGCGGCGGTGGGACGCCCCCAAGCGGAAGCGTGGTTCTTCCTGCGCGGCAAGGCCATGTTGGACCAGACCGGCGAACTGCTGGATTTGATTAAAGAAGCCTTGTTGGAGGCGCGCCTGGACGACCGCGAGCGTTTCCGGCAGATGGTGCTGGAGGAGAAATCCGGGCTAGAAAGCGGTCTGGTACAGTCGGGACACCGAGTGATCAACCTGCGCATGAAGGCGCAGTTTGATGAGGCCGGCTGGGCCGTAGAGCAGTTGTACGGTGTGAGCCAGTTGTTCTTCCTGCGCGCCTTGCTGGAAGAAGTTGACAAGGATTGGGCGAGCGTACAGCAGCGTCTGGAAGGCATTCGGGCGGGGCTGTTCCGCCAGGGCAATGCCATAGCCAACGTCACGCTGGACGGCGCGGGTTGGAAGACGGCCCGCCCGCAAATTGAGACCTTCCTGGGCGGGCTGCCGGGGGGCAAGGGCGTGATTGCGGATTGGAGCGGGGCCGTGGAGCGGGGCGGCGCGGGCGAAGGTCTGACCATCCCGGCCCAGGTCAATTATGTGGGCAAGGCGGGCAGCCTGTTCGAAGCGGGTTACCGCCTGAACGGCTCCATCCTGGCGATTCTGCAATTGCTCAACACCACCTGGATGTGGGAGAAGGTGCGCGTGCAGGGCGGGGCTTACGGCGGGTTCGCGGCTTTCGAACTGTACTCGGGCGTGTTCTCGTACCTGTCGTACCGCGATCCCAACCTGCTGACCACGCTGGATACCTACGACAAGACGGTGGACTTCTTGCGTGAGTTGAAAGTGCCGCCGGAAGAGCTGACCAAGGCCGTCATCGGGGCGATTGGCGAACTGGACGCATACCTGCTGCCGGATGCCAAGGGCTTCTCCTCGCTGACGCGGCATTTGATCGGCGTGGACGATGGCTGGCGGCAGCAGTTCCGCGATGAGCTGCTGGCGACCGGGCCGCAGGACTTTGCCGCGCTGGCTGAGGCGCTGGCAGCCGTGCGCGAGCGGGGGCTGACGGTGGTACTGGGCTCGGAGGGGGCCTTGCAGGCGGCCAATGCTGAGCGGGAAGGTCTGCTGAAGATCACCAAAGTGTTGTAGCGATATCGCGTATCAAACCTGACAGGTCTCCGAGACCTGTCAGGTTTTTGGTTCATTGGGAATCAGTGTGCTGAAATCCGCATTTTGGAGTGTTAGAGCGGCGAAGCCGCTCTAACACTCCAAAATGCGATACCTGCCGAGGCAACTCCGAAAGAACCAGATTTTTTGTGGGTAGGGGGGAGGGCCAGATGAATATTCTCAAAAAGGTTGTGCGGGTGATGGCTGCCGCGTTGATCGCGGTGGCGGGGTGGGGGAGCGTTGGGACAGGCGAGGTGGCCCAGGCGGCGGGGATCACGTATTACGTCTCGACTAGTGGTAACGACGGGAACAACGGCCAGTCGACCGGGGCGCCGTTCAAGACGATTGGCAAGATCAACGGCCTGGCCTTGCAGCCGGGGGATACGGTCTTGTTCCGCTGCGGGGACACCTGGCGCGGGGAAATGCTGCACATTACTCGCTCGGGGCTGGCGGGCAGCCCGATCACCTTTGGCTCGTACCCGGAACGCGATTGCGCCAACCAGCCGGTGATTTCGGGGGCGCAGCCGATTAGCGGATGGGGCGTATCGAGTGGGAGCATCTACGTTGCCGACCTGGACGATGGGGTCAACGCGGGCAAGTTCCCCAAAGGACTCAACCAGTTGTTCCGCGGGGGCACACGCCTGGGGATTGGGCGCTGGCCCAATCTCGACGCGGGGGATGGGGGGTATGCGACCATCGACGGACAACCAGGAAGCTTTCAGTTTACCGATAACGGCCTTCCGGCGGTCAACTGGTCGGGGGCTACGGCGCATATCAAAGGCATGCGCTGGTATATCCTCAACCGGCAGGTGACCGGCGACAGCGGCAACACCCTGACGGTGGGGGCGGAATTGGGCTGCTGGGATGGCTGTGCCGGCTGGGGCTTCTGGCTGGACAGCCACATCAGCACTCTGGACCGGGATGGGGAGTGGTATTACAGACCTTCCGACAACAAAATTTTCCTGTATTCCAGTTCGGGCCAGCCCGCCAACGGGACCATCGAAGGGTCGGCGGTGCTGACCGCGGAAAGTGCGTATGCCGGGGGAATCATCCTGGGACGGCACCTGGAAGAGCACATTTCCTACGTGGTGGTGGAGAACTTCGAGGTGAGCAAGTGGTTCGAGAGCGGGATCACCACGCCGGTGAATTTGAAAGCGGATGAGAATTATCAGGTGATCTTGCGTGATAATTCGATCCGGGATGTGAACGGGGTGGGCATTCGCCTGGCGACCTGGGTGTGGAACGCAGGGGCGGCTTCAGGCTGGCGCGGCGGGCGGTATATCACCATTTCGGGCAATACCATCGAGCGGGCCAACCACATGGGCATTGACTCGTATGCGCGCCTGTCGACGTTTGAGAACAACACCATCCGCGACGTGGGCATGATCGCCAACCTGGGCAAAAGCGGGATGGGCTGCGAAATGGACGAAGGAGAAGGCGGCTGCACCGAGGACGGCGCCGGAATCCGCATCAAGGTAGACCAGCGCGCTTATACGGGCAACAGCAACACCATCCAGTACAACCGCCTGGAGCACATTGGGCATAACGGTATCGATGTGTTTGGCTATGGCAACACGGTTTATCGCAACGTGATCAACCAGCCGTGTTTTTCGAAGGGCGACTGCGGCGGGCTGCGCAGCTTTGGCAGCAATAACCTGAACGATACTTCGGTGTACGACCTGATTGTCCGCGAGAACATCATCGTGGACTCGATCGGCAATACCGACGGGGCGCACCCGAACTATGACGAGCTATTTGGTTTTGGCCTGTATTTCGACAACGGTTCGCGCAATGTGACTGCGCAGGGCAACATCATTTCCCGCTGCACGGCGGCGGGGATTTTGTACCAGCGCTCGACCGGATCGGTGTTGAACAACATCTTGTTTGACAATTTCTACCCCAATTCGTGGGGCGCGCAGTTGGTGATCACTGATTCGGGGGCGTATGTGGGCACGAACACGGGCAATACCCTGCTGGGGAAGCACGCGGACACCTGGACAATGTCGCTGGATACGAAGAACAGACTGGGGACATCGAATAACAACGGCTATTATCATGCCGCACGGACAAACCACATCCGCGCGGAGAGCGAATATACGCTGGCGGGCTGGCGGTCGGCTTCGGGGAAAGATGGCAGTTCGGTGGAGCGGGTGGATGTGGAATTGGCGGGCGCGGAGTTGTTTTATAACGATACGAACAGCGTTCAAACCATTTACCTGGAAAAGCACTATGAAGACCTGGCAGAGAACGAAGTGCCGATGATCATCACTTTGCAGCCGTTCACGGGGCGTATTTTGGTGCCGACTGGAGATCCGATTGCGAATTTGACCCTCACCAAGAGCGCGCCCGCCGGGGTGGGTGAAGGCGGCAACATCGAGTACCGTTTGACCGTGACCAACAAGGGCGGGGCGGCGGCTACCAACCTGGTGGTGAGCGATGCGCTTCCGGCAGGGACGACTTATGTGAGCGGAGGCAGCGAGTCTGGTGGCGTGATCACGTGGACGGTGGGCAGCCTGGGGGCGGACGCATCGGCGGAGTTTACCTTCACGGTGACGGTGCAGCCGGGGACGAAAGTGGTGCGCAACACGACTTACAGCGTTACGGCAGACGACCTGGCGCCGGTGAACGGCAGCGTGGTAATCACCATCGTGGACCCAGAGGTGGTTTACTTGCCGTTGGTGAAGCGATAGGAAAGAGTCAACCTTAACGAACGAACGTTACAAAAAGTTTACAGCCTATGGCGGTAGAATTGTGCTGCCATAGGCTGGGTTGGTATAATGAAGCGTGTCTACTCTTACCAGGTGAGTAGATACGATGATTTCATCCGATTTGCAAAATTTTTCGAATAAGCATTCTGACAGGCGAAGGGGGCAGGAGGATTCAATGGGTACCTTTCGTAAATTTTTCCAATTGTTCGCGGCATTAATAATTGTTGCTGCGGGCTGGGGCAGCCTTCCGGTGGATCATGCCGTTCAGGCAGCGGGTACCACTTATTTTGTGTCGAACAACGGCGACGACGGAGATGATGGCACGATCGCCGGGCCCTTTCGGACGATTGAGAAGGTGAATTCGCTGAATCTCCAACCGGGTGATACCGTTCTGTTCGAGTGCGGGGGGATTTGGCGGGGAGAGAAATTGGTGATAACCGAGTCGGGCACGGCAAACAACCCGATCACCTTTGGCTCGTATCCCGAGCGAAACTGCACGCAGAAACCGATCATTTCGGGCGCGTACCCGATTACGGGCTGGTACAAGCATCCCACAATGCAGGCTGTTTGGGTGGCCGATTTAGAAGCGGGAGAGAACGCGGGTAAATTCGTGTATGGAATCAACCAGTTGTTCCGCGACGGCGTCCGCCTGGGCTTTGGTCGCGAGCCGGATATCACCGAGGCGAATGGGGGGTATGCGGAGATCACCGTGCAAAACCCCGATGGCACGTTCACCTTCAACGACCCGGACGATGTTGAATGGAAAGACGCGACCGTGCATATCCGCAGCGGGCGCTCGTACATCATCAATCGGAAAATCGTGGCCGAAGAAGGCAGCGGCAGCGGCAGCACCGTGACCGTCAATGCGCCATTAAAGTGTGTGGCGAATGATTGTACGGGCTGGGGCTTCTGGATCGATGGACACATCAAGACGCTGGATCAAGAAGGAGAATGGTATTACAACTACGCTGACAATCAAGTCTCCCTGGTTTCTTACGGGGGAGATCCATCGGGATCGCTGATCGAAGGCTCTTCGATGCTGTATGGGGATGGCGCGTACGCAGGTGGAATTATGCTGGGGGAGCAACTTGGGGACTACGTTGCTTACGTGGTGGTGGATAATTTTGAGATCAGTAAATGGTTTGACAGTGGAATTTCGACGCCGGCCAATTTGTACGAGGATGAACATTACCAGGTGACACTAAAGAACAACCTGATTCAAGATGTTGATAAGATCGGCATTCGCCTTATTTCGTATTTGCCGAACACAGGCTGGCGCGGCGGCAGGTATATGATCATCACCGGAAACACGATCCAGCGGGCCAACAGTATGGGTATTGACTCGTATGCCTGGGATTCAACGATTGAAAATAATGTAATTCGAGATGTAGGTGTGATTGCCAATTTGGGCAGCGACGGCATGGGTTGTGTGGTGAGTTCCCTTCCTTATGAGTGCGCCGATGATGGAGATGGGATTCGTATTAAAACCGACCCCACCAATATAAATTCCTCGGGAAATAATAACACCATCCAATATAACCGTCTGGAGAATATCGCTCACAATGGGGTGGATATTTTTGGATATGGTAACACGGTGTATCGCAACGCGATCGACACGCCGTGCGCCTTCAAGGGCGATTGCGCCGGCGTGCATGGTTATGGCAACAACAACCTGATTACCACGCCGCTGTTCGACCTGACTGTTCGGGAAAATGTTATCCTGGATTCGTACGGCAATCGGGATGGCAGCCCCACAGCTTTCTATTCGTTGATGGGCTACGGCCTGTTTTACGATAACGGCTCGCGCAATGTTGTCACACAAGGGAATATCGTTGCTGGTTCGACTTCCACCGGGGTTATCTATCAACGATCAATGGGAACGGTGACGAATAATATCCTATTTAATAATTCGATAAACAACCCATCCGGCAAGCAGTTGTGGGTGACCGGCCCTGGGACGATTGTATCGACCCTGACGGGAAACACGTTCCTGGGAAAGAGTGAAGGCAGTTATACGCTGGGTGTTGATGCGGTGACCAACCTGGGTACCTCGGATAATAACGGTTATTACCATAATTCTCAAAGCGCGCATATTCTGACGGGGACCACCGCGCGCAGCCTGGCGCAATGGCGGACGGTTTCGGGAAAAGACTTGAACTCATTGGAACGTGTGGATCCATTGATGTTCGATGCGTATCTTTTTTACAACGACACGAAGCAGGTCAAGACGGTATACTTGTGGGGGCCGTATAACGACCTGGTTGGAAACATTTCGCCGATGGTGTTTACCTTGCAGCCCTTTACGGCCAAGGTGATGGTTCCGGGCGGTCCGCCATCCCCGAACCTGATCATCAGTAAAAGCGCGCCCATCGGTGTGGAAGAGGAAGAGGACATTGTTTATACGCTGACCGTGACGAACAAGGGCGGGGCCGATGCGCTGAACGTTTCTGTGAGCGATACCCTTCCGGATGGGACGAATTTTGTGAGCGGAGACGGAACGCTGACCGGAAACGTGATTTCGTGGACTGTAGCCAGCATGACACCAGGCGCAGTGGTGACGTTTACATTTACAGTATCTGTGGATGAAGGCGTGCGCGTTATTCGAAACACGACTTACAGCGTGACGGGGCAGTATATGCACCCCGATGACGGCATCACGGACATGGACCCTGTTTTCGGGACAACGGTTTATACCTTTGTGGATCCGGAATTTATTTTCTTGCCATTGGTGTTAAGGTAGGCTGCGATGGTAAGACGCGATTAGGCTGGAGCGGCGAGCGACTGCACCATTATCTGGGCGCCTACCGGGTGGCGGATATGTTCCGCGGCCACCGCGCATTTGACTTTGAAGAGGAAGAAAATGTTGGCCGGGTGGCTGCTGAGCGATTCAAAGTTGCCCTGCCCTTTGGCGATGACCAGGTCGGCGCTGTCGATGATGCCGCGGATTTCGGGACGGCAGTCGGAGAGGATGGTGCCGGGGGCGTCGGAGCCGTTGTCGATGACGCGGACGAGCTGATCGAGGCCAACGGCGCGGGCCTCGTGCAGTGTGGCGTCGTTGATGACGGGAGAACCGCGCGTCACAAGGGTGACACGTTCACGGGGGAGCTGCTCCACCAGGAGGCGGTCAAAGGCGATCTCTCCAGCGTTGTCGGTGAGGTAGACAATGCTGCGGGCAGTTTCTACGAAATGGTGGAATTTGTCCGCCTCGCCGTAAAAAGGATCTGTGAAAACCCGATCCATTGCCTGGCGAACATCTTGCTCGGTGATTTCACTGTGGATGGCCATGTCGATGTGGTTCCCGGCGATGGCAATTCGCGCCGCGGTGATTAAAGGGTCGCTGGAAGCGGCGATTTCGGCGCGCAGGGCGGGCAGCAATTCGAGGGCGGCCTGGTTGGTGCGCTCTTTCAATGCCCGGTATGGGTCTACCTGGTGGGTAATTTCGCGCAGGCGGCGGTGAATGCGTTGAGCCAGTTTAGGGGGAGATTGGCTTAAATCCATGCTGCCAGTCCAGCTCAGCACTTCGCGCAGGATTTGCTCGTGCACGGCTGGGTCGGGGGAAACCATTCTGGCGGCGTCCAGGGTTTGGCGGAGGATGCAGGGGATACAATCCAGGGATGTTTTCATAGTGTTCCTGAGGGTGGGCGGATGGGCTTGCAAAACCGCCTGGACAAATTTGCCCAGGCGGCTTTACGAGAGTGGAGATGGCGGGAATCGAACCCGCGTCCGAAAGAATCGACCCGCGAACATCTACGAGCGTAGTCGGTTCCTGTTCTTACCGGCCGGCCTGGAACCAACAGAAGGCGCGACCGGGCATTCACTCAGGCCCGAAAGCCCTCTTTCGTCCGGTTCGTGACCCTCCCGGGCGGCATCCTTACTTTGTTGCGCCTGCTCGACCTCCGGTAAGGAAGCGGGGCCGGCAGACGTCGCCCGTGAGGGCGATTTGCCATCTCAAGCTACACTAGGCAGCGAGAGGGAGGGCAGAGTAAGTGCGATTGGCACTTGATTTTTTGCGCGGAGTTAACGAGTTCGGCGCCGCTCGGCTCGCAGTCCGGGACCAGCCTCTCCCGTCGAAGCCTGTCATCCCCGGATGCAGATGCATTATAGCACAATAAAGAAGGATATTTCTCCACGAACCCTGGCACTTGCATCCACACCGTCCCGGTGTCCTACCGGGAGGGCAAGTGTTACACGAATGACACGAATTGGAAAGAAAAGGAAATGTATCCGCTAATGGGTTGGTGGGGCAGCGGTGGCGGAAGACGATCGTTTGAGGCCGGGTCGAGCTGCGCCCGGAAGAGGAGGAGG
>CAZMMI010000077.1:0-15237 GCA_964567255.1 uncultured Anaerolinea sp.
GCCCCGGACCAGGTCAATTCCTCGCCTTGCACGGTTGCCAGCGGGGCCGCTTGTAAGGCTGTCCTGCCGCCGCCCAGGGCTTGCTCGGCCAGCAGTTCGCCCCCGCGCCAGAGCTGCACCCAGGCAGGGCTTTCGGCAGGCAGGGCCAGGCGCGTCATCAAATGATATACCGGCTCGGGCAGGTCGGCAATTTCGTAAAGCTGGACAGGCTGCTCGGAGAGCAGGCGCCCGTCCGCGGCCAGCAGGCGGACGAAGTTGGGCGAGCTTTCCGCCGGGGCGTCGATGATACCGTCCAGTTGATAGGTGGGCGAGAATGAGGCCTGTCCAGCGCTGTCGATGGCAGCGCGCAGCATGAGCATGTCGCCGGTGGTTTCGGACACAATATCCCCGGCGTATTTCTGATTGTTGTAGAGTTTGACGTAGTGATAGTCAGAAATCCATTCATTGTCGCAGTAGGTCATCAGGTCGGGGCGGGTGCTGGAAATCAACTGATTGGTGTACACATTCACGCCGTACTGACCGATAGCACCGCCGGAGTATGGATATTTCGGATCCGAGTCAGATGGGCCACCGCACGGCGCATGGTACAAGCCAAAATTGTGCCCGATTTCATGCGCTGCTGTTCCGGTCGCATCCCAATAATTCAAGCCAACCGCCGCGCGGTATCCGACGAACCCAATTCCAACCACTCCACTGCTGAACCAATCGGCGGGTACCAGACCGTAGTACGCCACGCTGTATGGTTGGCTTTCGGACATTTTTAAATTGTCGATTTTGTATAGCAAATCTTGAAAAGAGGCAATTTGCCGCAAATCACCCTCATAGTAGTACGACGGGTGCCAAAGGATTTCCACATTTGCCACAGGGTACATTTGTTTTATTTTTGTGCTAATCGTATCCACCGTTGGCGCAGCGTAGGTCACCCCGGTGGGTGTATGCTTGTATTGCACAGGCACAATCATGACCTTTACGTTTGGCACGGAATTGAAGGTCAAGGTTAGCGAGTAGGTGTTGTTATTCTCGACCGTCTCTTGCACCTGTCCAGCCGAATCAACGGTAGCGGTGAGCACAATGCTACCCGCGGTAGTCCAGGTGTCCGGGAGAGTCAGGTTCACCGTGCTGCTGTAAGTGCTGCGCAGGGGGTTGGTGGAAACAGCAGTCAGGCTGGTTTCAAAAGCGCCGGAAAGCGCTACACCGTTGCGTGTGGCGCTGAGCTTGATTTTTGAAGCCGTGGAAGGCGTGCCCGAATAGATGAACGCCTGGGCAAAAACGCGCACCACCGTCTTGCGCCCAGCCACCAGGGGCACGGAATTATCAACCCTTTGAACAGCCTGAGTCACTTCCATGCCCGACACGGTTAAATCAACCGGAGGGGCGCGAAAGATTACCGGCAAGAAGGTGCAATAATCATCGCCGCAGCCCGCCTGGGCGGCTGCAACCGGCTGCTGAAAGGCCAGGATAAAGGCCAGTGTCAACGCCATTAAAGGGCGTGCCATTCGAGAAAACGGTAAAACCGACATCACAGCGCTCCTATGCATAGTAAATTTCCCAATCCCCATGATAAAGAAGAATCCGGTTGAATCACCTTACAATCGCCTCGCAATTGGCGACTCTCCCACTCCCTGAGCGAGTATAATAGACCTTTCGGGCATTTTCCCGCTTTCACAACCCGGCTCACACCCCAGTCTCATTTCAACCATTTCGGATCACCTCTTGGGGCACATCCGATTTGTAACTACTCAGCCAGAGGTGGAAGAGAGCCGAATTTGAGGTGATTGCGGGGTGTTTTGCACCCCGCAATCACCTCAAATTCGGGAACTTTCTTCACCCTCTGAGCAGTACCACTGATTCTTCAGCTTTTTATAGGAGATCTAACAGTTATGGACGCACTCAAACAACTCATTCTTCGCGAAGGTAAATACCTGGGCAACGGCATCCTCAAAGTGGATGGCTTCATCAATCACCAGGTGGACCCCGCCATGATGGACGCCTGCGGCATGGAATTTGCCCGCCTGTTCGCCAACGTGGGGGCCACCCGCATCCTCACCGCTGAAATTTCGGGCATTGCCCCGGCCTTGATGACCGCCCGGCACATGGGCCTGCCGGTGGTTTACGCGCGCAAGAGCAAGCCGGTGACCATGCCCGACACGGTCTATCTGACCGTGGCGCCTTCGCACACCAAGGGCCGTATGGTGGAACTGATCGTCTCGCCCGAATACCTGGCGCGCGGCGAAAAAGTGCTCATCATCGACGACTTCCTGGCTTCCGGCGCGACCATCCTGGGCCTCATCCGCCTGGCGCAGGCCGCCGGCTCCGAGGTGGTAGGCGTGGGTACATTGATTGAAAAGAGCTTTGAGGGTGGGCGCGAAGCCCTGGAGGCCCTCAATCTAACCGTCCACTCGCTGGCCATCATCAACCGTATGGATGAGACCGGCATTCACTTCGCCGACTAGCCGCCGCGCCATGAGCGACTCGATCCTCATCCTCGATTTCGGCTCGCAATACACCCAGTTGATCGCCCGACGGGTGCGCGAGATGCACGTTTACAGCGAATTATTGCCCTGGAACACCCCCGCCGAGCGCGCGCTGGCTGTGAAGCCCAAAGGGATCATCCTTTCGGGCAGCCACTTCTCGGTCTACGCGCCCAGCGCGCCCACCCTGCCTGAGTACGTCCTGGAAATGGGCGTGCCGGTGCTGGGCATTTGCTACGGGATGCAACTACTCACCCAGGCGCTGGGCGGCAAGGTCGCCTCTTCTCCACAGCGCGAATACGGCCCCGCGAACATTCGCACGGTGACGCCCAACCGCCTGCTGCCCGAGGGCAGCCAGCCGGTGTGGATGTCGCACGGGGACCGCATTGAAGCCATGCCACCGGGTTTTACCGCCCTGGCTGTCAGCGAGAACAGCCCCTTTGCCGCCATCAGCGACGAAAGCGGGCGGCGGATTGGTGTGCAGTTTCATCCCGAAGTGCACCACACCCCCGGCGGCAAGGAGTTCCTGCGCCGCTTCGTGGTCGATGTCTGCCAGGCAGCCCAAGATTGGACTCCCGAGTCGATCATCCAACAGGCCGTGGACCAAATCCGCGCTCAGGTGGGCGATGCGCGCGTGCTTTCGGCGGTCTCCGGCGGCGTTGATTCCAGCGTGGCGACCGCATTGGTGCACCGCGCCGTGGGCGACCAGCTTTCGGCGGTCTTCGTCGACACCGGCATGCTGCGCCTGGATGAGCGCGAGCAGGTGGAAACGGCTTTCCGCAAGAACCTGGGCGTGCAGCTCAACGTGGTCAACGGCGTGGAAGAATTCCTGGACAAGTTGGAAGGCGTGACCGACCCCGAGCAGAAACGCAAGATCATCGGTGAAACCTTCATCCGCACTTTTGAAGTGGAAGCGCGCCGCTTGCAGCACCCGCCCTTCCTGGTTCAAGGCACCATCTACCCCGACGTGGTTGAATCTTCGGGCCCCGACCGCAGCCAGGCCCAGCGCATCAAGAGCCACCACAACGTAGGCGGCCTGCCGCCGGACATGAAGTTCAAGCTGGTCGAGCCGCTGCGCTATTTGTTCAAAGACGAAGTGCGCCTGGTGGGCGAAGCTCTGGGCCTACCCCCGGAACTGGTCTGGCGGCAGCCCTTCCCCGGGCCGGGTCTGGCAGTGCGCTGCCTGGGCGAGATCACCTGGGAGCGGCTGGAGCGCTTGCGTCAGGCCGATGCCATTTTCACCGGCGAACTGGCCGCCGCGGGGCTGCTCAACCGCGGCCTCGAGGAAGTGCCCGGGCGCATTTCTCAGGCTTTCGCCGTGCTGCTGCCGGTGCGCTCGGTGGGCGTGATGGGCGATGAGCGCACCTACCAGGAAGCCGTGGCCCTGCGAGCCGTGACCACCGAAGACTTCATGACCGCCGATTGGGCGCGCCTGCCGCACGAGTTGTTGGGCAAGGTCGCCAATCGCATCGTCAACGAGGTCAAAGGCGTCAACCGCGTCGTATATGACATCACCAGCAAACCCCCTGCAACTATTGAGTGGGAATAGCGTATATCTTTATGAAATGGATTGGCGACACTTCTCAGTTAGAGGTTGAAAAGAACGAACGCTCAGTTGAAGAGTGGCGCTAGTGATCGCAAAGACCAGAGGCCTTTGCATGTAACGTTCATGGAGGTTCGATATGCAATACGGGATGCAATACGGGATGCAGTACGGTGAAGTCTTAAGCAAGGCGTGGAAGATCATTTGGAAATATAAAGTGCTGTGGATCTTCGGAATCCTGGCCAGCCTGGGCGCTGGTGGAGGCGGCGGAGGCGGGAGCGGCGGCTCTAGCTATTCCAGCAGCGGCAATGGCAACTTCCCACAAGCAGAACAGTTTGCGCAGCAAGTTGAGAACTGGATCACGCAAAACTGGTGGGTCATCGGCGCAATCATCATCGCTGCGGTCGTGCTGATCCTGGTGGTTGCCGCGCTTAGCACCTTTGGACGCATCGGCCTGGCCCGCGGGGCGTGGCAAGTCGATGAGGGAAAAACCAGCTTAAGCTTTGGTGAATTATTTGCCGATAGCTCAAAATATTTTTGGCGAGTGGTGCTCCTATCCTTACTCATCTTCGTGCTGACCCTGGCATTGGTGTTTGCGCTGGGCTTATCGATCTTCCTCACCGCCGGGATCGCAGTGATCTGCGTGGCTCCGATCATCTGCCTGCTGGCACCTGCCTCCTGGCTGGTTAGTATTCTTATTGAGCAAGCCGTGGTAGCCATCGTCGGCGAGGACCTGGGCGTGATGGATGGTCTCAAGCGCGCCTGGGAAGTGTTCCGCGCCAATGTAGGACAAATGGTTGTCATGGGCCTGGCGTTAGGGATTGGCTCGTTCGTCGTACATTTGCTCATCGCCCTGCCCTTCATCCTAACGCTCATCCCCATGTTGGGCAGCCTGATCGCGCAGAATGAAGGGGTGCTGCGCACCGGCCTGACCGCCACCATCGTGCTGGCTTGCCTGTATGCCCCGGTGGCGCTGGTGCTGAGCGGTATCGTCCAGTCTTACCTGGGCACCGCCTGGGCGCTAACCTTCCGCCGCCTGACGGGAAAGAAAGAAACGGCCGTGGCGCCGCTTCCGTACGAAGTCATCTAATTTCGGTTTGATGAATGCAAATCCCTGCGGCGCTATCCTGCCGCAGGGATTTTTTTAACGACTCACGCAGAGGTAAAAGAATACCGAATTTGAGGGTTGTTTGGGTGCTTCGCACCCAAACAACCCTCAAATTCGGTATCATCCACCAATTTGGTGAGAGCTATCAAACGGCGAGGCTAACAGAACCGCGTAGATTTGTTACCGAATCTCGCCTCGCCGCTACGGAGTGTTGGAAATTCTCCAACCTCAATTCACAAGGGCTTCAGTCCACTTTTCAGTATAATTAATGCCAGGAGAATCTGCTTATGGCCGACTATATGAGTGTTGCCGAAGCTGCAAAAGCCCTGGATCTTTCCGCCGCCTCGGTGCGGAATTTGATTAAGAAGGATGAATTGCCGGGCTCCTTCCGCAATCCGTCCGGCGTGTGGGTCATCCCTGCCGAAGCGGTCAAAGATTACCGCGCCAAAAACAAGAAGACCACAAAAAAGAAAAAGCCCGCTTCCACCACCACAGCGAAAAGCAAAGAGAAGAAAACCACCCGGCGCAAAACCACGCGAAAATCCAGCCCGGGCATTGGGCTGGACGATCTGCTGCCCGTGGTCACTTTTTTCATCCAAAGCCGTTCCGATCTGACCGCGCAGCAAAAAGAAGAAACTATCGAGAAGGCCGAAAAAGCCGTCAAGGCCGCTTCCACTCGGGGAAAAATCAGTCTGAAGAAGGCCCGCGCCGTACTTGCCGCGCTGGGGGTCGAGCTTCCCGAAACCGTTGAAAATATCGCCGACGTGCTGGAGAACCCGGCTCAAGGCGCCCTGACCCTGCTGCTCAAGGCCCTGCAGAAAAAGGGCGCAGAGGAGGAGACATGAGCACAAAGAACATCAGACTCCTTCTGATGGCCGCCGCTGCGATCCTCATTGTAGGTTGGGGAATTGTGGCCTTCAAAGCGATGGGGGACCGCAACAATTCATCCGCGCCAACCTCCGCTACCTGGCAAGTCATTCATTTGGACGAAAGCAACGGCGACGACCGCTACATTCTCTCGGCAGCTTATCCGGTGATCCAGAATCAAGCCGCCGCCGTGAACTTCAATTCCGAGATCGAGAAAATAGTGCTGGCTGAAATTCAAACCTTCCGCATCGATGCCGCTGTGGCGGCCGAATCGGTAGAAGAAGGTACCGGCAGCATGTTGCAGATGGATTACGCCGTGGTCTTCAACCAGCAGGGCCTGTTCAGCATGGTTTTGCACAAGTTGAGCTTCATCGAAAACTCGCAGCGCCCGGGCGAAATCAACCTCCCCTACAATTACGACCTGAAAAACAATCGCCCGCTGGCACTGGCTGATCTGTTCAACGAGAAAGCCGATTACCTGACCTTCCTATCGGAATACTGCACAGCCGACCTGAAAACGCGCTTCAACGAGGCGTTGAATACCACCGAAGGGCTGGCCCCGGCAGCGGAAAACTTTGCCCATTGGAACTTGACCGCCGGCGGGATCGAGTTCACCTTCAGCAACTTCCAGTTGGGGTTGGATAATGCCACCGGTGACCAGAGCGTACTGGTACCCTATTCCGCGCTAAAGTCAATGATCCAATCCAACGGCCCGTTGGGTTGGGCCAAATAATCCGAATTTGAAGGTATTGTAGGCGCCCCTAGCACCACAGCTAACCGTGGAGACAGTATCGCGCCCTTCGGGCGCCTAAGAAAAAAGAGTATAAGGGAGATTTTGTCGCACAAAGTGCGACAAAATCTCCCAATTTCTATTTTTTAGAGCGGGCGAAGCCCGCCATTCACAACCGTTCGCGATAAATCGGGATTTATCTCAAATTACCGTACTGAGCAGCGGCACAAGCATTTCGGTGCGTGTTAGGCCGCCGTGCCTGCCAAGCGTCACATTCGCTTTGTTGGCCCACCACAGCGAGGTATCTCCCTGCGCCGCCAGGATCACATCCCCCACCCGGTCGGGCAGGCGGGGATGCATTCCACGCGGGCCAAAAAGCCCCGTCGATAGGGCCTGCTCGGCGGGGTAGGCGCGCAACTTGCCAGGCCAGGCCTGTTCTAAGCCTTTCAAGAAGCGCTGCTCACGCCCAGGGCGCAGGAAAGCATAAGCCAAACGGCTCTCCCCGGCAGGCAGCATAGAGAGACAATCCAGCAGTTCGGGCTGCTCGCGCAGGTCGCACACCGAGCGCAGCGGCGTCGAAACGTGCCCGTGGTCGGCGGTGAGCAAAAAGAGCGTGTCGCCCTGCCCCTGGCTACGCGCCCGGACCAGGAAATGCCCAAGGTGGCGCGCCAGCATACTCAACTCTAATCGCACGCGCTCATCACCCGGGTTGTAGCGATGCATCAGGTCATCCAGCACACTCCAGTAGAAGTACAGGTACTCGCGCCCGTCTCCGCGCCCCGAAAGGCGCTCTTCCAGCGTGACGAACAGATCGCTGAGGCTCCACACCGGGGCAACTTTGGCTCCCTGGAAGAGCATGGTGGAAAGTCCAGAACGAGCAATGGCGTAATATTGTAAAACCGTGGTTTGCACGCCCTGATCCGCCAGCCCGGTCCCCACCCCGGGCATGGGAAGAAACGTCTCGGGGTGGAAGCCCGCCTTGCTCAGGCTGCCCACATCCCCCACAAAGGTCGCCGGGGCGTGCAAAATCATGTTAGCCGTCACGGCGTATTCTTTGAGGTACATCTCAAAACCCACCACGCCGTGCTCGGCGGGGTAGGCCCCGGTCCACAGGGTGGTGAGGGAGGTGGCGGTGGTGGCTGGGACAACGCTGGTGAGCGGGGCCAGGACGGATTCCTCGCCCAAGGCTTCGGCCAGACCAATTTCAGGATCGGCCAATGCCGCCTGGAACTGCTCCAGGCCCAACCCGTCGATGACGCCCAGCACCACGCGCCGGTAACGCCCTGCCAGAGGGCCCAGAAGGCCATCGTCCAGGGCCGGGGCCATGTTCTCAAAGGGCTCCGCGCCCAGCAAGCGGAAGATTCCCGCAGGCAGGTTGGCCAGCGAGCAGCCGTCGTAATGGGGAGCATAACCCAGTGGACCCAGGTCAAGGCCGGGCAAGCGGTGGGAATCGAGGCGGGGCAGAAAATTGGGCGTGAGATCGAGCATGACATCTTTCCTTTCTATGCCGAATCATATCAGATGTCGAGGAAAACAAGGCAGCTCAACTTGCAAAACCTACGGCCCCTGGGCTATACTGTTAATTGCCCGGAGCGTTCCGGGGCGCGTTTTCCAATCCGTTTTCTCAGTTTGGGAGGTCTGTTTTCTATGGCAGCCGATACCCCGTTCAAGCTGACCTATTCCACCATGTTCAACCCACCCGAAGAGCTCCATACCCGCTTCGAAGAAGCGCTGGCCCAGGTCAAGGCCAGTTTGGGTAAGGAGCACGCCATGATCATCGACGGCAAAGACCGTTATGCCGCCGAAAAATTCGAGAACCGTTCTCCAGCCAACACGGATGTGCTGTTGGGCGTGTTCCAAAAAGGCACCGCCCAGGAAGCGCACGATGCAATGGTGGCGGCCCGCAAGGCTTTCCCTGCCTGGAGCCATACCCCCTGGCAGGAGCGCATCGCTTTGGTTCGTAAGGCCGCCGACATCATCGACCGGCGCATCTTTGAGATGGGCGTGGTCATGGCGATGGAAGTGGGCAAGAACCGCATGGAAGCCCTCGGCGATGTGGCCGAAACCGCCGACTTGCTGCGATATTCATGCCAGTCGATGGAGGAAAACAACGGCTTCATAGCCGAGATGAACCGCGACCCGCTGGTGGGGTTCACCTCCACCAACATCTCGGTGCTGCGCCCTTACGGCGTTTGGCTGGTCATCAGCCCCTTCAACTTCCCCGGCGCGCTGACGGGCGGCCCCACCGGCGCGGCCCTGGTGGCAGGCAATACGGTGGTGGCCAAACCCGCCACCGATACCCCCTGGACGGCCCGACTGCTGGCTGAATGCCTGCGCGAGGCAGGCCTTCCCGACGGCGTGTTCAACTACGTCACCGGTCCCGGCGGCACGCTGGGCCAGGCCCTTATCGACAGCCCGGAGGTGGACGGCGTCACCTTCACCGGTTCGTTCGATGTGGGCATGAAGATCTACCGCGACTTTGCCAATGGACGCTATGTGCGGCCCGCCATCCTGGAATTGGGCGGCAAGAACCCGGCCATCGTTTCGCGCCACGCCAACCTGGAAGACGCCGCCACGGGCATCGTGCGCTCGGCTTTTGGCCTGCAAGGGCAGAAGTGCTCGGCTTGCTCGCGCGTGTTCATCGAGGAACCCGTCTACGACGAGCTGGTGGAACGCATTGTTGCCCTGACGAACAAGCTGGTCATCGGCGACCCGACCGAACGTCGCGTGAACATGGGGCCGGTGGTCAACCGCGGCTCGTACCGCGATTACCAGAACTTCAGCGAAGATTTGCACCAGCACGGGCACATTCTGACCGGCGGCAAGGTCCTCTCCGAAGGCGAGTACGCCAAGGGATTCTTCGTCACGCCCACCCTGGTGGCCGATTTGCCCGCCGAACACGCCCTGTGGCAGCAAGAAATGTTCGTACCCATCACCACGCTGGCCAAAGTCAAAAACCTGGACGAAGCCATGACCCGCGCCAACAACGTGGCCTATGGCTTGACCGCCGGGGTGTACGGCTCGGACGAAGAAGTGGAATGGTTCTTCGACAAGATCGAGGCGGGAGTCACCTATGCCAACCGCCCGCAGGGAGCCACCACCGGCGCTTGGCCAGGCTTCCAACCGTTCGGCGGATGGAAGGGCTCCGGAGCCTCGGGCAAGAACGCCGGCGGCCTGTACTACGTGCCGCTGTATATGCACGAGCAAATCCGCACCCACGTGCGGCGCGCCTGATTTGATCCTGCTCCCGGCCGGGTGGTTTTGCCATCCGGCCGGGAACTTCACCACTTATGACCTTCACGCATCGCCTGGGAAACTTCTTCACCATCGTCGGCGCGGCCCTGGTGGCCTTGTTCGTCATTACCGACCTGGGTGATAAACCAGCCTTCGGATATTTCTTTTTCGGGCTGGTGACCGTGGTGCTGGGGCTGTACCTGCGCTGGCGCTCGCCCAACCAGCCTGCTGCCCCTGCCGGACGCTTTACAATCATCAAGCGGATGCGGGAGCGAAAAGCCACCAAAACCGCCCGGCCTGCCTTCCGTTTGCCGTCCTTCAAACGCTCATCGCCCCCTCCGCAAAACCGTTCCTCTCAGGGCGGGCAATCGGGTGGAGGCTCCAATTACAGTTCAAATACCGATTCCAAGTCTAAATCCAAGAAAAAGTAATTTTTTAATTCAACCATGAATAAACTATGCTCCCTTTCCGAAGCCATTGCAGAAAACGTTCGCGATGGCGATTGTGTCTACCTGGCGGGCTTCACCCACCTGATCCCCTTCGCTGCCGGGCATGAGATTATCCGCCAGGGGCGCAAGGATTTGATCCTGGCGCGCGCCACGCCCGATTTGATTTATGACCAGATGGCAGCAGCCGGGTGCGCCAAAAAGGTGATTTTCTCCTACATGGGCAACCCGGGCGTTGGGTCTCTCAAAGTGCTGCGCCGAATGGTAGAGGCGGGGCAGATCGAGTGGGAGGAATATTCCCACTTCGGCATGATTACCCGCTTGCAGGCGGGAGCGTCAGGGCTGCCTTTCCTGCCCATGAATCAAACCGCCGCGCCCGATTTGGAGCAGGCTAACCCACTGTACCGCCGTGTGACCGATCCTTATTCGGGTAAGGAAGTGATCGTCGTGCCGCCGTTGCACCCGGATGTGGCAGTGGTGCACGTTCAGCGGGCGGATGCGCGCGGCAATGCCCAGATTTGGGGGATCATCGGCGAGCAGAAAGAGGCCGCCTTTGCCGCCAAACGGGTGGTGCTCACCGCCGAGGAGATTGTGGACGAGACTATCATCCGCTCGGACCCCAACCGCACGCTGATCCCCGAGTTCATTGTGGATGCGGTAGTGCACGTTCCTTACTGCGCGCATCCCTCCTATACACAGGGCTATTACGACCGGGATAACGAGCTGTACCTGCAATGGGACGAGATCAGCGAGACGGACGAGGGTGTGCAGGCTTACCTGAAAGAGTGGGTCTATGGCCTGCCCGACCGCGCCGCATATTTGGACAAGCTCGGCGCCGAGACTCTGGCCCGCCTGCAGGTCCCCCCACGCCTCAGCGGGCCGGTCAATTATGGAGAATATTAAGAAAGTAATCCGCGAATGTCGCGAATGGGCGCGAATAAGAGAAATAAAATAAAGAGGATGCAGTAGACGCCAATCAAAGGATAGCATGGATAACAAAGAAGAACTGCTGCTAAAAGACGAGGTCTATAATATCATCGGAGCAGCGATGGAAGTGCATTCAACGCTGGGAAACGGCTTTCTAGAGCCCGTATACCACGAAGCTCTGGAAATTGAATTTTCCCTGCGCGGAATCCCTTTCCAATCCCATAAGAATATTCCTCTATTCTACAAAGATCGCCCCATGGATAAGCATTACATCGCCGACTTGCTCGTTTACAATCAAATCATCGTGGAATTAAAGGCTGTTGACAGGCTGGTTCCACAGTTCGACGCTCAACTACTAAACTACCTCAAAGCCACAGGGCTTAAAGTAGGACTGCTGCTAAATTTCGGCGCTTCCCGGCTGGAATATAAGCGGAAGGTTCTAACCGAACGATCTTCCATTCATTCCTCTTCTATTCGCGGAAATTCGCGTTCATTCGCGGATGAAATCTGAGTTACCTATGAACACAACCTCTTTTACTTCATCTGAACTGATGACCATTAACGCCGCGCGGCTGCTGCGCGATGGCGACGTGGTATTCGTCGGGGTGGGAATCCCCAATCTGGCCTGTAACCTGGCCCGGCGCACCCACGCACCCAACCTGTACATGATCTATGAAGCCGGGGTGATTGGCGCGCGGCCCAGCCGCCTGCCTCTATCCATCGGCGACCCCACCCTGGTCAGCGGCGCCGCCGCAGTGTGCAGCATGTACGATATCTTCACCCTCTACCTGCAGCGCGGCAACGTGGACGTGGGCTTCCTGGGCGGCGCGCAGATCGACCAGTTCGGCAACATCAACGCCACCGTCATCGGCGACTACCAGCACCCCAAGGTGCGCCTGCCCGGCTCCGGCGGCTCTATGGAAATTTCGGCCTGGGCCAACCGCTGCTACATCATGACCCCCCACCAAAAGCGGCGCTTTCCGGCCCGCGTGGATTTCCACACCTCGGCGGGGTTCCTCAGCGGGCAGGGCGAGCGCAAACAAGCCGGCGTGCGTGGCGGCGGCCCCCAGGCCGTGGTCACCAATCTGGGCATCCTCACACCCGACGAGAATGGTGAGTTGATCCTTTCGGCGCTGCATCCCGGCGCCACGGTAGAACAGGCCCAGGAAAACACCGGCTGGCCGCTCAAAGTGGCCGCCGATCTGCGCCGAACCGAACTGCCTACGGAGGAAGAACTGCGCATCCTGCGTGAAGAGCTGGACCCAGGCAAGATATACTTAAAGTAGCGTAATCGGCCCCTCATCCGGGTTATAATGGGGAGCATGGAACGCCCGGCTGCTAACCAATCTCCCCTCGAAGTCCTCATCACGCTGCCCTTCCCCGAGGAAGTCGTCGCGCCGCTGCGCGAAATTTCGCCCCGCATCAACCTCACCGTGCATTCCGCGCGGCGTCCGGAAGATGTTCCGGCTGAAACCTGGGCAAAGGTGGAAGTGCTGTATACCGACCGGGTGCTGCCTGCCCCCGAACTGGTGCCCAATCTGCGCTGGCTCCAGTTTCATTCCGCCGGGATCGACTTCGCCCTCAACTCGCAATTGCTGCAAAAGCCCGGGCTGATGGTGACCAACCTGAGCGGAGCTGCCGCCCCGCAAGCCGCCGAGCACGCCCTGGGCCTGCTCCTGGCCCTGGGGCACCACCTTCACACTGTTCTGCAACTGCAAGCCAAAGCCGAATGGCCGCGCGAGCGTTGGGAACGCCTGACCCCCCGCGAATTTCGCGGCAGCACCCTGGGCATCATCGGCTACGGGTCGATTGGGCGCGAGCTGGCTCGCCTGGCGCAGCCCTTTGGCGTCAGCGTGCTGGCAGCCAAATATGACGCCATGCAGCCCGAGGACTTCGGCTATACGCCCGAAGGGCTGGGCGATCCGCGCGGCGAGTTATTTACCCGCCTGTATCCCTTCCAGGCCGTGCGCTCCATGATCAAGACTTGCGATTTTGTGGTGGTGGCCACCCCCTTGACCGCAGAAACCCAGGGTTTGATCGGCGCCGCCGAACTGGCTGCCATGAAACCCACCGCCGGGCTGGTTGTCGTGGGGCGCGGCGGAGTGGTCGATGAGATTGCCCTGCTGGAAGCGCTGCAAGAGAAGCGCCTGGCGGGCGCCGCGCTGGATGTCTTCCAGGAAGAGCCGCTGGCTCCCACCAGCCCGCTGTGGCGGCAGCCCAATCTGATCGTTTCGCCGCATCTGAGCGGCTTAAGCTTCCACTACGACGAGCGCGCCATGGCCTTATTCGGAGAAAACCTCAAGCGCTACCTCGGCGGCGCGTCGCTTTATAACCGCTACAATCCAGAACGGGGGTATTAATCGGAATGTCTCGCTTTCACGTCGCACTCTTTGATCTGGGCGGCACCCTGATCTACTTCACCGCGGATTGGAACGCCAAAACCATCGAAACAGCTCATTCCCTGCGAGATTTTCTGGCGACGCTTGGTTACCGCCTGGACCCGGCTACCTTCCCAGATTACTTCCGCCGGGCCATCGAAGCCAACTACGCCCGCCGCAACGATGAATTGATCGAGCGGCCCACCGCCGAAACCTTGCGCCAGACCCTGAGCATATATGGATACTCCAATGTTCCCGCCGAGCACATCGCCGAAGGGCTGCGCCGGATGTACGCATTAACCCAGGCACACTGGTATGGCGAAGCAGACGCTATTCCTATGCTAGAGACGCTGCGCGAGCAAGGCTATCGCATCGGTCTCGTCTCTAATGCCGGTGACGACGAGGACGTACAAACCCTTATCGACAATGCCAGGCTGCGCCCTTATTTGGAGTACATCATCACCTCGGCGGCGGCGGGGATCCGCAAACCCCACCCGCGCATCTTCCGTAGCGCGCTGGATTTCTTCGGCGCTCAACCGGAAGAGGCCGTCATGGTCGGTGATTTCCTGGACGCCGACATCCTGGGAGCCAACAACCTGGGCATGGGCAGCGTGTGGATCAAGCGCCGCGCCGCACCGAGCCACGTAGAGAAATTCCGGCCGGTCATCACCCCACAAGCCACCATCGAGACGCTCTCCGAGCTGCCCGATCTCCTACAGCGCTGGAACGGCACAGCCCCTGATCGCGAGGAACCTTAAAGAAGGCTCTCTAGGAGTTGCCGTGGTAGGTGCCGCATTTAGGGGTGTGTGAGTGGCGAAGCCACTCACACACCCCTAAATGCGGGTTCCACCACGCCAATTCCCAATGAGCCTTAAAGAAACCTTTGACAAAACGCTCCATCCCGCGGTATAATCGAGCCGCTGGAAAGTGTGCCTTAACCGTGAATATACAAAGAGGTGTCACAAGCAGACTGCTCAGAGTGTTGATAAGAACCCCTTACTCTCATTCTCGGCTGAGCCTGCAAGGACCAGCCGAGTTTTAATCCCCCTAATGAAGGGAGGTGAGAGAAGTGACAGTTGTTGTTTTGCGCCCCAACGAATCTCAAGATCAATTGATGAAGAGATTCCGCAAAAAGGTTGTCAAGAGCGGTATTTTAAGCACGGTTCGCCGCAAGCGTTGGTTCATCAGCAAGAGTGAGCTGCGCCGCGTTGAGAAGAAAAAGGCGATCCGCCGAATTAAGCGCCGCGCGTACACCAGGACCCCGGAAGCTTAAATCCTTTTTCGGGACCTGCTGGAGGAAAGTGAATGGCTAAAGAAGAAGAGAAAATTCAGGTTGACGGCACCATCGTAGAGGCTCTGCCCGCTACGCAGTTCCGTGTCAAGCTCGAAAACGGACATGAAGTGCTGGCTTACCTGTCAGGCAGAATGCGCAAGTACTATATCCGCATTCTGCTTGGCGACCGTGTGCGCGTGGAGATGTCTCCCTACGACCTCACCCGCGGACGGATCGTCTACCGCCAGAAGAAAAACGAA
>CAZMMI010000078.1:0-15101 GCA_964567255.1 uncultured Anaerolinea sp.
GTATCACCCATCCTTGGTGACAATTGGCAAAGCCCCCGGTGACGCATAGCACTTATTGGTTTGGCTTACAGGTGATAAAACCTTAAGATAGTTGAAACAGGTAGGATCCGGCTTCAGGACGCACACCAATGATGATTGAGCAGATGGCAGACATCGTACAAATTATTCAACGAATCCCTTGGTTCGTTGAGTTGGACCAGGTCCAGCAATGGCGCCTGGCTCAGATTGCTCGCATCTGCAATCTTCACGAAGATGAGATATTATTCTCCGAAGGCACATCAGACAACTGCTTATACATTCTTCTGAATGGCGAAGTCGTCATCGAGAATTATGTTCCCACCTATGGCAAAGTAGAAATCTACACAGCCGCCCCGCTCGATATTATTGGCTGGTCTGCCGCCACCACAATGGTCCGCCAGCGCACCGGCACTGCCCGAGCAACGCAGCCAGGCCGCGTCCTCTGTTTTGACAGCGAATTGCTCATGCAATTATGCGACGAAGACCACGACATGGGATACATCGTCATGCGCCGGATTGCCAACCTGATTGCCAGCCGCTATTTATCGGCCCGCCTTGAGCTTTACGAGATTATTTCTCGTCGGCATTCGAAAGCGGATTAAAACCGATATTTCCGATCAATTCAGTATTATAATTGCTTCATGCATGAGCTTTCTGTTACGGAGAACATCCTCGAAATTGCCAATCGTCATGCCATCCAGGCGAACGCCATCCGGGTGACCGACATATACATTGTCATTGGTAGATTATCGAGCATCGTGGACGACTCGGTCCAGTTTTACTGGGATTTTGTCAGCCAGAACACCATCTGCCAGGGTGCGCAGTTACATTTTGAGCGCATTCCCGCCAAGCTCCTCTGCTTGAGCTGCCAGCATGAATACACCCTGGAAAGTGAACTATCGGCATGTCCGCAATGCTCCAGTGCTCAGGTAAAAGTACTCAGCGGGGAAGAATTTTACCTGGATAGCATCGCAATAGAAGGAAAGGAAACGCAGTCAGCATGACAGCCAATCGCGTCACCGTAGTTGAAAAAATTATGAACGCCAATGATCAGATGGCGGATTTAAATAAGATACGCCTTGATCAAGCCGGTGTTCTTTCGGCCAACTTAATGGCCTCTCCTGGCTCGGGAAAAACAAGCTTTATCTTGAAAACTATAGAAGCTCTCGCGCCCAATTATCAAATCGGGGTTATCGAGGGAGACACTGCGCCTGTCACAATTGACGCCGATAAAATTCTTGCTGCCGGTATGCCTGCCGTACAGATCAACACCGGCGGAGATTGCCACCTGGATGCGGTTATGCTCAAAGCCGGTCTCGATCAGCTTCCCCTCCCCCAGTTAGATTTACTGATCGTCGAGAATGTCGGCAATCTCGTTTGTCCCGCCGCCTTCAACCTCGGCACCCATCTTAACATCTTGATTGCCAGCATCCCAGAAGGGGATGATAAACCCTATAAATACCCGGCCATCTACCGCAATCTCGATGTGCTTATCATCAACAAAATCGATTTGTTACCTTATATCCGCTTTAACATGGATTACTTCCGCCAGGGGGTTGAAATGCTCAACCCCAATTTGACCACCTTTACAGTCTCCTGTGTCACCAACGAAGGGATGGATGCATGGAGGCAATGGATGGCTGCTAGAATCGAAGCAAAGAAAGCAGAATGCACGGCAACAAAACGGCATTAAGAATCCATGTTACAGGTATCGTTCAAGGCGTTGGCTTCCGCCCCTTTGTTTACAACCTCGCGCGCAGTCTGAACTTGACGGGTTGGGTCAAAAACACCTCCGCTGGTGTCGATATCCTTGTTGAAGGATTGTCGGAGCAAATTAACATTTTTGCTTCACAGCTCCGCCAATCCCCTCCTCCCCTTGCTAGAATCGACTCTTTTGAAGAAACAAACCAGCCCTCTGATGGCTATGCGAAATTCGAGATTCTTTCCAGCATCTCCTCCCAGGGTGATTTCATTCCGATTTCGCCAGATATCGCCATATGCCCAGATTGTCGTCGTGAACTTTTTGACCCGTCCGACCGGCGTTACCGCTACCCCTTCATCAACTGCACCAATTGCGGTCCACGCCTCACCATCATTCGGGATATTCCCTACGATCGTCCAACGACAACCATGGCGGATTTTCTGCTTTGTGACCCTTGTCACTCGGAGTACGAAGACCCCGCCGACCGCCGCTTTCATGCCCAGCCCATCGCCTGCCCCTCCTGCGGCCCGCATATCTGGTTGTCCCTGCCCTCGGGCCAAAAAATCGCTGATGCTGAGATGGCTTTGCAAACTACCCGCCAGTGGTTGGCTGAAGGCAAAATCGTCGCCATCAAAGGCCTGGGCGGCTTCCACCTCGCTTGCGACGCGACCAATCCAAATGCAGTGGCAGCCCTCCGCAGCCGCAAGAAGCGCAGCGACAAACCATTTGCCCTGATGGCTTTCGATGTTGAGGCCGTACAGCGCCATTGCTATGTGTCTGTCAAGGAGCAACGGCTTCTTCTTTCCCACCAGCAGCCAATTGTTCTACTTGACCGTCTCCCAACCTCTGGAGTTGCCCCTGAAGTAGCCCCCAACCTGACCACGCTTGGGGTCATGCTGGCCTACACGCCGCTGCATCTTCTCCTTCTCGAGCCCGCGCCGGACTTCCCCGACATGCTCGTGATGACCAGCGGGAATTTAAGCGAAGAGCCGGTTGCCTACAAAGACGGCGAGGCTTCCCAACGCCTCGCGCCACTCGCCGACGCTTTCCTCCTTCACGACCGCCCCATCCACACTCGGGTAGACGACTCCGTCGTCGTGGCTGTAGACGATCGATCCTACATCACTCGCCGTTCCCGCGGGTACGCCCCCGATTCGGTCTCTCTTCCGCTCACCAGCCAACCACTCCTAGCCACCGGAGCAGAGCTCAAAAACACTTTCTGCCTGACCCGCGATCGCTACGCATTCCTAAGCCACCACATCGGCGATCTCGAAAACCTCGAGACCCTCCGCTCTTTCGAAGAAGGCATCTCTCACTTCGAGAAACTCTTCCGCATCTCTCCCCGCCGCATTGCCTGCGACCTGCACCCCAATTATCTCAGTACCCGATACGCCCTGGATCGCTCCCAACGCGAAAA
Source organism: uncultured Anaerolinea sp. (assembly GCA_964567255.1). Classification (GTDB taxonomy): domain Bacteria; phylum Chloroflexota; class Anaerolineae; order Anaerolineales; family Anaerolineaceae; genus Anaerolinea. The sequence goes on from CAZMMI010000078.1 coordinate 3,138, forward strand.
CCTACTCCTTATCCAAATCCAGCACCATCACGCCCACTTAGCAGCTTGCCTGGCGGACAATGGCTGGAACACAACCGAAGCCGCCATCGGCTTGATCTTCGATGGCACTGGCTTCGGCGCCGACGGCGCCATCTGGGGAGGCGAGGTCCTCGTGGGCGGATATACGGGTTACACGCGCAACCATCACCTGGCCTATGTTCCACTCCCCGGCGGTGATCTTGCCGTCAGAAAGCCGTCACGCATGGCTTTGGCGCACCTTTGGGCTGCCGGTCTAGATTGGGAGCCCGACCTCCCCCCCGTTCGGGATTTGTGCTACGAAGAGCGCATGGTCGTCCGTGCCCAGCTTGAGCGTAATCTAAACGCGCCGCCTACCTCCAGCATGGGCCGCCTCTTCGATGCGGCAGCCTCGCTGATCGGCGTTCGCCACACAGCCACCTACGAAGGCCAGGCCGCCATCGAGTTAGAGGCATTAGCTGATCCCCACGAGACTGGCGTCTATCCATTTGACTGGGGTGGCGGCCGCTTCGATCCCACTCCGTTGTGGGCCGCGCTCTTAACAGATTGGCGCCAGGGAACGAAGTTACCTGTACTCTCTGCCCGTTTTCACAACAGCGTAGCCTCGTTTGCGGTATCATTGTGTGGTGCTATCCGCAAAGACACATCCATTAACACCGTATGCCTGAGTGGTGGAGTCTGGCAGAACCGCTTCTTGCTGCGCAAAACGACCCAGTTACTAGCCGACGAAGGATTTATGGTCTTATCCCACAAGTCTGTGCCAACCAACGATGGCGGTATCGCCCTTGGCCAGGCTGTGCTTGCAGCGTATGCCTCAGCTTAACTTTAGGAGTTGAACTATGTGCCTTGGAATTCCCGGAAAAATTCTCGAAATATTCGACATGAACAGCTTGAGGATGTGCAAGATCGATTTTGGCGGGGTCATCCGTGAAGCCTGCCTCGAAGCTCTCCCCGATGCCAAAGTTGGAGATTATACGATCGTTCATGCCGGCTTCGCCCTGAATCTGCTCAGCGAAGAAGAAGCCCAGGAGACGTTGTCGCTCCTCAATGAAATAGCCGCTCTCGACGATGAGCTTGGACGAAATCCTCAGTAACCACCGCAAGCAACCGCCATGCAACAATTTACCTCCCAATTTCGTGACAGTTCCCTGGTAAAGGCAGTCATCCACCAAATAGAGCGCCGCCTGACACGCCCCTGGGTGCTCATGGAAATATGCGGCGGCCAGACACACTCGATTATGCGTTACGGTCTTGACCAGCTTCTCCCACCGCAAATCGAACTGGTTCACGGACCTGGTTGCCCTGTCTGCGTCACCCCGCTCGAACAAATCGACCGCGCTCTGGCAATCGCCTCCCAGCCCAATGTAATCTTCACCTCATTCGGTGACATGCTGCGTGTTCCAGGCAGCCAAACCGACCTTTTCGATATTCGCGCTCGCGGTGGACAGGTAAAAGTTGTTTTTGCCCCCCTCGACGCTGTCCGCATCGCTGAACAAAACCCGGACAAACAGGTTGTCTTTTTTGCCATTGGCTTCGAAACCACCGCCCCAGCCAACGCCGCGGCCATTCTCCAGGCGAACGCCTTGGGTTTAAAGAATTTCTCAGTCCTGGTCTCCCAGGTCTGCGTTCCACCTGCCATGCACGCTATCTTAAGTTCCCCAGCCAACCGCGTCCAGGGCTTTCTGGCAGCCGGACATGTCTGCACTGTAATGGGCACTCGTGAGTACGTTCCGATCGCCGAACGCTACCACGTTCCAATTGTCGTAACCGGCTTTGAGCCTCTTGACCTGGTGCACGGCATCCTGAACACCGTTGTACAGCTCGAAGAGGGACGCTGCGAGGTTGAAAACGCTTATCCGCGTGCAGTCACGGAACAAGGCAGCCTGGGGGCTCAAAACATGATCCGCCGCGTCTTCAAAACCGTCGATCGCAACTGGCGCGGAATCGGTCTTATTCCAGGCAGCGGTTGGGGCCTGAGTGACGAATTCGTGGAATTCAATGCTGAAAATCGCTTTCACGTTGATCATATCAACACCCAGGAATCCCCGCTGTGCATCGCCGGCCAGGTTCTCCAGGGCATCAAGAAACCAGTCGATTGCCCTGCCTTTGGCAATGCCTGTACCCCCGACACGCCCTTGGGCGCTCCAATGGTGTCCTCTGAGGGCGCCTGTGCCGCTTTCTACCGCTACCGCCGAAACTAACCATGGAAAACAACCCCACTCCCTCGTTTGAAGGCCCTTCTTGCCCGCTCCCACTCGCCCACACCGACCAGATCATTCTCGGCCACGGCAGCGGTGGGCGTCTTACCCACGAACTGATCCAAAAAGTTTTCAAGCCGTATTTGGATAGCGCGCCTTTAGAGGCAGGCAATGATTTTGCCAGCCTGTTCCTTCCCGCTGCCGCCGGATTGCATGGTAACCTGGTAGTCTCCACCGACTCGCACATCGTTGACCCGTTATTCTTCCCAGGCGGCGACATCGGTCGACTGGCGGTCTGCGGTACGGTCAATGACGTTGCTGTCTCTGGCGCGGTACCCTTGTTTCTCACCGCTGGCTTCATCCTGGAAGAAGGCTTCCCCGTGTCAGAACTGGCCCGGGTCTTGGAATCGATGCGCTCAGCCGCCCAAGAGGCAGGTGTCATATTCGTCGCCGGAGACACAAAAGTAGCCGAAAAGGGCAAAGTGGATCGTCTCTTTATCAATACCACCGGTATCGGATGGCTCCCCTCAGACAGGAGCATTCATGGCCAAAACGCCCAGGTTGGTGATCTGGTCATCATCTCCGGCCCCATCGGCGACCATGGCATGGCGGTGCTGACTGCCCGTGGTGACCTGGGCCTCGAATCAGAGATCCTCTCTGATGTTGCCCCGCTCAACCATCTGATCACTACCCTCCTCGAAGCCGCCCCTAACGTTCACGTGCTTCGTGACCCCACCCGCGGCGGATTGGCTACCACCCTCAACGAGATCGCCGGGCAGAGCGCCGTCTGTATTGAGGTCGACGAAACCGCCGTGCCGGTCAATCCGCCGGTTCAAACCGCCTGTGAAATGCTAGGCTTTGATCCGCTCTATATCGCAAACGAAGGTAAAGTCATCGTCATTGTGCCCCCGGATGAAGCAGAGGCCGCCTTACAAGCCCTGCGAACCCATCCCTATGGCGCTCAGGCTGTCCTAATTGGTCGGGTGACACAGGAAATGCCCGGTCGAGTCCTCCTGCGCACCTGGATCGGCGGCACGCGCATTTTGGAAATGCTCGCCGGTGAGATCCTCCCCCGGATTTGTTGAGCGAATCTTCCCGGAATCTAGTATACTTAGCGCCTGCCGAATACAGTTCGGCAGGTATACTCTTCACAAAAAACACGAGGGAACATGAAGATCGAATTTCAAGAAACTACCAACGACCTTCAGACGCGCATTGATATCCACTCGCGCTTTGGGTCGAAAAACATCGACGAATGGATGCTGGGCATCATCAAGCCCCAGAAAGGCGCCAAAATCCTGGATGTCGGCTGCGGTTCGGGAAAGCAGTGTTTCGGCTATTTCGATTATCTCGAAGGCCAGGCGGAAATCACTGGCGGAGACGTGTCCGTTGACTTGCTCAACCAGGCCCGGGAACTGAACAAGCGCACCGGCGACAAGGTCAAGTTCATCGACCTGGATTTCAACAAATCCTTCCCCCTTGACTCCAATACCTTCGACCTCGAATCGTGCTGCTTTGCCATCTACTACGCCGCCGATATCCCTTTTACCATCCGCGAAATGCACCGCGTGCTCAAGCCGGGCGGGCGCTTGTTCACCAGCGGCCCCATGCCCGCTAACAAGCAAGTCTTCTACGATGTGATCCGCGAAGCCACTGGCAAGACCATTCCCCCCATGCCTGGCAGCTCGCGTTATGGTTCAGAAATCTACTCTACCATCGCATCTCTCTTCACCTCAGTCGAGACGCACATCTTTGAGAACCCGCTCACTTTCGAGGCGGTCGAGCCCTTCATCGCCTACACGCGCGCCTCTCTCTCAGAAGACCGCAAACTTTGGAACAGCTTCTTCCAGTCCAAGGACGATTTCGAGAGCATTATGACTCAAATCGAATCCGTCGCCAAGCGCCGTATCGAAGCCGAAGGCAAACTGGTAATGACCAAAGTTGTTGGCGGGTTCATCGCCACCAAGTAGCCAATGTACAGCAACCTCTTGTTTTATGGCAAACGCGTCCTGTTCATCGGCGCACACCCTGATGATATTGAGATCGGCTGCGGTGCTCTCATCGCCAACATTGTCAACAACACCGAACTGCTCTGCGTTACCCTTTCGGACAACCAGAAGAATCCTGCCCTGACTCATCTCGTCGAGGAACACTACAAGAGTATGGCGGTATTAGGTGTTCCCGAAACCAGTGTTGTCCTCGGTCAATTTGAGACGCGTCGATTTCCCCATGCCCGTCAGGAAATCCTCGAGTACATGGTCAGCCTCAATCGCAGCTTCCAGCCGGACATCGTTCTGGTTCACACCAAGGCCGACATCCACCAGGACCATGGCGCAATTACCGAAGAAGCTTTAAGAGCCTTCCGAGGAAAGACCTTGCTGGGCTATGATGTCATCCGCTCAAGCTACGGCTTTTTCCCCAACTTTCTTGTGGAAGTTTCCGAAGAAGATGCCAACAAGAAGATCGCGGCTTTGGCGGAATACCACACCTACGCCGAGAGGTATTATTTCAATGAAAGCATCACTCGCGCAACCTTGATCCGAAACGGAGCCTTGGCCGAAAGACCCTTCGCCGAAGGCTTTGATATTTTGAGAATCATCGGAGCGTTTGGCTGCCGCGAAATGCTGGAAGCCTGCCAGGATTAATTAAAAAGGCCGCGAGGAAAATCCTCCGGCCTTTTTCGATTCACAATCACACTGTTATCCTACTATTCCAATCTCTATCCAGCCATCGACCACCCTTACCGGGTAGCTCTTGGTATCTATCACAGCCGGAAAAGTCAACGCCTTACCGTTGCGCAGGTCAAATCGGGCCCCATGCCGCGGACAGATGATTTGGTAACCATCAATCTCCCCTTCTCCTAAAGGCCCATCATCATGTGTACACACATCCGCGATCGCAAAGAAATTCCCGGCCAGGTTAAAAATGACGACTTGTTCTTCGTCCAGCTCAATAAATAACCGCTGTCCCGAAGGGCAATCTTCCACGGGTGCGACCTGGACAAATTCTAAAGCCTCGTCTGTCATCCCTACCCCTCCACCAGATCATCGCTGGATTCGCCCAAGCCGTAAGCCCCTGCCTTAAGCACCTTCAAAGACAACAAGGCGCACTTCATCCGCACGGGTCCCAGCTCGATACCAATGAGTTCCAGCACATCATCCCGATTGAGTTGTTTGACCTCTTCCATCGACTTGCCAATGATCGATTCGAGTAGCAAATCGGCCGATGCCTGCGATATGGCGCAACCGTGTCCGCTAAATGCAGCCTCAATGACCCTGCCTTCCTCATCCACTCGCAGGTCAATGCGAATATGATCGCCGCACAGGGGATTTTCGTCCTCAAAGCTGATATCATGCGGATTAAGCTCGCCTCTATACAGCGGGCTCTTATATCTTTCGATAATGACTTCTCGATAGAGATCATCCATGCTGCAAAGCGCCTTTCCTAACCAAACACCTTAATAACATTCCCCAGGCCTGCTGCCAACTTGTCAATATCATCTCGTGTTGTATAGAGGTAGAAACTTGCTCGTGTCGTCGCAGGGATTTTGAACTTCTGGTGCAGCGGCATCGCGCAGTGGTGTCCAGCTCGCACGGCGATCCCTTCTCGGTCGAGTAATTGCGCAACATCATGGGGATGAACATCCTTCATGGTGAAAGCCGCTACTCCGCCTTTGTGTTCTGCCGCAGGCCCAAAAACCGCTAAACCGGGAATTTCAGACAGCCGATCGAGTGCATACCGGGTAATCTCCTGCTCGTGAGCGGCAATAGTATCCATTCCGACCGATTCGAGATAATCAACCGCCGTGCCAAAACCGATCGCTTCCGCAATACAAAACGTTCCGGCTTCAAACTTGTGCGGCAAATCGTTCGGCGTAAAACCACGCAGAGTCACCTTCTTAATCATATCGCCACCGCCCATGAAAGGCGGCATCGCGTCCAGAATTCGTTCCTTGCCGTAAAGCACCCCGACTCCGGTCGGGCCGCACATCTTATGCGCCGAAAAAGCCAAGAAATCCACGTCCAAATCCTGCACATTGACTTTGAAGTGCGGCACCGATTGCGCGCCGTCGATTAAGACCAGCGCTCCACTCTCGTGGGCCTTCCGCACCATTTCCTTGGCAGGGTTGATCGTACCCAGCACATTAGACATATGGGTGAACGAGACCAGCTTTGGGCTCTGCTGTAGATATTGCTCGTATACTTCTAGATCGAGTAAATAATCATCTAGAACCGGCACAAATTCCAGGCGCAAGTTCAACTCAGCCGCCAGCATCTGCCATGGCACCAGGTTGGAGTGATGCTCCATTTCGGTCAGTATCACCAGGTCGCCCGCTTTGAGGTTTTTTCGTCCCCAAGTGAAAGCCACCAGGTTAATGGCCTCTGTAGCATTCCGAGTATAGATGATCTCACGCTCAGACTGCGCGCCAACGAAACGCGCAATCTTCACTCGCGCGTTCTCATAGTCCGCGGTCGCCTCTTCTGCCAGGGTGTGCACGCCGCGGTGAATATTCGCATTCGTCTGGCGGTAATACCGGTTCATAGATTCGATGACTGCCTCAGGCTTCTGCGCCGTCGCCGTCGAATCCAGATAAACGAGTGGGACACCAGGGCGGACCTCTCGCTTGAGGATCGGAAAGTCGTCAAGAATGCTGCGAAGATCCTTCATAAGCTCCTAAAGAAACTCTCTCTATTAGCCCTCAGCTTGAGGCTGGCCTGACTTGGTGGATTTCTTCTCCGGGAAGCGCAAATGCGGCGAATTCACCGGATACCACAAGATGTGGTCTGGAACCATCCATCCATCAGTGAGGAACACGTTTGATCGGAATTGAACCGCGACCATTTTGGCATCTACCTGTACGACGATGCCCTTCAGCCATCCGCGAATGCGTTGGCCTCCTTTTTCGTGGTCGCAAAAAACCTCAACCGTGTCCCCAACCTCGTACGAATATTCAGGTTCGGGGGCCTTCATGAAAGAGTATTGTGCCATTGCTTGCTCCTGGCGAAATGGGGTTTAAAAAAGCCTAGCAATTATACCCCAAGTGCCCTTCTAAAGTTCATCAAACACCCGCATCTTTTCCGCGATCGCCATCTGGAAGCGCAGTCTCACACCTTCGAAGGGGATGCGCTGCATGATCGGATCAAAGAAGCCTTCTACAATCACACGCTCAGCTACTTTTCGAGGAATGCCGCGGGACATCATGTAAAACACCAAATCCTCGTCTATCTTTCCTACGGTAGCGCCATGCGTACATCGCACATCGTCAGCCAGAATTTCCAGGCCAGGGATCGAATCGGCCCGTGCCTTTTTGCTTAACACCAGGTTTCGGTTGGCTTGATAACCATCTGTCTTTTGCGCTCCCGGCGCCACATAGATCATTCCCTGCCATACCGAGCGGCTTTCTTGAACCAGGGCACCCTTGAAGAGTAAATCGCTGGTCGTGTTCTCTGCATAATGATTCTGCTGCGTGTCATGGTCCAGATGCTGGTCATGATCGGTGAAATAGAATCCCGACATCTTCCCGGTGCTACCTTTTCCGATCAAATCAATCTCCGAGAAATTCTTGGTCAGATGGCTGCCGACTGCTCCAAACACCCAATCCAGGTTCCCATCGCGGTCAACCCGCGCCTTCTCGTGTGAGAAGTTCCACACGTTCTCTCCCCAAGATTGCAACTCCACAAAGCGCAAGTTGGCAGCCGGTCCAACATTAAGCTCAACGATTCCGGCGTGCATTGCCTGACCGTTCTCCGTAGGAGAAGCAGCTTCATGCACATAAGTCGCCGAAGCGCCTTCCTCCAACCATACCAACACGTGCGAAACGTATGCCAGCCCCGTTCCCGGCCCCCACAACAAGCTGTGTAAAGGCGCGTCCACCACTACGTTCCGCGGTACATATAAAAATACACCGCTCTGCGCTTGTGCAGCCACCAGCGCGGCGAACTTCCCATCGGTCGCCTTGACTGCTTTTCCGATCGCCTTCTCAACCAGTTCAGGGTGCTCCTTGAAAGCAGTTTCCAGGTCTGTGAATATTACGCCTTTGCGTTTCAACCCTTCATCCAGACTCGCCTCGGCCTTCCCAGGCAGCAAAACCACCTGTCCACCATTCTCGCCATCCGCCAAAGGCTTGAGCAATTCTTCTGGCGCAGCGGGCAAATCCAGATAAGCATCCCGCGTGGGCAGCTTCAAACTATCCACTTTCAACGGGCGAATATCAGTTCTGCGCCAGGCTTCTTCCTGGTTGCCCGGTACTGGCAGAGACTGGAAAATCTTCCAGGCATTTTGTTTGTACTCACGCAGGCCTACACTGCCCAGACCCTGTACATCCACATCGAACTCAAGGTTAAATTCCCGAGGTACAGCAACATCAACTCGTCGGGAGCGAGTAATAACTCGTGGGGTTTCTTTCATGGTGCTTCCTTGCCTATCCGATCGAGCCTTCCATCTGCAATTGGATCAACCTGTTCATCTCAACCGCATATTCCATCGGCAGTTCTTTGACCAGCGGTTCAATGAACCCAGACACAACCATCGTGGTGGCTTCTTCTTCACTCAGCCCGCGACTCATCAAATAGAAGAGCTGCTCTTCGCCTACTTTTGAAACTGAGGCCTCATGCCCAATGGTCACATCTTCTTCGTCAATTTCTATGTATGGGTAAGTATCTGAGCGAGATTTGTCGTCCAATAACAGCGCGTCACAAACTACATTCGACTTCACGTTTTCAGCGCCTTTATAGACCTTAAGCAATCCACGGTAAGATGCTCTCCCGCCGCCTTTGCTAATTGACTTCGAGGTGATCTTGCTGCTGGTGTTCGGCGCAAAGTGCACTACCTTACCGCCGGCATCCTGGTGCTGGCCACGCCCCGCGAAAGCGATCGACAATATTTCGCCGCGCGCGCCCGGTTCCATTAAGTAGCAGGAGGGATACTTCATGGTTACCTTCGAACCCAGGTTGGCGTCCACCCATTCCATGGTGCCGTTTTCAAACACTTTCGCCCGCTGAGTTACAAGGTTGTAAACGTTGTTCGACCAGTTTTGGATCGTGCTGTAACGGACGCGAGCATCCTTTTTGACGATAATTTCGATCACGCCGCTGTGGAACGAATCGGTTGAATAAGTCGGAGCTGTACAACCTTCCACGTAATGCACCTGCGCGCCTTCATCGGCGATAATCAAGGTTCGCTCGAACTGACCAATGTTCGCCGCATTTAAGCGGAAATAAGCTTGCAGGGGCAAATCCACTTTAACGCCCTTGGGGACATAAACAAACGAACCACCCGACCATACCGCGCTATTAAGTGCAGCAAACTTATTATCCTCAATCGGAATCACCGTGCCGAAATATTCACGGAACAAATCGGGGTGCTTCCGTAAACCATCCTCGATGCTCACAAAGATCACGCCTTGCTTTTCGAGGTGCTCCAGTATGCTGTGGTACACCATCTCAGACTCATACTGCGCGCCTACCCCAGCCAGGAATTTCTGCTCCGCCTCGGGGATACCTAGTTTCTCAAACGTATTCTTGATCGTATCGGGAACGTCGTCCCAGGTCCTACCCTCGGCCTCGCTCGGTCTGACATAGTAAAAAATCTCGTCAAAGTTGAGCGACGAAAGATCGGGACCCCAGGTAGGCATCCCGCGCTTTATGTAATGTTCGTATGCCTTAAGCCGAAATTCGAGCATCCATTCCGGCTCGCCTTTCATCGCCGAAATTTGCCGCACAACGTCCGCGTCTAACCCTCTGCGGCTCTTGAACACAGAAGTTTCAGGATCGCTGAACCCATATTGGTATTCACCCAAACCTTCCAGCAATTTTTCCTCGGTTGTTGCACCCATAAGTTCCTCCAGGAACAGTTCTACCGCTAAGAAGCGACTGGCTCGTATTTTTCGCGCACCCAATCGTACCCGTGCTCTTCCAGGTGCAGTGCCAGGTCAGCTCCGCCAGATTCAACAATTCGCCCATCCAGCATAATATGAACAACATCCGGGCGGATGTAATTCAAAATGCGCTGGTAGTGGGTAATCAGCAGCACGCCCATATCTCCGCTGCGTAAAGCATTCACTCCCTCGGAAACAATTCGCAGAGCATCAATATCCAGCCCCGAGTCAGTTTCATCCAGAATCGCCATCTCAGGCTTTAAAACAGCCATCTGTAAGATCTCTGCCCGTTTCTTCTCACCACCCGAGAAACCATCGTTCAAATAGCGACCGGCGAAGCCTTGATCTACCTTAAGCAAATCCATTTTGGCTTTCATCATCTTGCGAAATTCTGGAATCGGAATGCCTTTGTCATCGGGATTCTCTGCACGCCTGCGCGCATTCAAAGCCGTGCGCAAGAAGTTCGCCACCGTCACCCCAGGAATAGCCACTGGGTACTGGAATGCCAGGAAAATACCCAGACGAGCACGCTCGTCAGGCTCAAGTTCCAGAATATTCTGTCCCTTGAACCAAACTTCCCCGCCGGTCACCTCGTAATTCGGGTGTCCCATCAGGGTATATGCCAGGGTCGATTTTCCTGTCCCATTCGGCCCCATGATTGTGTGGACCTCTCCCTTGGGCAAGGTCAGGTTGAATCCTTTGAGAATTTCTTTACCTTCAATTGACACGCGCAAATCGCGAATTACTAATTCTGACATTTCTCCCGAACTCCTTTGAAAGTTGTTCTTCACTTACCCGGGATCACCGGAAAAACTCGTTTTTGAACTTTCGCCATTATAGCACGCCGGAAATCATTCGTCAATATTTAATATAAAAATCTTATATATTGACAAATTCATTTTCGCTGTGTTATACTGACTCCAGCGTATCCTTGAACAGATAGGAAGTTGATTTAGGTGTAGTCTAACCATGAAAAGTACCCGGGATCGGATCGTTCAAACTCTGTTGAATCATCCAAAATCCACCATCAATGACCTTGCCGAAGCCGTTGAAATCAACGGCATTTCCGTTCGCCACCACATCAATTTTTTGATGGCTGAAGGGTTAGTCTCCGTTGAGGAAGAGCGGCATGGCGTCGGGCGCCCTCGTCAGGTCTACTCACTTTCCGAAAAAGGTCAGGAAATGTTCCCGACCAGCTACTTACGATTGACCAACCGCCTGCTCGACCAGATCAAGGAATCCTTGCCCGCACCGATGGTAGTCCAACTTTTTTCTCAAATCGCTTCTGAAATGGCGTCTGGATCGGCGGATCGTTACAAAACATTTTCCACCGAACAAAAACTGGATGCGTTGAAAAGCTTGCTTTCACAAGAAGGTTTTTCAGTTGAGTGGGAAGACCTGGGAGACTCCTACCAAGTCCACGAAATCACCTGCCCCTATTATCACATTGGGCAGTCTCACCCCGAAGTCTGCAATGTAGATCAGCAGCTCATCTCCACGGTACTTTCCCTGCCCGCCGAGAAAATAAGCTGCGTTCTCCGTGGTGATAACCACTGTACATATGTAATTCCAAAAGAAACTCAACCGGAGAGATAACGGAATGGATAGCCAGCCTGAAAACCTCAATCGCCCCCCCTGGAAAATTGATACAACCCACCCGGAAATGGTCGAACTAGTCACCGATGCTTTTCGTGAGGTCGTTGATCCGGAGATCGGTTTGAACATTGTCCAGCTCGGTTTGATCCGCGATGTGACCATCGCCGACAACTCTGCTCTCGTCAAGATGATTCTTACCACACCCTTCTGCCCTTACGGGCCCGCCATGCTCGAGACGACTCGCCAAAAAGCCGAAGCCGCTCTCAATATGCCCACCCA
>CAZMMI010000079.1:0-3286 GCA_964567255.1 uncultured Anaerolinea sp.
TTCATAATGGCCCGGTAAAGCAGCATTCCCAGGCCGGGATACCCAAAAACGATCTCGGTAATCAATGCGCCGCTGAAGATTTGTCCAAGGGAAAGGGCCAGGCCAGTAACTTGCGGCAGGAGGGCGTTTCGAATGATGTACTTGCCGACGATGCGATCTTCGGTAACGCCGCTCATCTTAGCATATTGCACAAAACTTTCTGAGTTCACGTTCTGGACAATCAACTTCATCGTCTGAAAATTAACGGCCCCGCCCAAGAGCGCGAGCGAGAACCCGGGTAGAATCGAATGCCAGAGAACATCTTTGATATAAGGCCAGGTAAAAGAAGGTAGAGCCCCTAATGACGCGCCGCCCGTGATGGGAAACCAGCGCACGACATACCCAAAAATCAGCAGCAGGCCAAAGGCAAAGATGTAATAGGGGAATGGACGAACCACCATGGCCACGGCATCCAGGACTCGCGACCAGCCCTTGCGGGAGAAGTAGCCCGCCAGTCCTCCCAAAATATTTCCCCCAATCCACGAGATGGCCGTTGTCGTTAATAAGAGCACCAACGTCCAGGGCATGGCGTTAAAAATGAGCTTGTTAACACGTTCGGGAAATTGAAAAAAGGACACGCCAAAATCACCTTTGAAAAGCCTGCCCCAGAAAGCCCAATACTGATCCATCCAGGAGCCTTCCAGACCATACATTTGGGTCAGGTCCGCGATGATTTCGTCCATAGCGCCCGGTTCCAACGTTGAACCGCGCCCTCTCATCTCAGCGATCATGCGCATGACAGGGTCATTCGGGGTGAGCCTGGGAATGAGAAATACTACGGTAATGCCAAGCCAGATCACCAAAACGTATTGAATCAGACGGGGAATGAGATATCGTTTCACAAATGCCACGGTTGTACCCTCGTGCGTATTTCAATTTTAAGTATTCCAATTCTAAAAATCAAGCAGTCCAACTCGCCCCAAAAAAGGGAAACTACTAACCACTAAATTCACCATCCCCTGGGCGGATTTCTCCGCCCAGGGGAAGAAACAGGAGGATATAGCTCTGTTAACCCTATTTACCGGTGGGCTTCAAGAACGGGGTCTGGTACTTGAAGTTCGGCCAGTGGGGGTACATCATGCAGTAGGGATTCTCGCTACCGGGCCAGTTGGTCCAATATTGCTCATCCCAGGCAATAAAGCCGGTGTACCCATAGGTCGGGATACCAGGCATATTGGTGACGGCTTCCTTGAGGCCTTCGATACCGGCAGCAATAACGGCTTCGGTGTTGAAGGGATCGGTTTCCTGCAGTTTCTTGATGATGGCATCCATGTTATCGCTTGACCAGCGCGAGTAAATGCCCTGCGTGCGTTCGCCCAAAGGCTTCTTGTAAGCAGAGTTCCATCGATCGAGCACCCGGTAGAGGTCAGCACCCGCACCCCATGGCTCTTGAGCAGGCCAGGCGCCGGAGACATCAAAGTCGCCCGTAGCGCCCAGGCCGTCTCCATTTTCGGTGTTGTACATCACGGCATCGATACCGAACTTCTTCCACTGCTGCACGGCAGCCGCGGCATTGCGCGCATCATGGTTCGAAAGCACCGTGCCACACATGAAGGTGATCTTCCAGGGCTTACCGTCCGGCAGCAGCCATTTGCCTTCGTCGTCCTTCTTGAAGCCATTCTTTTCCAGCAGCTTCGTGGCGATTTCCGGAGCAAACTTATACCAGCCCAACCCAAAGGCTTTTTCAACGAACTCGGGGGTGTCGTCGAAGACATAACCGCGGGTCTTTGCGTAATCAGATACCCGCTTGGGCGCTTCCGGATCGTAAGGAGCAAAGGTTTCGCCGCCGCCAACATCAATGGTGAAGGCCTTCAGCCAGTCTTGCATCGGCTTGATGTAATCCGCAGGGTATGAGCCCAGATGCGGTACGTGTACCGGGCTCAAGGTGCCCGTGCTATCCACAGCAATGCTGGTGTACTCGACGATATCCATCGCCAGAATCAACGCCCAGCGAACATCCACGTTATCAAAAGGCGCCCGCGCGGTATTGAAGAGAACACCGGTGATGCAGGGGTCGTTGTTGACCACGAAGGGGAAGGTGGGCTGATAAGCGCGGGAGGTATCTGACTGCTGCATGAGGGCCTTGAGGCCGTCGGCGGACAATTCCGCGTAATCCAACTGATGCGTCAGTTGAGACAGGATTTGCGTGCCTTCGTCGGCAAAGTATTGGAAGATGATGTACTTGGGTTTCGGCTCGCCATACAAGATACCTGTTGGGCTCTTGTCCCAATCTTCGCGTTTTTCCCAGGCTGTCCAGCTACCCTGCGGGTCAAAGCTGTGCAGCTTGTAAGGACCGCAGCCCACGGGTGGGTTGAAGGGGAATTGTACCGGGTCTGCCTCTTTCTCGAAGATGTGCTTGGGGAAGATTCGGGTGCAGCCCCAGCGATCCAGGAAAGTGGTGTGGAAGCGGGAGTTGGGCGCCAACAGGTCAAACTTGACCGTGTATTCATCCACCGCGGTCACAGCGGCAACATTTTCCACCATGTAGCTGTGGGCGTTCATGCCATCGTACGCCATCATGGTCTCAATCGCATAGACCACGTCCGCGGAGGTGAAAGGCTCGCCATCCGACCAGGCAACGCCCTGGCGTAAATTCACGGTGAGGCTGGTGAAATCCTCGTTGTATACCGGATCGCCATCGGCAGAACCGCTGATGATCTGGCCGGTAGCGGGGTCGACCGTCCAGAAGGGCTCGTCAACCAGGTTCTGGATACCGCGGTCCTGCCATTTCCAACCAACCCAAAGATTGAAGTTATCGGGGGTACCAACGCGCCCAGTGAGGATTCTGGCGATCAGGGTTTCCCGGCGAGGGAAAGTCCCCATAACATCGGCAACGGCCTCAGGGACTGCCGTAGGTTCGGGCGTGGCGGTGACCACCTCAACCACTTGCTGTCCTTCAACTTCTACGATACGCGTAACCTCAACCGGTTGTTGCGGAACTCCGGGTTCAGCCGTAGCAGGCGCACAGCCATACATCAACATGCCGGCAAAGCCAGCCGCTGACATGTGCAAGAATTTGCGTCGATCAATTTTCTTAGTCATTTACTCCTCCAGAATGAGTTGTGTGAATTTAAACTTGCCGAGTAGCCAGCCAGCAATCGAGATATTAGATCGCCGTCACCTCCTTCCGATGGATGTCCTTATTCGGGAACAATTTTCTCGGGCAACTCTTATTTCCGGTGAATGATTCGATAATTGACAAGAATCCCGAAAGATGAGTTGGGCAGAAACGATTTGAAACGCGCCT
>CAZMMI010000079.1:3386-15069 GCA_964567255.1 uncultured Anaerolinea sp.
TAATTGACAAGAATCCCGAAAGATGAGTTGGGCAGAAACGATTTGAAACGCGCCTTGCTGCTCATTTAGGCTCAAGCATCTTTCTCGCAGCGTCAGCGCTTATTCACTTGTTGAACGGATAATGGCTGGTCAAAAAAGTAGGAGTGATAACAATAATAAACAAAAGAAACTATCGCCCGGACCGTGGCACACGCAAAATTGTTGCCCGGCAGTGTTGTGGATTGTGAAGAAATACTATTTGCTCTTTGTTCTCATTCGTTGCAACGTGCGGGGGATTGTTCCGGTAACGTTCCCGAGAACATTATAATCATTATTGCAAAAATAGTTCTTAAAGTCAATAGATATTTTTCAATTCGTTGTTTCAATATTTTTCGAGAACAATCAGTTTTGTTTAACAAATTTGCGTTCCATCGCACCCAAAAACCTGAGAAATCGTCCATTTTGTGGGCTTTTTGAGTTTTTCCTAACAATTCGCTATTGCATGGAATGAAAATCGAGTTAAAATAGTTTTATATATGTTCTTGTGATTTTAAGTGATTCTTATCCTTACTTTACGAAAACCAGAACACTTGCAAAGCAGCAACCCGAAATAATATTTCTTCCCTTTCCCGGCGAGGAGTTATCCCAGTGAATAATCCCGTTAAGTCAGATCAAAAAAAAGCGCCGAATATGCGCGACGTTGCAGCTGCCGCTGGAGTATCTCTATCGGCGGTTTCACTGGTGGTCAACGGCAAACCGGGCGTGGCTTCCAACCGGCGAGAACGGATTATCAAAGCGATGGAAGACCTTGGATATTCTGCCGACCGCCAGAATGTTCCATCAGAAACCAAGGTCTTTGGCCTGCTGATGGAATCGTTGACCGAAGCGTCCAGGAGCGACGGGTTTTACACTCGCATCGTTTCCGGAATTGAAGACACCGCCTACGCGTTGGGCTATCAGGTGCTCCTGCATGTTTATCGCCCTGCTATAGACCCTCTCGATTCGCTGAGGGAGATGATGGGCCGCGATATTGATGGTCTCATTATTGCCAATGACGGCGACGTAACTGCGAAAGTGATTCAAAAAATCACGGAATCACGGGTGCCGACCGTGTTGGTGGAAAACACACAATCCTTTCCAATCCATTCGCTGACTGCCGACAATTTCTCGGCAGGCCGGATCATGACCGAATATCTCATCCGGTTAGGGCACCGGCGCATCGGGGGAATCGGCGGGCCGAGCAAGTACAGCAGCCTGAACGATCGCATGCGCGGCCACCAGATTGCGCTGATCGAGCACGGCATTTCCGTGGATCTTTCCCTGCAACCCTCCCCTGTCTCGGGAAACCCGCGCAAGGGATATGAGCAAATGCAGAAGTTATTGTCTCTGCCCGAACCGCCAACCGCCGTCTTTGCTGTCAGCGACCGGGCGGCATTTGGCGTCATGGACGCAATCAAGGACGCAGGTCTGCGCATTCCGGATGATATCTCGGTCGTGGGAATAGATGACGTGCGCGACAGCGCCTACAGCACGCCGCCCCTGACCACCTTTAGTGTGCCCAAGTATGATTTGGGGAAAACCGCGGTCCTCATTCTGCATGATCTGACAAACGAAAAGGACGTTCCCCCTTGCAAAACCGTGCTCCTCGGCAATATCGTGGAGCGTAAATCTGCCGGCGCTCCGCGAAAATAATCTCATCGCCACGACAGCCAAGCAAATTCGGGATTTTCAACTCAGAGGAAACATGCCTATCCAATTTAATTACCAGCAAAGCGGTCAGTCCTTCGCCCCCTATTGGCGCGTTTGCGTCGGTGGCGGTCGCGTAGGAGAAGCGCTGCGAGCCGATTTCCAGAAGCACCTGGAACTGGTGCAGCGCGAAATGCCTTTCCAGTATCTCCGGATGCACGGCCTATTCCACGAAGACATGATGGTCTACCGGGAAGAGAACGGGCAGCCCATCGTGAACTGGCAGTATGTGGATCTGGTGTACGACCACTGGCTTTCGATTGGCATTCGCCCCTTTGTCGAATTGGGCTTTATGCCTTATGACATGGCCAGCGGCGAAGAAACGGTTTTCTGGTGGAAAGGTAACATCACCCCGCCCAAGGACTGGGATCGCTGGGAGTGGTTCATCGAGCAGTTTGTCCGGCATATCATCGAGCGCTACGGCCTGGCTGAAGTGCGCCGCTGGTATTTTGAAGTGTGGAACGAACCGGCGCTGAAGTTCTTCTGGAAAGACGCCGATTTCGAAGCCTATATGAAGCTATACGAATGTTCTACCCAGGCTATCAAGCGCGTGGATGCGCAGCTCCGTGTCGGCGGGCCCGCCGCGCATGGGTTTGGGGATGCCGTGGGCGAGCCGCCCTGGGGCAGAGAATTCCTGGCCGAGTGCGCCAAACGCAACCTGCCGGTCGATTTCTTCTCCGTCCACCCCTACCCCACCTTCTACCCATTCGACGCGGAAGGCAATGGCTACATGACCTGGGACGGCCCGGATCGCTTGCTGTTGGATGCCCGCGGCTGTGAAAAGATCCTGCATGAGTCGGCTTTTCCCAACATCGAGCGCCACTACACCGAGTGGAGCTCGAGCCCCAGCCCGCGGGATGCCGTGCATGATACGGCTTTCCTCCCGGCATTCCTTGTGGACAACAACTGGCGCGCTCGCGGCCTGATGGATTCGCTCTCGTTCTGGGTGGTCAGCGATATTTTTGAGGAATGCCGCGTGGGTGATATCCCCTTCCACGGCGGCTTTGGTCTGGTCAATGTCCAGGGACTGAAAAAGCCCTCCTATCACGGCTATTGGTTCCTGTCTCGCCTGGGCGAGGAAGCCCTGGCCGAAGGAGACGGTTACGCCGTCACCCGCCGCGCCGATGGGACCATCGCCATTCTACTGTGGAACTACTGTCACTACCGCGATGACGCCAATGACAGCCGCATGTTGGCTGCGGCCGATCCCCGCCAAATCTACGATTTGTTTGCCGTGAAGCCTCCGCGCGAGTTTCAACTGAACGTGGAAGGCCTGGGGCAGCATACCCGCTTGCAAATCACCCGCTTTGACCGGCAGCACGGCAGCGCGTACGATGCCTGGGCTGAAATGGGCGCGCCCCATCACATCCTGCCCGCCGATTTAGAGGTACTGCGCCGCAAGATGGAGTTAGATGTGGCGGCGGAACGGATCGAAACCCCGGGCGGCCGTCTCGAATGGACCGCCAGCGTCGAACCGTTTGGCGTGACCCTGGTGGAAATCAATCCGGTCGATCGCTGATCAGTTCCTGTGCCAGATCACAATTTAGGTTTTCACCGCTTTGGCAAAAGCGGAGAAATCTAATCCGGTCGGTTCCTGGAAGACGCGCAAATCAAACACCGGAGCGGCGCCGAGCAGGTGGTCGAAGATTTCTGCTTGAATGACCTCATACCCTTCCCAGGCCGTGACGTTGGTGAACACGTACAACTCAATCGGCAGCCCGGTGGGGTTGGGTTCCAGCACACGCACCAGGAAGGGCATGCCTTCACTGATGATATCGGGGCGGCTTTTCAGATAAGCGGTGATGTACTCTCGGAATATTTCGATATTGGTGACCTGGGGCCCATCCAGCGGCGAGTCAAAATGATCGCTGTGTTCCCGCTGGTAGTTGTCCAGCCCTTCGATTTTCTTATCCAGCCAGGGAGCAATCAGGTCCACCTTGCGCAGTCGTCCCAGCATTTCCGCGTCGCAGAACTTGATGCTGATCATGTCCACCGATAGCGAACGCTTGATCCGCCGCCCACCGCTCTCCTTCATCCCGCGC
This sequence comes from uncultured Anaerolinea sp., assembly GCA_964567255.1. GTDB lineage: Bacteria > Chloroflexota > Anaerolineae > Anaerolineales > Anaerolineaceae > Anaerolinea. The sequence goes on from CAZMMI010000079.1 coordinate 7,154, forward strand.
CAGTTCTTGTAAGATACATCCACGATTTTGTAGGTTGGGATGATCGAGTAAGTCATATCGAAGTTGCGGATTTTGATTGTGTGCAGGTTGATATTGACAACATCTCCATCCGCGTCATAGCTGGGAACCTCAATCCAGTCCCCTTCTTTGATCAAATCGTTGGCCACGATTTGAATACTGGCCACCAGAGATAGAATGGTGCTCTGAAAGATCAGCAGAAGCACCGCGGCGATGGCTCCCAACCCGGTCAGCAATACCACCGGCGACTCACCCGTCAGCAGGGTCACACTTAGAATCAAACCCACCAGCACCAGCAGAATTTTGGTAATGTCCAGGTAGCTTTGGATGCTTACACCGTTGTAATTTCTGCGAGCCTCATAAATTTCATTGACCGCGTTCAGTGTGGATGTCAGCGTGAACACTGACAGCCAGAGAATCAAGAACAACGCAGCCTTTTCTACCCATACCTCATAATCCGGAAACAGATAGGCGTTGGTATAAATGACGATCAGAGGCGCCAACCATGCCACCCGGCTTGGGCGAACGTTTCTTACCAAAATGTCGTCATACTTCGAGGAAGTGTGGCTCGCCAGGCTGGTCAACCAGCGGGCAATTCCATAGCGGGCAAACACAAAAAGGATGATGCTGACTCCTGCTACCACCGAGGCGGCGAGCGGTAAATTCCCTTGTAGTATCTCCACCCAGCGAGGTGTATCCATCGACCCTCCTCAAATGTTGCACAATGAGTTGTTTTGCGATCTATTTTATCCTATTTGTGCCTTTAATTCTATGGGAATTGTGCTATCTTCACCACTCAATTCCACCTTTATGCAACAGGAGCAATGAAAGCGTAAGGATGGAAGACAGGTCCGCGGGGATTTTTCCGTCCTGCCTGATTATTCCGGCGTAGCCGTTGCCGTCAATCGACCAACCCCAGTTTGCGAGCTTTGGCTACGGCTTCGGTGCGGTTGGTCACGTCCAATTTTCCCAGGATGTGGTTGACATGCCCTTTGACCGTTCCTATGGTTATTACCAATTGGTCGGCAATTTCCTGATTGCTTGCGCCTGCGGCGATGATGCGCAGAATTTCCCGTTCTCGCTCACTCAGACTGGAAAACTTTGGGCCAGATAGCGCTGAAGTTGCTCCTGCGCCGGTCTCTTCGCGGCGCATGGCGCGAATGGTGTTTAATAAGCGATCCATCCCGGCAGGGCCTGTGCCACGGCGTTCAGCGCGGTGGATGAGATCGTCTAAGGCAGCATTCTGGCAGTAAATGGTTAAGTATCCTGCCGGTAGGCCTAAGGCCAGAGCTCTTTCCAAGGCAGACAGCGCCTGCGTTTCGTCGCCGCGCTTGTCCAGGCGCTGCGCTTCTATCAACAACCATTCGATCTCACGGCCGGTCAAACCGCGCTGGCTTGCAAACTCAAGTTGCGATTCCAAATCGAGCCCTTCTGGCAGAGAATATCCGAGCATCATATTCAATTGCAACCAGAGGAAATCCGCCTGGTAAAAGGCCTCCGAGGCGCCCAACGGGCCTAACCCGCGTGGTGTAAAACTCTCGCCGCGCTCCCGTGCAAAGCTTCTCAACCAGTTTTCTGCCTGTTGCTTCAATTCGGCGTCAACCGGGTTACGGCGCAGCTGCGCCCGCAGGCGGTACCCTTGCGTCAGAAAATGAATGTCCGGCCACAGAGTATCCAGTTGATCGAGATAGGCCGCAGCTTCGGTTACCCGTCCTCGAATTTCATATAATCGAAACAGGGACAGATAAGCGTGCATCAAATAGTACGGGTTCATCCCCCAACCCATGTGCTCCAGCCCTCGGGTCAGATGCAGTTCAGCTTCATCCAATCGCCCTTGTTCGAGCAGCGCGCTTCCGGCGGCGACATCCAGGCAGCCAATTGCCGGGAGTTCGACCCCCAGCGATTGTAAGACAGCGGTCAGCGTGGCTTTGGCGCTGCTGCAGCCTGACAGCGTTTCGTCCAGCCGCCCTCGACTGTGCGCCAGCCGCGCCAGGTGAAAATTGGCCTCAACGTAACCAAAGTGCAGCCCCATATCCAAAGCCAGGGGGAGCGCTTGCGTGAAGACGCTTTCCGCTTCATTGCACTGCCCCATGATCAAGTGGATATACCCGGCGATGAGCAGCCAGGCAAAGCGGCCAGGATCATCGGGCGAGTACGCGTTCAGGCTGGTTAGAGCTATCTGCTGCAAGGCACGAACATCTGGCTCGGGGTCGGGCGTCATGCCCATGAAGGTGCGCACCACTCCGGTGAACTCGCGAATTTCCAATACTTGCTCAGGGTCCGTAATGGCTGCCAGCGCCTGTTCGGCCTGTCGAAGCCGGGTGTTGATACGCTCGCAATTTTTTGCCTGAAAACGATAAGCCAGCGCAAGCGCCTGGAAAATACACAGCTTGGGCCGCTGGCGCATGACCGCTTCGGGAAACGCCGAGCACCATTCGTAAATGGTGGCGATATCGCTCTGGATAATTAACGTGAAGCTGTGCAATTCTACAAAATCTGCCGCAAAGGACCAGTTGCCACTGCGGAAGGCGTGTTCGGCGGCTTCGCGCAACAAGCCTTGCCCGGCAAACCAGGCACAGGCAGCCTGGTGCAAAATTTTCGCGCGGTTCGGTTGCGTGCGCTCCAGCCAGGTGCGTAGAAAATCTCGCAGCAAGTGGTGGTAACGAAACCATATCCCCTGTTCGTCCAACGCAGCTATAAACAAGTTGGCCTGCTCAAGCCGCCCGATCTGGTTTGCGCTGTCATGAGCGGGCAAGATCGCATCGCAAAGCGGAGCCGAGAAGCGTTCTAGCAACGCAGTATAAAGGAGAAACGATTGCAAATCTTCGGGCAGGTGGTTGACAACTTCTTCCATCAAGTATTCGCCAAGATGCTGGTGCTGGCTGGTCAGAATATCCGGAAAGTCGGGCCAGGCGGGTTGATTGGCGAGCGACAGCGCCGATAGTTGCAGCCCGACTGCCCAACCTTCTACTTGCTCGGTCAGCCGGCCGGGCAGATCGACTGGTATTTCTATCTTCGTCCAATCGCGCAGAAATTGAGCGGTTTCGTCCTGGTTGAAACGAAGATCGGCGGTGCGCAGCTCAACCAGGCGACCCTGGGCGCGCAGTTTCGCCAACGGCAGCGCCGGGTTAACGCGGCTGCCGATTACCAGGCGTAAATTCTCGGGGCGATGGCGAACGAGAAATTCAACCGCGCTGTGAATTTCTGTCGAGTGGATCAAATGATAATCATCCAGCACCAGCGCAACGTCTTTACCTGTCGAGAGCACTACATTGATGATCGTTGGAAGTACGTCCAATAAATTCAAGTCGACCGAAGCGCGCAGCACCTGACGTACCGGTTCCAATCCACTGCCCGTGTCGAGTGCTGCCTCTAAAGCGGTGACCAGGTAAGCGCCAAAGACGGTTGGCCTGTTGTCGCCCTCATCAAGCGAATACCAGGCAATCGCTGTACCCAATTCGACTTGCATTCCGGCCCAATCTGCCAGCAGCGTGGTTTTCCCATACCCCGCAGGCGCGCAAACCAAAAACAGGTCGGCGCCCGGCTCGCGCGAGAGCTTGCCCAGTAAACGCTCGCGCCGAATGGTTTTCGAGTGAGCCATTGGCGGTCGAAGTTTGGTGAGGATGAGATCGCTGGGTGTGTTTTTCATGCTTGCTAATATTTTACTCCGTAGACGACGAAACCAGGCAGCGGCTTTGAGCCTCTCCAGGAATCGGCGCAGCAAGCCGAACAAACAGGCAACACTCGAAACGTGTTGGTCCTCGAAATCGGATGGGTAAACATAACCACAAACATAACCTTTGATAGATGCGCCGTTTTCTTGCCGAAGGTATGATCTATTTGAATTCAAGACCAATAGTCAAAGGAACAGGATGTGATATGAACAACAAGAAATTACTGATTGCCTATGCTACGATGAGCGGATCTACCCGGGAGATTGCCGAGGAGATTGCCCGCGTGTTGAGCAGTCAAAACCGGCAAGTGGACGTGTGCGCTTGCCGGTCGGTGGCAAGTTTGGAAGATTACGACGCTGTTATTCTGGGAGCGGCGTTGTATATGTTTCACCTACATCACGACGCAGCGCGCTTCTTAAAGCGGTATCAAAAGCAACTGTCCAGCTTGCCCATTGCCGTGTTTGCCGGCGGCCCGTATGGCCCAAATTACGAAGAGGATTCAGTTGAAGTGCGCAAGAACATAGACGCCGAGCTGGCAAAGTTCGCCTGGTTGCGCCCGGTGAGCGTTCAGCTTGTGGGAGGCCGCTTTGACCCGGCTCGTTTGCGGTTTCCCTATAACCTGATCCCGGCACTGAAGCAGGCGCCGCCCAGCGATTCGCGCAACTGGGAAGAGATACGCGCCTGGGCCACAAGCCTGGAAAAGTCTCTTGATCTTCAGCCGGCCTAAAGAGTACAGCATGTATCAGGCAAGACGCATTTTTGTTGCCGTGATGGGAGCCTGGATGGGGATAGCGGGCATCGAGCATGGTGTGGGCGAGGTTCTACAAGGCAACCGAACCCCTGACGGGTTGATGATTCTATCCTGGCCGGATTCGGCTTTTTTTCGCAGCTTGAGCGGCGAGCCAGCGATGACGGTTATCCCAAATATGTTCGTCACCGGCGTACTGGCGATTACGCTTTCGCTGATGTTTGCGACCTGGGCGGTGTTTGGAGCGCAGCGACGGCGAGGCGGGCTGGTGTTAATACTGCTGGCAATGGCGATGTTGCTGTTTGGTGGAGGCATCTTCCCGCCGGTATTGGGATTTTTCATTGGCCTGGCAGCCACAAAACTGCAAAACCGGCCCAATCACCGTCCTCTACGTGGGCTCGAGGAGGTGGCAGGCAAAAATTGGGCGTGGTTGTTCGCACTTTGCTGTCTGACCTGGCTGGCCTTGTTCCCGGGCATCGCCATTTTGGATTATTTCTTTGGGGTCGACAATGTCCCGCTCACCTTGCTTACGATGCTGGCTGCGTTTGCCCTGCTGTTTATAGCTTTTTGGAGCAGTGGACTGCGAGACCGCCTCATCCTTCGAACGGCGAATTCTGGAGAACGTGCAGCAATTCTCAATATGGAAAAAGAATAAGGAAGCGACGAAAATTCAAGAACGGGATGTGGCCGCCCCGATAGATATATAATTGTCTCATGCTCGCGACCCTGCTCGCTACCAAATGCCACATCCCAACGCCACGCCCGCAAATGGTGCCCCGTCCGCACCTGCTAGCGCGCCTGAACGAGGGTCTGACCGCCGGGTGCAAGCTGACTCTCATCTCTGCTTCGGCAGGATTCGGTAAGACCACCCTGCTCAGTGAGTGGATTTCTACCTTCCCATTAGGGATGAGGGTTTCCTGGCTCTCTCTTGATGAAGCCGACAGCGACCCAACGCGCTTTCTGCTTTATGTCGTATCATCCTTGCAGACGGTGGCTCCCAACCTGGGCGAAGGGCTTTTGGCCGCCCTGCAAACGCCCCAGCCGCCGCCCGCCGAAGTCCTGCTGACCGGCTTGCTAAACGAACTCGCTGCCCTGTCGGGCAGGCACATCCTCGTCCTCGACGACTACCACCTGCTCGATTCTCCAGCCGTCGATTCCGCCCTGGCCTTCCTACTCGACCACCTGCCCTCGCATCTGCATCTCGTCATCGCCAGCCGCGAAGACCCCAATCTGGCCCTTCCTCGCCTGCGCGCCCGCGGCCAACTGACAGAACTGCGCACCGCTGACCTGCGCTTCACCCCCACCGAAGCCGCTGAGTTCCTCAACCGTGTCATGGGCCTGAAGCTGTCCGAGTCAGACGTGGCTGCCCTCGAAGCACGCACCGAAGGCTGGATTGCCGGCCTGCAACTGGCCGCGCTTGCAATGCAAACGTCTCCTTCGTTGCAAGGGCAAAAGGATCCCACCAGCTTCATCCAATCTTTCACCGGCAGCCACCGCTTCGTGCTCGATTACCTGCTGGAAGAAGTACTGAACCAACAACCGCCCGAAATCCAGGCTTTTCTGCTGCGCACATCTATTCTCAACCGTCTCTGCGGCCCGCTATGCGACGCCATACTGGAAGCCCCGCCTGCATCCGGGCAGGCCACCCTCGAAGCTCTCGAACGCGCCAACCTGTTTCTTATCCCCCTCGACAACCAACGCCGCTGGTATCGCTATCACCACCTATTTAGCGACCTGCTGCGCCAGCGCCTCGCCACGTTGCCCCCATCGAGAGAATGTGGTTGGGGAGGCACCGGAGAGGATCTCCACCTGCGCGCCAGCCAATGGCACGAGGCCAACGGCGACCTGGCCGAAGCCTTCCACCACGCCCATGCCGCCAGAAATTTCGAGCGCGCCGCACACCTGGCCGAGGCCGCCTGGCCCGGTATGCAAGGTTCCTTCCAATCTGCCGCCTGGGTTGGCTGGGCCAATAAGCTGCCAGAACCTGTTGTCCATGTCCGACCCATGCTATGCTTGCAGCTTGGCCGGGCGTTCTCCGACCTCGGTGAGCCAGAGACCAGCGAGACTTACTTAATAAACGCCGAGCGTGCCCTGACCGAAGGACCCAATCGAGCCGAATTTTCATCCATGCTGGGGGATATTGCCCTGACTCGCGCCTACAACGCCCAGGTGCAAGGTGATGTGGCTCACACAATCCAGTTTGCGGGACAAGCCCTGCGGCTGATCCCCGCCGAAGATGTTCTCCGCCGCGCCCAGGCTGCCATTACGCTCGAGTTCACCCACTGGGCCAGCGGCGATCTGGAAGCCGCCCTGCGCGCCATTCAGGACTGGATAGCTGACTTGCGCAAGCTGGACTATCCTGTCTTTATCATTGCCAGCGCCTTTGCCGAGGCTGATCTACTGGTTGAGTTAGGACAGCTGCGAGAAGCCATCCTCACGTATCGGCAGGCGATCCTATCGGCTGATGAGAACGGCCCTGAGGCGCAGGCCGTCACGGCCCACCACCATTTGGGTTTGGCGTTGATTTATCACGAGATGGGCGACGATGAATCCGCGGCAGTCCATCTGCAAACCGCAGCCGACCTCGACCAGCGCACCACTCTGGTTGACTGGCCGCACCGCTGGAGGATAGGACAAGCCCAATTGAAAGAATCTGCCGGGCAATGGGATGCCGCCCTGGAACTGCTCGACGAAGCTCAACGGGTGTACGCAAAAAATCCGGTCCCCATCGTTCGCCCGGTCAAGGCCATGCAGGCGCGCATTTATCTCAAACAGGGACGGCGGGATAAAGCCGAGGCATGGGTGCGAGAACAGAGGATTTCGTTGTCTGATGAGGTTAGTTACATGGACGAGTACGAGCTGCTCACCCTGGCCCGGCTCCGACTCGCCGATCCCGGCGTCCACGACTTACTGGAACGCCTGCTGGCCCTGGCCAAAGCGCAAAACCGCCAAGGCAGCGTTCTCAATATCCTCGTTACCCAGGCGCTCGCCCACCAAGCGCAAGCCTGCCAATCCCAGGCTCTCACCTCCCTCGAACGTGCCCTGACGCTAGCCGCGCCGCAAGGTTACATGCGAACCTTTGTGGACGAAGGCGAAAAAGTTCGGTTGATGATTGCTGATTATCGAGTCGCGATTGAGAAACATTCCCACCCACTTCTTGCTTACATCGATAAGCTCCTGACCACCTTCCCGCAATCTGAAATCGAAAATCAACAATCCGAAATCCTTTCTTCCCGGGAACTCGAAATCTTACAACTCGTTGCCCAGGGATTATCTAACAGCGAAATCAGCCAACGGCTCTACCTGGCGTTAAGCACCGTCAAAGGGCACAACCTGCGCATTTTTGCCAAACTACAATCCCAAAACCGCACCGAGGCGGTAGCCCGCGCCCGTGAGTTGGGCCTGCTCTAATTCACCAAACAATAGTTACTCGTATTATGGACAGCTATGATACGGGTGTTGACCAGGCTGATTGA
>CAZMMI010000080.1:0-14966 GCA_964567255.1 uncultured Anaerolinea sp.
CCACCCACCCCGGCACGCGCTCCAGTTCCGCGAAGTTTTTCGAATCGCCGGACAGAGCAATGGAGAGCATGGCAATGCTCATCAACTCGCTGGTGTAGGTCTTGGTGGCAGCCACCGCCCGCTCTTCTCCAGCTTGCAGGTCGAGGATGAAATCGGATGTTTGCGCCAGGGGTGAATCCGGTTCATTGGTAATGGCCAGCGTCAGACAGCCCTGGCGTTTTCCTTCGGCCAGCACGCTGACGATATCCGGCGACTGCCCGGATTGAGAGATGCCCACCACCAGGGCATCGCGCAGGCGGGGCGGCTGCTGGTAGTAGGTGAACAGCGAGGGCGCAGCCAGCGCCACGGGCAAACCGTTGCGCGCGCCCCACAAATAGTTGGCGTAGCGCCCGGCGTTATCCGATGTACCCCGCGCCGCCAGGAATACAAAGCGCAGGTCATGCGCGCGGGTCACTTTGGCAATCTGTTCAACCGTTCCGCGCTGATCGGTTAGCAAACGGCCCAAAACGTCAGGCTGCTCGAATATTTCAGAATGTAACGACATATTCTATCCTTTCACCGCGCCGCCCAGGCCGCGCACGAAATGCCGCTGGAGCAAGACAAAGAAGACGATGATCGGGATGATCGTCATGGTCACTCCCGCCGCCATGCCGCGCGCGTCGGAAGTCATCATACCTTGCATGGCTACCAAACCCACCTGCAAGGTCATGTGCGTGCGGGTGTGCAGCATCAGCGAAGGCCAGAAGAAATCATTCCACTGGTTGACGAAGGTGAAGATCGCCGCTGTCGCTAGCGAGGGGCGGATCACGGGCAGCAGAATGCTCCACCAGACGCGCAAATCACTGGCTCCATCCATCTTGCCTGCCTCGATCAAATCGTTGGGCACGGTCTTAAACGCCTGACGCAGCAAGAAAATGTTGAAGACCGTCGCCAGGTTGGGGAAGATCAACGCCAGGATGGAGTCGTAGTATTTGAACACATTTACCGCCAGCACATAGCTGGGGATGGAGGTCAGTTGGGGCGGAATGACAAAGGTTGCCAGGAGCAGATAGAAGATCAGGTCGCGCCCCTTGAATTTCATCTTCCCCAGCGGGTAGGCCGCCAGGGAGCAGAACAGCAGGTTGAGCACCACCGTGGAGAGCGACACGATGACACTGTTCATAAAGAAAGCCGGAATGGGCAGTTGATTCCACACCCGGATGTAATTGTCAAAGGTGGGGTCCTTGGGAATGAGCTGCGGCGGTACCGAAACGATGGCGTCGGCAGGGCCTTTGAAGGATGTGAAAAATACCCACACAAAAGGGAACACCGTGAACAGCGCAATCAGGATGAGCACGACATACCAGAAGATGGTCTCCCTGGTTTTCTTCCAGCTTCCACTGCGCAGGGGCGACACGCGGCGTGAGGTAGGTTGGGCCAGTTCCATCAGTCTGCCTCCGTTCCGCGTTCCATCAGGCGGATGTTGACAATCGAGAACACCAGGGTGATGAGCAATAAAACGATCGCGATTGCGGAAGCCATCCCGGCTTCTTGCAGCCGGAAGGCCTTGCGCCACAGGTAGAACACCACGGTCACGCCGCTGTTCAAAATTCCGCCCAGACCGCCGGTCAGGATGTAGATTTCATTGAACACCTGCAGCGCCGCCAGGCTGGACACCACCCCCACCACCACATACTGCGGGCGCAGGCCGGGCACGCTGACATGCCAGTGCTTCTGGATTGGGTTGCAGCCGTCGATCGCAGCCGCATCATACAGTTCTTCCGGGATATTTTGCAGCCCGGCCAGGAAGATCATCATGTAATAGCCCAGGCCCATCCAGATGGTTAATATCATCGCAATGGGCAAAGTCATGGACGGCTCGGCCAGCCACTGGATGGGCGACTGGATGACGCCCAGGGAGAGCAGTAGCCCATTGAGCAGCCCGTTGGTGTCCAGCATCAAGCGCCAGGAGATGCCCACGGCGATGCTGCCGCTGATGACAGGAATGTAGTACACGGCCCGGAAAGCGTTGATGCCGGGCAGTTTGCGATTGACAACAATCGCCAGGATGGTGCATAGGACGATCAGGATGGGGGTGACCAGCAGATAAGTAAACGAGTGTTGCAATGCCAGCCAGAAAATTTTGTCCGTCAGCAGGGCCTTGTAATTATCCAACCCTACCCACACGGGCGGCGTAGAAATATTGTATTTCGTGAGACTGTAGTAGAAAACTGCCCCAATCGGATACAGCACAAAGGTCGCGATGACCAACAGCGCGGGGGCAAGAAAAAGATAGGGCGTGAGAGAAATTTTTTTCCTGGTCATCGGTTCTGGACCTTTGTCTAAGAGGAACCCTTTGGCTAATCTCCCCTCTCCTGCGACCTTTGCGGGTCACAGGAGAGGGGGGGCCGGCGTTTGAAATTCTCATTCGCCGGCCAGAGTCGTAGTTCGAATTACTTCAACAGCTCGTTGGCTGCGGCTACCGCATCGCTCAGCGCCTGCTGAGGATCTTTGCCGTTGAACAGGGCTTCCTGGATCTCCTGCAGCACGATTTCGTTGACGGCCAGCTTCTCGGGCACGGCGGGGACGATGTCGGCCAACTGAGCCACAGCATCCTTCGCGCGCGGCTTGGCGCTGTCTTCGATAGCAACCGGAGCAGCGGAGAAGAAGGGATCGTCATACGAAGCGGGGGTCGACGGATACACCGCGGCCAGCTTGGAGAGCTCGATATTAGTCTTGGCGTTGGTCATCCACTGCGCCAAAGCGATGGCGGCATTCGGGTACTGGGTGGTGGCGCTCACCGACATGGCCATGAGGCCCTTGCCAACCACACCCGATTTACCCACGGGCGAGTTGACCACATCCAGATAGCCATACAGGGCGGGATTGCTGGTGCGCACTTCGCGGATCAGGTTCGGGCCGGTGGCATAGAAAGGCGCCTGCCCGGAGATGAACAGGTCCAAACCAACACGGTCGTTGTCGGTGACCAGGGCGGTGCGGTCCACGAGGCCGTCCTTGACCATGTCCACGTACATTTGCAGCCATTCAACAGCCGCCGGGGAGTCAAAGGTGAAAGCGGTGCCTTCTGCGTTGATGACCTCAACGCCGCCTTCGTACACCATCTGCGCCAGCAGATCGCTGGTGGTCAGGCGGATGTCGCACAGCTTGCCGGTGGCATCTTTGATGGTCTTGCACAGCGCGGGCAGCCCATCGATGGTCTTGGGGAAGTCTTCAACCGTCAAACCGGCTTCTTCGAAGATCTGCTTGTTCACCAGGTTGACGTTGATACCCTGGTAATAGGGGAACTGGTAGTGTTTGCCGTCCACCACCTGCTGCTCCCACAGGTTGGGGAAGTAGGTCTCGACCACGGCCTGGGGCACGTATTCATCCAGTGCGAGCAGATTGCCCTCGGAGGCGTACTGGGTAACCCAGCCTTCCGAAATGGACAGGTTGATGACGTCGGGGGCGTTCCCAGCCGCGAAACTGTTGTTCAGGTCATCACGGAAGGTAGCCTGATGGTCTTCCCATTTGACCTTGACACCAGGATAGGCAGCTTCAAAACCGGCGATGGCGTTCTTGACGTACTCATCGAACGTGGGGGAAAGCCAGAAGGTCCACATGGTGATCTCGGCGCCTTCTTCCACATTGGGGATCACGGCATCGGGATTCGGGCCGGGGGTGGGGGTCACAACAACCTGAACCTCAACCTCTTTTTCAACGATCTGGGTCTCTTTGACGACCACGGTTTCGCGAATGGTCTCGGGCTCAACAGCCGCCGGAGTTGCGGTCGGTGCGCAAGCGCTGAGCACGAGGGAAACAAGCACAAACAAAACAAAAAGCTTCGTACGCATGGTACATTCTCCTGAAAATTGGGTGAAACGGATTCGGTAACGGGTTGGAAATACTGAAAACGGGCAACTTTGAAAACTCAAATCCTATCGCTCTTCCTCCACCTCCTTTGTGGTCGATCCAGGATATGGCCCAATAAACGGGTTTTTAATTGGGCCATATCCTGCCTGTATGCTGATTTGCTAGCCGTTAAATGCGCCTGATCGCTCCAGGCGGTCGATAACATCCCGCGAAAAGCGGGCGATGTAGTCTTGAATATAAGCACGGATGTCCAGTTGGTCATCCTGAATTAACGGGGTCAGGTCCATGCCAAACGACAGGCCCTGCGTGGCGTCGGTGCCATGCGACTCGTGGTAGGTAGCGTTGGCCTTGCGGCGGCCCATGCTGGCCAGGTCATAGCGCTTGCCCCCGGCAATTTGCGAGTCGAATACGCCCAGCAGCGCCGCTTGCAAATTCTCATGAGCGCTCAGATCAAAAGCCACCTTGTCCGTGTCGACCAACCAATCCAGGTTGCGCCACACTTCGCAGCCGTAGAGCTTCTCCGGTCGCTCGTCAACAGGCAGGGCGCGGATGGCGGCAATCACGCGCTGCGCAACAGCCACGTGGGTGTCATGCTTGTCCGCCAGATTATGGGTATAGACTGCCTTTGGGTGAGATGCGCGAAGGATCGCGGTGATGTCTTCGACCGGCTGGAGGTTGCCCGCATTCTTGATGATCTTGCTCGGGTAATCTAGCAGCACCTGCGCGGCGAACTCACCGACCACAGCCGCCTTTTTTTGCTCCTTCATACGCACGGTGTGCATTTCCTCGTCGGTGAAGTTCTTGTAGATATCATCCCGAGGCGAGCCGCGTCCATCGGTCACCACCACCCCCGTGAACCACAGGTCTTCCCGCTGGAAGCATTCCAAAATCGGTCCGGCTGCCATGATCTCGATATCATCCTGGTGCGCGCTGATCGCCAGGTGCGTGGTCCGGGCCAATGCTTGCTCAACGGGCAGCCCGTCGGGGACGTAGATTTCAGCAGAGTCTAAGTGAAAGCGCATAACGATCTCCTGAATTTCTAACCAATGGCAGGCAAGCTGGCAGCGGCAATCGACTGCCCCACCCTGCGGCTGCGCTCATCGGGGAGTTGAACATGGATCTTTTCGGCCAGTTCGGGGAATTCGGCCTGCAGCACCTGGTTGGCCCCATCCAGGATCAGCTTGCCGCCCAGACCAGAGGTGCAGCGGCCCAAGATCAACACATGTTGGATCTCATAAAAGTCGGCGTAATGCGCCAGAGCATATCCCAGGAACACACCCATGCTTTGCCAGATTTGGACAGCGCCTTCGTGCCCCACCTCCAGTTTCTCCTGGACGTAGGCCAGCTTTTCCGCATCGGTGATGTTGTCGGGAATGCGAATGCCCGCCAGTGGGGCCAGCCGGAAGACACACTGCTGGGAGAAGTACTGCGACCCGCAGCCGATATCGCCCGACCATTCGTCCACGGGGCCCTGCGGGTTATAATCCACGGGCGCAAAGGCCAACTCGTTCAACCAACCCCGGATGTGCCCGTGCATGTCCACGTATCCAGCCGCCTGGCTGGAGCCCATGGCGATGCCCAGCACGCCGTTGTCTTCCAGGGCCATCGATCCGGCCAGGGCGGTCACGTCGCCGTCGTTGATCACTTCCAGCGGCACGTTCAGCTCGTCCCGAATGCGCAGGAACAGGTTTTTCACCTCGCCCATACGCTCCTCGGGAACGCTGCGGAACAAAGATGCCACCATCGGACGGTTGTCGATGAAAATCCCTGCCGAACTCCCGCCGATCGCATCCACACGCGGCATTTTGGAGGCCGCTGTCTTCAGCGCCGCCATGATTTGTTGATAGTGGTAGTCGGGATCGGCATGTTTGCGCGGCTCCCACACCACCTCTTCGCTGTAAACCACCTGCCCATCGATGACCGCGCTGACCTTGCGGTCGGAAGCGCCCAGGTCGAACCCAATCCGGCAGCCGTCCAGGTGCCGTCCCAGCGCCGCGCCCACCTCGTGTTCGGCGGGCACGTACTCGGGGGCGCAGGGAATCACCTCGAAGGGCTGCTCGTGCACCACCTGCCCCATGAAGTGGGCGTCAAAGCGGCGCGCGCCCTGCGGCCCGTAGCACTCGCGCAAATACTCGCCGATACTGCGCGGCCCACCCACATACACGCGGTAGCCGTTGCGCTGCCACAGCAGGAATTTCATCAGGCGTTCGGCATAGGCCAGGTTGGCCCCGGCCTGGGGATGATCCTCGGGGAAAACCACGCTCTCAAAGCGAGAGACCACCCCGTTTTCTCGCTCCAGCCCAATCACCAGCGGTACCCCGACCGGTTGGGCTTCACGCAGAAAAGCGCGGTTGACCAGCGCTGCCGGGGCAAATTTCGGCTCCAGCGGCGGGACGATGGAGGGCTTAGACAGAGCAATAAAACGAGTCAGAGAAGATTGGTCTGTGGGCATAGAAGAGATCATCCTAACGAGCGTCAAAAAAAAGCGGGCTGTTATCCGCCAGCATGGCCGAAGCGCCCAAAATGACGCTGTTTTCACCCATCTGCCCGAACTCAACCCGAGTGTTCCCGGCCAGCATGGAGAGTGTGTTTTGAGAAACGGTGTCCCGAACGACATCCAGCCAGGGTTTTCCAAAACGGGTGATATCCCCGGTCAGAACGATTTTGTGGATATTCAAGGTGCCGATCAGGCTGGAGATAGCGAACCCCATGTGGCGAGCGGTATCCAGCACCATTTGTTGCACCCGGTGGTCACCTTGTTCAAAAACCCGCAAAATGGCAGCGAAATCAATTTCTTCTGCCTCTTGGAAGATGCCCTGGTTATGTATCGCCAGTTCTCTGGCCTGCTGGATCAGCGCGCGGGTGCTGGCAACCGTTTCCAGGCAGCCAAATTTTCCACAGCGGCAGCGCTGCCCGCCTTGCGGCACCACCACAATATGGCCGATTTCACCCGAAAACCCGCCATCCCCCTGAAAAAGCTGGCGCCCGACGATGAGACCCGCGCCAATGCCCTGGCGGGCATTGATCACGATCATGTTATTTTCTTCCTGGTGCCCTTCGCCGTAGTTGTACTCGCCCATCGCGGCGGCCTGACTGTCGTTCAGCACGTACACGGGCAGGTGATAGCGCTCTTCCAGCAGGCTGGCCAGGGGCAGATTCTGCCAATCCAGGTTGACCGCTGTGACAACGACCCCTTCGCTGGTGTTCACCAGCCCCGGCGTGCCAATCCCAATGCCCATGATGGGTTGATAGGATGTTTTGACCAAACAATCCAGAATCTCATAGATTGCGCTGAGCGCTTCTTTTCCGCTACGATTATTCACCGGCTGGCGGGTCATGAAGCGGATCTTTCCGCGCAGGTTAAACACCGCCCCCAGGAACTCCCGCTGGGCCAGGTCCAGGCCGATCAAAAAGCGCGCATCGTCCACCAGGCTCAGCAGGATTGGGTTTTTTCCACCCAATGATGTTCCCACCCCAACCTCGCTCACCAACCCCTCCGCCATCAAGTCAGACACAATATCCGAGACAGTGGTGCGCGTCAGGCGGGTGATGCGAGCAATCTCCGCGCGGCTGATACTGTTGTTGGTAACGATGGTGCGCAGAACCAGGGCTCGATTATGCTCTTTCGTATGCTGTCGGGTGGCTTTTTCCATAAGTTTGGAAGGGAGACAAGGTCGTTTGTGAGGATAGGATGAATAAACTTTGTAAGTCCATTGACCTTACAAAGTTTATTATAACAACGCCTCTTCGGTTGTCAATAGCCAATCTTCAAAAACAAAAAGAGGTGCGCGCCTGGTTTCGCCAGGCACGCACCTCTTTTTTAGTTTGACAAGCCTAAACTTTGAGCCGGTAAGACACAAACGCAATCGTGCGGCTGTCGGGCGACCACGAGTTCACGTTGATCGTCCCCTGCCCCCCAAAGAACTTCGCTATCGTTTTCGATGCGCCCCCGGCTGCCGGGACGAGGCGCAGTTCGACGTTCTTATTAGCCGGATGATCGCCCGGTTCCACGTCGCCCTTGGCGTAGACGATATACACCACCCACTGCCCGTCGGGCGAAACATGCGGGAACCAGCAGTTGGCATCCTCGTTCACCATATGAGTCGGGTTGGAACCGTCCGTTTCCATGCGCCAGACCTGCATCAGCCCGCTGCGGGTGGAGTTGAACCAGATGTGCTTTCCATCGGGCGAGTATTCGGGACCGTCGTCCAGGCCCGGCAAATTGGTGAGCTGTTTCTCCGGCCCACCGCTCACCGAAACGGTGTAGATATCATACTGCCCGCCTCGCTCCGCGCAGTAAGCCAGGCGCTCGCCGTCCGGCGACCAGCCGTGCAGGTAGCTGGGCCCATTCTCGGTCACCAGCTTTGGGCTGCCCGCATCAAACGGCAGAATATAAATCCTCGACACAGCATCTTCGTAGGTGAAATGACTGACGGCAATGTGCGTGTTGTCGGGCGAAAGGACGTGGTCGTTGTTACAGTCGATGGCAAAGCCCGTGTCCATCTCCTTGATCTCCCCGCTGGCCAGGTCATAGGCATACAGGCGTCCCCGGCTGTTATACACCAGAGTCTTGCCGTCCTTCGTCCAGTTGGGTGCTTCAATAACATAATCAAACTCTTGGAGCACCGTCCGATTGCCCGTGTGCACGTCCATCGTCTCCAGAATGCTGATCGAATCGCGCTGCGCGACCCATTTTCTCAGGGTGTGGATATCCATTGGTTTCTCCTCAAAACAAGGATTTGGGTACCCAAATTATACCCCGCTCATCTCTATTCCTTACTCGCCCTAACCCGAACCGCATACGCTTTCGAGCATATAATCATAAGGTAACCGCTCAGAGGGTGGAATAAGTTCCTGAATTTGAGGTGTATGTGGGGTGCGAAGCACCCCACATACACCTCAAATTCAGGTTTCTTCCACCTCTGGCTGAGTAGTAACATCATAAGAAAGGAACTGCACACTATGCCAAAAGACCTGTCCGCCGTTCACCCCGAGTTGCGCTCGTTGTTCAAGCGTTTTCCTCGCTTTTCCATCCACCGCAAGAACCTCAAACTGGTGCGCTGGATGTCCCGCCTGTTCGGCGGGCAGAAAGCCGCACCGGGCATCCACATCGAAAATGTGCAAGTGCCCGGCCAGGACCCCGGCCAAACGATCCGCCTGCGCGTATACCGGCCCAAAACCTTGCCGCAGTCCTCACCTGCACTGGTCTGGATCCACGGCGGCGGGTATGTGTTCGGGACTGTGGAAATGGACGATGGCCTTGTCTCCCATTTCGCCCACGAATTGGGCATCCTGGTCCTTTCCGTGGATTACCGCCTGGCTCCCGAGCATCCCTTCCCCGCTGCGCTGGACGATTGCTACGCCGCCCTGAAGTGGGCTCACGATCACGCTGTCGATTTGGGCATCGACCCCCAACGGGTCGCGGTCGGCGGTGACAGCGCCGGCGGCGGGCTGGCCGCCTGCCTGGCTCAACTTGCCATCGACCGCGGCGAAGTGCTGCCGGTGTTTCAACTGCTGGTCTACCCCATGCTGGATGACCGCACCGTGCTGCGCCCCGAAATACCCAATCAAGATCTGCTGACCTGGTCTCAGGGAAACAACCGCTTCGGCTGGGAGAGCTACCTCCACCAGCCCGGTGGGCTGGAGCAAGCGCCCCCTTATGCAGTGGCTGCCCGCCGAGAGGATTTGTCCGGCCTCCCACCCGCCTGGATCGGGGTTGGCACGCTGGATTTGTTTCACGACGAGAGCGCAGCCTATGCGCAGAAACTTAAGGACTGCGGTGTAGAATGCACCCTGGAAGTCATTCAGGGTGCATTCCACGGCTTTGATATCCTGGATCAGGGGCCGCAAGTGGTAAAGCTTTTCCGCAAGGCAGAGATCGAGGCGCTGAGAAAAGGCCTGTTCCGAACAGATTAACAGGCGCACGCCCGTAAACCCTTGACAGGAAGAAAAGAAGACCGTAAAATATACGACGTTCATTATTGAACGTCGTACAATATTGACCTATGCTCAAAAGGAGGCGCATGGCACAAAACAGGACAGAACGCAAAAAAGACGAGACGCGCCAGAAAATCGTCGGCGTGGCGCTGGATCTGTTTAAAGCACACGGCTTCGACGCCGTGACCATGGAACAAATCGCCGCCGATGCCGATTTCGCCAAGGGCACGCTTTATAACTACTTCCCTGTCAAGGAAGCGATCCTGGACGAGTACATCCGCCAGTCCTTCAGCCGGCAGGCCGACGAACGCATCGCCCGCATCCGGGTGCTGAAGGACACGCCGGAACGGATGAGCGCCATCCTGACCGAGCTGATCGAGGGCATCCGCCGGCAGCCGGAATTGTTCGAGAAATACTTTTCCTACCGCATCCGGCAGATGGTCACCCTCAAGCAAGACGAATCGCAGGCCTCCGGCTTCAGCAACCTGGAGCGCGAGATCATCCGCCTGGGGCAAGAAAGTGGCGAAATCCGCCAGGATTTGCCCCCCAGCCTGCTCCTGGCCTTGTTTGAGTTTGCCTTTATCGAGGTGGCGCAGCTTTACTACACCAACCCGGCGGGCTTTAACGCCGGAACGGTTGTGGCCCAATGTGTGGATTTGTTCATGAACGGCGCCCAAAAGCGCTAAGAACCTGTCCGATAGTTTGGATGGGTCTAAGAAAGAAGGTGTGAGATGAGTGAAAAACAATGGTTAAGCGTCGAGCAATTTACCCGCCGGTTGGCTGAACTCTGCCTGCGCAGCAACCTTTCCGCATTCCCCAAGAAAGAACAGGATCAGCACATCCTACTCAAAAGCGCAGTGTTGATCATCGGCGATCCCGGCGTGCTGAGTGAAAAAGCCGTGACCGAAAAGCTGGACATTTGGACCACCGATGTCTGCCAGATTCAAGGCTTCGACCGTGTCACCCTGCGGCGCTACCTGGTCGACGCGGGGTATCTGAAGCGCAGCCGCGACGGCGCGACTTACCAGGTGGCACAGCCCGATCCGGGAGCGAATTTCTTTGCGCCAGAAGTGGCCCACTTGGATGTTTTGCAAGCGCTCGCCGATGCGCGCGCCGAAATCGCCCGCCGCAAACAAGAATTCATCGAGAAAGCCAAGAGGAGCTAACCATGCCCAGCCTGCAAAGCCAGTTATTCAACTTCGTATTACGCAACCGCCACCTGATGCGCTTCAAGCTCAAGCCGGAGGTTTGGGACTTTAACACCTCCATTCCCGCCTATCGCCGGCTCTGCGAAGACGGCGCGGCAAGAATGAAGCTGCCCGCCGACATCACCTGCCAGCCGCTGACGATTTCCGGCATCACCGCCGAGTGGGTCCACCCGCCTGCGCCCCTGGAAGGCGCCGCCATCCTCTTCACCCACGGCGGGGGCTATGTCTCCGGTTCCTGCTCCGACCACCGCGGCCATGTGGCCAAAATGGTCCAGGGCTGCGGGGTGAGCACGCTGCTGTTCGACTACCGCCTGGCCCCGGAGCACCCCTTCCCCGCCGGGCTGGAAGACACGCTGACGGTTTACCGCTGGATGCTGGAGCAGGGTTATGCCTCCGAAAAAATCATGATCGTGGGCGATTCAGCCGGGGGTGGTTTATGCCTGGCAGCGCTGCTCGCCATCCGCGACCAGGGCCTGCCGCTCCCGGCGGCCGCCGTGGCCGTCTCGCCGTGGACCGACCTGGCCCTGACCGGCGAGTCGTACCAAACGAAGGTCAAGGTTTGCCTGTCCCCGCGTGGGATGTCGGAAGTGTGCAGCAAGTACTACTGCGGCGACCACGACCCCACCGAGCCGTGGGTCTCCCCGCTGTACGGCGACTTGCACGGTCTGCCGCCCCTGTTGATCATGGTCGGTGACGACGAAACCATGCGCGATGATTCGGTCAGCTTTGCCAAAAAAGCCCAGGCCGCCGGGGTCGACACGACCTTGCGCGTGGAGATGGGCCAGGTGCATTGCTACCCGTTCCTCGCGCCGCTGTTCCCCGAAGCCACCGCGGGCATGGCCGAGATGTGCGCCTTCATCCAGAAGCACCTACAATAATCAGTATCCACTCATCACAGTTGGAGTACGATTTCGGATTTGAGATGCAAGCATCTCAAATCCGCTTTTTTTCTACCAAAAGCGCGCCAGCCTGTCTTTGATCTCGGCAGTACTTTGCACCACCTGAAAGCCGCGCCAGTGCGAAGGGAACAATTGGCGGTAGCGCGCATGGGTGAAGCGCTCATCGATTAACACGATGATCCCCCGGTCCGCCTCGGTGCGAATGACCCGCCCGGTGGCCTGCAGCACCCGGTTGAAGCCGGGGTATTGGTAGGCATAGGCAAAGCCGCTGACATCGTGGAGATCGAAGTATTCCTTGATCAAATCGCGCTCCAGGCACACCTGCGGCACGCCCACACCCACCACCACCGCGCCAATCAGCCGGTCTCCCACCAAATCGATCCCTTCGCCAAACACCCCGCCCATCACCGCCAGCGCAATGAGGGTCTCCTGATTACCCGCCGAAAACCTGGCCAGAAAATTCTCGCGGTCTGCTTCCGTCATGCCCCGGTCCTGAACCAGCAGTTGCTGCTCGGGCAGCCGCTCTTGGAGCAGTTCCAGCACCGCCGTCAGGTAAGCGTAAGAAGGGAAGAACACCAGGTAGTTGCCCACATGTGCACTGCACGCTGATTCAATCGCCTCGGCTATGGCTACATAGGAATCGGCCCGCTGCGTGTACTTGGTAGAAATGCCGTTGTGAATCAGCAGGCTGACATTTTCGATGGGGAAAGGCGATTGGAAAATTCGCTGGGGATGCTCCGCGTCACCGGTTAAAAGCTTTTTGAAGTAATCCATGGGCAGCAAGGTGGCCGAGAAGAAAACCGTCGATTGGCTGCGATCCAACGGGACAGCCAGCATGGGGGCCGGGTCCAGGCAAAACAGTTTCACCTTCAAATCCCCCTGGCCCTGGCGCTCAAAGTAGGACACATAAAACGTGTCGAAATACTCCGCCGTGCGCAAATAATTGCTGCACGCGAAATAAAATTCCAGCAGCTCCTGCCGGAACTCGGCGGGATGATTCATCACCAGCCAGTCCTCCGCCTTCTGGCTGAATGCCCGCACAACTTTGAGCAGTTCCTTAGGCAGCTCGTGCTCCACCAGGGCCTGCTTGCCCTCGGCATGCAGCGCCTTGCGAACCTCAATCATCAACTTATTCAGCTCGCCCAACTTCTGGGCCAGAGCGGGTAAATGCGCTTTCAGCTTTCGCTGTAAACCCAGAACGGTCTTCTTGTCCAATTCTGCCGAATACATATCCCTGGCCCGGTCGGGAAGGTTGTGCGCCTCATCGACCAGAAAGATGTACGGCTCGGTGCACACGTCAAAAAAGCGGTGCAGGTACACTCGCGGGTCAAAGGCATAATTGTAATCACAGATGATGCAATCCACTTGCAAGGACAGGTCCAGCGAAAGCTCAAACGGGCACACCTCGTACTGCCGGGCGATTTCTTCAATCACCGGGCGGGTGAAGGCTTGCTGTGGATCGGTCTCCTCCAGCACCCGCTTCACCTTGTCAAAATAACCGCGAGCAAAGGGGCACACTTCCGGGTCGCAGTTGACCGGCGGGCAGAAACAGATCTTCTCCTTGGCCGTCAGAGTCACGCTTTTCAGGTCCAGCCCGGCCCGGCGCATATCCTCCAGCGCTTTTTCCGCCACCGCCCGGCCCGAAGTTTTTGCCGTCAGGTAAAAAATCTTAGTTGCCAGTCCCTGCCCCAGGGCCTTCACCGCCGGGAACAGGGCCGCGATGGTTTTCCCCACCCCCGTCGGCGACTGGACGTACAGGCGCGCATTGTCGCGAACGGCTTTATACACCGCCACCGCCATGTCGCGCTGGCCCGGGCGGTAATCGGCATAGGGAAAATTGAGACTCTGAATCGACTGATCGCGCCGGGCCTGCCAGGCATCCGCCCGCCGCACCCAGGCCAGGTAAGGGGTGATCAGGTCAAGGAAAAAGGCTTCCAGTTCGGCAAAAGTGAACAGGCGCTCGAAGGTCTTTTCTGCCTGGCTGTCCAGGTGGTAATAGGTGAGGTGGACGCAGACCTCGCCGAGTTGGTGCTGCCGGGCATACATATAGGCGTAGCACTGCCCCTGGGCCCAATGCAGCGGGTTGTGCTGCTCGTGGATCAGCTCCAGGCTCAGGGTGGTGGTCTTGATCTCCTCGATGATTACCGGCTTGCTGGCAACGTACAGACCATCCATCCGGCCCTGCACTTCCAGGGGCGGGTCATCGCCCTCCACCCGGTAGGTGATCTCCACCTCCGCCTGGTATCCTTCCGGGCGGGAGCGCTGCACGCGCTTGTGCCCCTGCGTACCCAACTGGGCGCGGTCGCGGCGCTGGAATCCCCCGGCAGTTAAGTCACCCGACTGCAACACAAATTCCACCAGGCTGCGGACAGCCACAATGCGCGGTTGGCGGATTTCGGCGGGGAGATTCTCGGTGTGCATATTCGGACGAGATTCTAGCACGGGTTAGGGAATTGTGCCGAAGTCACGACCAGCGAAAAAAACCGACGGAAAGATGAACAGAAACTTACAAAAGGCCCTCAAAAGGTAGCTTCGCGAGATGCACTATGCCGGGCAAGTTATAATGGTTTTGTAAGCAATCTTTGTTCAGGGGAAATTCATTGTGAATAAATCCTATTCTCGATACGCGAACCTTTTCTTGTCGTCATGCCTCCTATTGACTTTATTCTGTTTTACTTCAGAAACCGTACGGAGCGCGCCTCTAGCTGCCACGCCCACAGCAGATATTGAATTATTAAGCCATTTTGACGGCGCCTTGCGAGCCGTAGCCGTTCAAGACAATCAAGCTTTCGTGGGTATAGGATCCAGGTTAGCGATACTGGATATCACCGATCAATCCCACCCCGAGTTATTAGGCATAACTGATGCTTTCCCCGACCTGGTTGAAAATGTGGTCGTTTCTGGCAATTATGCCTATGTAGCAGCCACGTACGCCGGAGTGCGAATTGTGGATATTTCGGATTCGGCAAACCCGCAAGAAGTCGGCGTTGCGACCGGGATGGAATTGGCTTATGGAATCGCGGTTTCAGGCACGCGCTTGTTCGTTACAGATCCTTATAGTGGGTCACTCTGG
>CAZMMI010000081.1:0-14935 GCA_964567255.1 uncultured Anaerolinea sp.
ATGCGTAACTTAGGAATTCTATTTTTTGTTGTCCTACTTCTTTCGGCCTGTGGCCCGGCGCAAACCGCCGTGCCAACCAGCCCGCCGGAGGCGCCTACAAGCGCCCCTGTAGTGGTTGAACCTACTGTTGAGCCTACCCAGGCGCCTACCGAGGAGCCAACCAAAAAGGTCTACCCGACCTGGACTCCTCGACCTACGACCACGCCTTTTCCAACCAACGAGCCCCTGCCGTTTGAGGAGACTTCGCTGGCAGAGCTGGCCCGCGCCCGGGGCATCGATATTGGCGCGGCGGTGTCGGTGGAACCCATGTTGAAGGACCCACAGTACGCTGAGTTGCTGGCGCGAGAGTTCAGCCTGATGGTGGATGAAAATGCGCTCAAGCCGGGACCGGTCCAGCCGCAGCAGGGCGTGTTTGACTTTAGCGGTGGAGACGCGCTGGTGGCTTTTGCCGAAGAACACGGCATGCGGATGCGCGGGCACACCTTGCTGTGGCACCAGCAGTCGCCGGCGTGGATGGAGAAGGGCAACTTCAGCCGCGAGGAAGCCATCCAGGTGCTGGAGGAGCACATCACCACGGTGATGACCCACTACAAGGGCAAGGTTTATGCCTGGGACGTGGTTAACGAGGTGATTGACCTGGGCGGCAACGGCTTGCGCGAGAGTTTCTGGTATGAGATGATTGGCCCCGATTATATTGAGATTGCCTTCCGCGCGGCGCGGGCTGCTGACCCGGATGCGCTATTGTTCTTCAATGAATTCGGCGCGGAAGGCATGGGTGGCAAGTCGGAGACGCAGTACGCGTTGTTGAAAGACCTTTTAGACAAGGGTGTGCCGATTGATGGCGTGGGTTTGCAGGCGCACTTGCAATATCAGGGCGGACCGAACCAGATAGATTTCGAGCGCAACATGCAGCGCCTGGCGGATTTGGGCTTGATTATCCACATCACCGAGCTGGATATCCGCCTGCCTTCCCCGGCGACTCAGACGATGCTGGACGAACAGGCCGAGTTCTACCGGATGGTGGTCACGGCTTGCGTCAACCAGCCGGCTTGTAAGGCCGTGATTCTGTGGGGCGTGTCGGATAATTATTCCTGGATCCCCATTCAGTACCGCGGATTGGGCGAAGGGTTGATCTTTGATCTGCTGTACAAGCCCAAACCGGCTTACCATGCGGTGTATGAGGCCTTGAAGCAATAAGCCGGGTTAATTTCTTTGAGAGGGAAGGCGTCTGGTTTATAGAGGTGTGATTGAATTGTGATATAATCCAGCCTCGAAGAGCGACGATGGAAACGAGTACACTCGCTGAAAGCCGTCAGCGAACCCGGGAGTGGTGAGAGCCGGGCCGGTGAAACGAGTGGAAAATCCTTCCGGAGCTGCAACCTGAACGCGGGGCAACCTGCCAGTAGGGGCGCCGGTTTCGCCAACCGTTATCCAGGGCGCGGGTATCCTTGCTGAGGCAAATGTATCCGGCAGAGTGCTCACCGCGAGGTGAGAAACAGGGTGGTACCGCGAGACAACCTCGTCCCTGATGGGCGAGGTTGTTTTTTTAATTCAAGCAAACAACAGCAGAGATTATCGATGCTCAGGAGGCAGAAAGTGTTTAAACCGGTTTCACCAAAGCTAAATGTCACGATCATGGAAGAGGGCGTGCTGCGCTTTTGGAAGTCGCACGATGTCTTCCACCAGTCGATGGACGCGCGCCAGGGCGGCCCGGAGTATGTCTTCTTTGAAGGCCCTCCGACGGCCAACGGGCGGCCGGGCGTGCATCACGTGCTGGCGCGTGTTTTCAAGGATATCTTCCCGCGTTACAAGACCATGCGCGGATATCACATCTCTCGGCGCGGCGGCTGGGACACCCACGGATTGCCGGTGGAGATCGAGGTAGAGAAAAAGTTGGGTTTCACCAACAAGCAGCAGATCGAAGATTACGGCATCGACAAATTCAATGCGCTATGCCGTGAGTCGGCCTTCGCGTACATCCAGGATTGGGAAAAGCTGACCGACCGGATCGCCTTCTGGGTGGACCTGAAGACGGCTTATGTGACGTACAAGAATGAATATATCGAGTCGGTATGGTGGATCCTCAAGAACTTTTGGGATAAAGGGCTGGTGTATCGCGGGTTTAAGGTTGTGCCTTACTGCCCGCGCTGTGGCACGCCGCTTTCGGATCACGAGGTAGCGCTGGGCTACGACGATGCCGTGGACCCCTCGGTGTTCGTGCGCATGCCGCTGGTAGAGCAGCCGGGCACCTCGCTGCTGGTGTGGACGACCACCCCCTGGACGCTGCCGGCCAATGTGGCGGTGGCGGCTCACCCGGATGTGGATTACGTCAAGCTGGAGCGGGACTTGCCTGAAGGCGGCACGGAGCGCCTGGTAATGGCAGAGGCACTGGTAGGAGCCGTCTTTGGAGACGAGCCGGTGAAAGTGGTAGAGCGGATGAAAGGTAAGGCCTTGAAGGGACTGAATTACAAACCGCTGTTCACGTTTGTGCCCCCCGACAAACCCGCTCACCGCGTGGTGCTGGCGGACTTCGTGACCATCGAAGACGGCTCGGGGTTGGTGCATATCGCCCCAGCCTTCGGCGCAGAGGATATGAACCTGGCGCAGAAGGAGAACTTGCCGGTGGTGATGACCATTGGCGATGATGGCGCCTTCATCTCGGATGTGCGCCCTTGGGCGGGCAAGTTCGTCAAGGATGCCGACCCGCTGATCACCAAAGACCTGGATAACCGCGGGTTGCTGTTGAAGGCCGGCACCATCACGCACACCTACCCGTTCTGCTGGCGCTGCACGACGCCGCTGCTGTATTACGCGCGCCCGACCTGGTACATTCGTACCAGCCAATTCCGCGACCGATTGGTGGGCTTGAATGAGCGCATCAACTGGTACCCCGGGCACATCAAGAACGGGCGCTTTGGCAACTGGCTGTCGAATAACATCGACTGGGCCCTGGGCCGCAACCGCTACTGGGGCACGCCGCTGCCTGTGTGGACCTGCGATTCATGCGACCATGAGCTGATGGTGGGCTCGGTGAAGGAGCTTTCGGATCTGGCGGGGCGCGACCTGAGCGAGTTGGATTTGCACCGCCCGTACGTGGACGAAGTGCGCCTGCGCTGCCCGAAATGCGAGAACGGCAAGATGAAGCGCGTGCCGGAATTGATCGATGTGTGGTTTGACTCGGGCTCGATGCCGGTGGCGCAGTGGCACTACCCCTTTGAGAACCAGGAAGCCTTCAAAGAGCAATTCCCTGCCGATTACATCTGCGAAGCGGTGGATCAGACCCGCGGGTGGTTCTACTCGCTGCATGCCATCAGCACCTTGCTGTGGGATCAGGAATGCTACAAGAACGTGTTGTGCCTGGGCTTGATCCTGGACAAGGACGGCTTGAAGATGTCCAAGTCACGTGGGAATATCGTCAGCCCGTGGGAGGTGATCAACCAGCACGGCGCGGATGCGATGCGCTGGTACCTGTATACGGCGACCCCGCCGGGGCAGGAGCGGCGCTTCTCTTCCGATCTGGTTGGCGAGGTGGTGAGCAACTTTACCCTCACGCTGTGGAACACGTATTCCTTCTTTACAACCTACGCCAACCTGGACGGTTGGAAGCCCGGCGAGGATGAGACGCTTGAATATAGCGCCTTGGATCGCTGGTTGCTTTCGGCGCTGAACGCCCTGGTGCGGGATGTGACTGCTGCCTACGAATCCTATGATGTGCTGGGCGCGACCCGGCCCATCGAGGTGTTTGTAGATCAGTTGTCCAACTGGTACCTGCGCCGCTCGCGCCGCCGTTTCTGGAAGAGCGAATCGGACGGCGATAAGCGCGCCGCCTATGCTACGTTGTACCAGGCGTTGGTGACGTTGAGCAAACTGCTGGCCCCGGCCATGCCTTTCCTGGCGGACGAGCTGTATCAAAACCTGGTGCGCACGGCGGATGAAGCGGCGCCTTTGTCGGTGCATCTGGCCGATTGGCCGGGCTATGACGCTGCGCTGGTGGATGACCGCCTGAACAAAGAGATGGGGCTGGTGATGAAGCTGGCTTCGCTGGGGCACGCAGCCCGCAACAAGGCCAACCGCAAGGTGCGCCAGCCGCTCTCCGAGGTGGCTTTCTCGGTGGGCAACGCCGACGAGCGCAGCGTTCCCGAAAGGTACGGCGAACTGTTGGAAGACGAACTGAACGTCAAGCATGTGCGCCTGCTGAGCGCGGCGGGCGAGGCGGTTTCATACAGCCTCAATCCGCTGCCCAAGCAGTTGGGGCAGAAGTATGGCAGCCGCTTCCCCGGCATCCGCCAGGCGGTGCTGGCAATGGACGCTGCTCCGGCGGCACAGGCGCTGCTGGCTGGCCAAACCGTGAGCGTCTCTGCCAACGGGGAGAGCTACGATGTGCTGCCCGAAGAGGTGGAAGTGCGCGTGACGGCGCGAGCCGGGTACGCGGTGGCTGCCGAAGGAGCTTATCTGGCGGCGCTGGTCACAGACCTGACTCCCGAGCTGGTGCGCGAAGGGTTGGCACGCGAGTTTGTGCGCCGTGTGCAAGACCTGCGCAAGACTGCCGGGCTGGACATTTCTGACCGCATCCGGGTGAGTTATCAGGCTTCGGCTGGATTGGCTGAAGCGGTGGCTGCTTTCCGCGAATACATCATGAACGAGACCCTGACCGTTGAACTGAGCCAGGCTGCGCCCGGCGAGGGTATGGCCGTGGTGGAGGACAGCTTCGACGGGGAAAGTGTGACCGTTGGGTTGGAGAAGGCGGGGTAAGGAAAATAACCGCTCATAGAAAAGTGGGCCGCGCGAAGCGCGGCCCACTTTTCTATGAGCGGTTTATTAATTTTACTTTTTTGCGCCTTTTGGTACAATTTCAATATGGATCAAGTTTCTCTGCAATTAAACGTTTTGCGCCGGGAATGGCTGTGGCTGGCGGTTGTGTTTGCAGGGATGTTGGGTCTGGGGGGATGGTTGCTGGGGCCGTTGACCGACGTCCAGGGGCTGTGGACGTGGCTGGCGACGGCCGGGGCGCTGATGATCTATCAATTGGCGCATTTGCGCATGCACTTGAAGGACAACCAGCCGCTGGGGGAGGCGGGCGGTTTGTTCCCCAGCCTGGGCGCGGCCAATTGGGTGACCATGCTGCGGGCCGGGCTGCTTGCGCTGCTGGCAGGATTTGCTTTTGCGCCGCGCCCTGCGGGATGGGCGGCCTGGCTGCCGGGCGGATTGTACATCGCCGCGGCGCTGATGGATTTTTTGGACGGATACCTGGCGCGGATCACCCGACGGACCAGCCGGTTGGGCGAGATTTTGGACATGCACTGGGATGGTTTCGGCATGTTGGCGGCGTGCTGGCTGCTGGTGCGATACGAGCAGACCCAGGCGTGGTTCTTGGTCATCGGGCTGGCGCGCTACCTGTTTTTGGCGGGCATGCGCATCCGTGATTGGCTGGGCCGTCAGAACTACCCCCTGCCGCCCAGCATGGTACGGCGGGCAATGGCGGGCGCGCAGATGGGATTGGCGGGAGCGCTGCTGCTGCCCGTGTTTGCCCCTCCCATCACTCACGCCGCGGCGCTGGTCTTTTCGGCTCCGTTCTTGCTGGGGTTCACCCGTGATTGGTTCTATGTGAGCGGCGTACTGGCCCAGCCTGGGCAGGAGCAGCGCAAGACCTTTGGCTGGCGGGACCGACTGCCATTGACTCTGCGTGCGCTCTTGTGGGCGCTGCTGGTCGCGGCGGTGGGGGAGAAGTTGCTCTTGGGTCCATTTCAGCCGGTTGTGCTGGCATTGTTGGTGATCGGCCTGGCGGCTGTGGGCGCTGGGGCAGCCGGCAGGGCGGCTGCCCTGGGCATGGCCATTCTGAGCGGTTTTATCCTCCGCGCTAATCCCGGGGCTGTTTTATATTGGGCGATCTTGCTTGCCGGGATCAGTTTGTTTTTGGCGGGTACGGGAAGGTATTCACTATGGAAACCGGAAGATTGGTTAATCTACCACAAGCCGGGCGAAGCCCATCCCGCCGCCAGATAGGGCGGGCGGTCTGGCTGGCGCTGGCCTGGGGAGCGGCTGTCTTCCTGCTGTGGCTGGCGCTGCGGCAGACCAACCTGGCTGCCATTTGGAGCGCGATCAGCGGTCTGCGGCTTTGGCAGGTGGCGGTGCTGGTGGCAGCCAACCTGCTCATCCTGGTTTTATATGCTATGCGCTGGCGGCTGAGCGTTTCGGCCTTAGGGCATAACGTCGGGTTGGGATCGCTGCTGGCTTACCGCCTGGCGGGTTTTGGGGTGAGTTACTTCACGCCGGGGCCGCAAGTGGGTGGCGAGCCGCTGCAGGCTTACCTGCTAAGCCGCAGGAAGGGTCTGGATGCAGGGCCGGCGGCTGCCAGCGTATATTTTGATCGGGTTGTGGATATGCTGGCGAATTTCACCGTGCTGGCGGCGGGGATGGCTGCCCTGGGGCTGACCAGCGCGCATCCGGGCCGCTTTGGCCCGGGGAGTTGGGTGGGGGCTGCCGCGGCATTAATACTCCCGCTTTTGCACCTGGTTGCGCTGCGGGCAGGGCGACGCCCGTTGGCTGCCGTCGGAGAGCGGCTCTTTGGCTCGCACAAGGGTGGCAAACTTCGCCAGGTGCTGACCGGACTGGCTGACATGGAAACCCAGATTGGGCGACTGCTGCGCGAACGGCCCGATTCGGTTTTGAAGATACTTTTGCTTGCAGGGCTGATCTGGTTGCTGATGATCATAGAATTTGCCTTGATGCTGCGCTTCCTGGGGCTTCCCGCAGGAGGGTTGGAGGTGCTGGCAATTTTAACCCTGGCCCGGCTGGCGATTTTGATGCCCATACCGGCGGGATTGGGCGTGCTGGAGGCCGGGTTGGCCCTGGGGGTGCAAATGGCGGGATATGACCCGGCGCTGGGCATTGCCGCGGCGCTGGTGATTCGCGCGCGGGATTTGACCTTGGGCGGGTTGGGGCTATGGTTGGCTGGATGGCTGATAAGGAAATCAGACCGTTTTGGAGGTTGAAATGACGAAGAAATTTGGATGGTTGGAAGGGTTGATGATTGTCGCGGCGCTGGTTACGGCGGGCATTCACCTGGTATTGGGGATCCAGTTCGGGGACGTGCTGTTCCTGCTCAATGCGGCGGGTTTTGTGGGCTTGTTGGGCGCTTACCTGCTGCCCTGGCCGTTCTTGGATCGCTTTCGCCAATTGGCCCGCTGGTCGCTGGTCGCTTACAGCGCGTTGACGATCGTCCTGTACATCGTGATGAACGGGTCCCTGAGCCCGATTGGGTTGATTTCGAAGGCAGCAGAACTGGTGCTGATTATTGCGCTGATGTTTGACCCAAAGAAGCGATAGACCTGAGGTAGTTAAATCACGGTAGCACTTCACAAAACCGTGGTTGGTTGTGAAGGGCTTTTCGGGAATTTTCTTGGTCAATCCATCGAGCGGGTCATACGGTGCGTGGCAAATTTTAAGCCGAGCTGCTGATAGAATGCGATGGCTTGAGTGTTGAAGTCGTGGACGCTCAGTTCCAGGGTGGATGCGCCGTGTTCCCTGGCCCACTGTTCCGCGGCCTGCATCAAAGCCTGGCCGGCTCCGCAGCGTTGGCAGGCGGCTGCGACTCCGATCTCTTCGACCGAGCAAAACAGGCGCGGGGTGAAGATGGGCAGCGGGGGCGGGTTGCGCAGCAGCAGGTGGACGAAGCCAACCGGGTTACCGTCCTTCTCCGCCAGGAAGAGGGTCTCCATAGGCGCGCTCAGAATGGCACCGGTCCGGTCTTTAAACCACGCATCCCATTCCGGTTCGGAAGGAAAGCGAAACAGGTGCGGTTCGTGATCGACGTGCAGGGCATGCAGTTCGCGGTGCAGGGCGCTGAGAGCGGGGATATCGGTGTGGGTTGCCGGGCGAACAGTGATCATTTTGAAATTCCTTTGAAACAGTGTGAATGCTCAGCTTTAGGTGATAGAAAGTTCCCGAATTTGAGGTGTTTGTGAGGTGCGGAGCAGCTCACAAACACCTCAAATTCGGATTTTCTTCAACCTTAAATTTGGTGCAACTTATTTATAGCACGACGTCCAAAAACGCTGTATATTAATGGATATTGAAACCTTACGCTGAACTTCCGCCAGTGGGCGGTACCTACGCCTTGTTCCTGTTCCTGCCTCAGCCGAGCGAAATCACGGTTGGGAAGCTGGGAAGTTTCCAGTTTCCTGCGGGGGCTTATGTCTATGTGGGCAGCGCACAAGGCTCGGGCGGGCTGCGAGCCAGAATCAAACACCATCTACGCATTGCCGAGAACCCGCGCTGGCATATTGATTATTTTCGGCCCTACGCAGACCTGGTCGGCTTTTGGTTTGTTGTGGGTCGCGAAGCGCTGGAATGCGCCTGGAGCCAGCGCCTGGCCCGGATGTATCCATCTCGGGTCATTGCCCCTGGGTTTGGAGCTCGAGATTGCCGCAAGGGCTGCGCGGCGCACTTCTGGTGGGTGGGGGAGCGGCAAGATGTGTTTGGGGAAAGCCTTATTATCGAGTAAAATGGGGGTCAGTCTACTCGGAGGAATTCTCTTTTGAAATATTACGTTCGAGCTTATACGTTTTTAGTGCTGGTTGCAGGCGTCATCGTTGCATTGGATCAATGGACCAAAACACTGGTGCGGGCAAACGTTCCGATGGGTTCATCCTGGATGCCCTGGGAGTGGTTGGCCCCTTATGCCCGGATTGTCCATTGGTACAACACCGGGGTGGCTTTTGGGATGTTCCAGGGCCAGAATCTGATCTTTTCTATTTTGGCGATCATTGTGTCGCTGGTGATTGTTTTTTACTTCCCGCATGTGCCGGAGCAGGAGCCACTGCTGCGGCTGGCGATGGCGATGCAACTGGCTGGCGCAGTGGGCAACTTGATTGACCGGATCAGCATTGGGCATGTGACCGATTTTATCTCCGTGGGAACTTTCCCGGTGTGGAACGTGGCGGATGCCAGTATAACAGTTGGCTGTGCCATTTTACTGTTGACGGTCTATATGCAAGACCGGCGACAGCGCAAATCGAAAGCCGTCGAAGCGGTTGAGCCTGTCGAACAGGACGAAAGCGAGCTACCCACGGCATGAGCGATATTGTTCACCGGTTTGTTTACCCTGCTGGGTCAGGGCGTTTGGACAAGTTCCTGGTAGAGCAGTTGCCCGAGTTCACCCGTTCGCGGTTGCAAGGCCTCATTCGGGACGGCTTTGTGCAAGTGAACGAGAAAGTGGCGACCAAGAGCGGTCAGATGCTGGAAGGTGGAATGGAGGTGGTGGTGCGCGTCCCTCCACCTCAGCCTTCGGATTTGTTGGCCGAAGACATTCCCCTGGAAGTGATATTCGAGAACGATGATCTCATCGTGGTGAACAAACCCGCCGGGATGGTGGTGCATCCGGCAGCGGGACATGCCAGCGGCACGCTGGTGAATGCCGCGCTGGCCCACGCGCCGGACCTGGAGGGAATCAGCGGAGAGCAGCGCCCGGGGCTGGTTCACCGACTGGACAAAGACACCTCTGGGTTGATTCTGCTGGCGAAAAATGACAACGCTCATCATTGGCTGCAAGATCAATTCCGCCTGCGCCAGGTGCAGAAAGTTTACCTGGCTTTGGTGGATGGACACCCGCCCACGCCCACAGGGCGGATTGAGGCGGCGATTGGGCGTGACCCGAGCCAGCGAAAGAAGATGGCGGTGGTGCCGGATCAGAAAGGGCGCGAAGCAGTGAGTGAATACTTCACCCGTGAGGTGTTCCCGCATCACACCCTGCTAGATGTGCATCCGCACACTGGGCGCACGCACCAGATTCGCGTACACCTGGCTTTTTTGGGCTGCCCGGTGGCTGCCGACCCGGTCTACGGGCACCGGAAACCGAGCATTGACTTGAAGCGGCATTTCTTGCACGCTTACAAGCTGACCGTGCGACTGCCGGGCGAGAGCGAGGAGCGCACCTTTGAGGCCCCGCTGCCCGACGATCTGGAAGCCGTTCTGGCCTATTTGCGCCAAAACAGCTAGCATTTTTTCAGGAGCCCGCAGCATGAACATTGTCGATTTGCGTTCCGACACCGTGACCCAACCCACTCCCGAGATGCGCGCCGCGATGGCTGCGGCTGTGGTGGGGGATGATGTGATGGAGGAAGACCCGACCATCAACCACCTGCAAGCGATGGCGGCGGAACGCATGGGCAAAGAAGCCGGGCTGCTGGTGCCTTCGGGAACGATGGGCAATTTGGCGGCGGTGCTGGCGCACTGCGGGCGCGGCGACGAGGTGATCCTGGGCAACCTGGCGCACACATTTTTGTTCGAGGCGGGCGGAATTGCCGCGTTGGGCGGGGTTCACTCGCACACGCTGCCCAACCAGCCCGACGGCACGCTGGACCTGGGGCAGATTGGCGATGCGATCCGCTCGGAGGATGTCCACTTTCCGGTGACTCGTTTGATCCTGCTGGAAAACACCCACAATCGCTGCGGCGGGGTGGTGCTGGGCCTCGATTACATGGCCCAGGTGGGCGCATTGGCGCGTGAACACGGGCTGAAGATTCACCTGGATGGCGCTCGATTGTTCAATGCCGCGGCAGCGCTGGGCGTTCCGGCGGCAGAGCTAGCCAGAGAGGTGGATTCGGTCACGTTTTGCTTGAGCAAGGGCCTGTGCGCCCCGGTTGGTTCGGTTCTGTGCGGCTCGAAGGAATTTATCCACCAGGCGCGGCGAATGCGCAAGCAATTGGGCGGCGGAATGCGCCAGGCAGGCGTGCTGGCGGCAGCGGGAATTGTGGCGCTGGAAAAAATGAGTGGACGGCTGGTGGAAGATCACGCCCGCGCAAAGAAACTGGCGCAAGGTCTGGGCGACCTGGCGGGGCTGGTGGTGGAAACGCCCGTGCCCGCGACGAACATGGTTTTTGCCCGGCTGGCCGAGAGCGTGCCTTTTAATGCAAAAGAAACCGTCCGGCGGCTGGCCGAGCACGGCGTGAAAGTTGGCGCCACGGGCGAGCGGCGCTTCCGCATGGTGACGCATTACTGGATTGATGATGTGGGGGTTGAGCAGACCGTCGCTGCGTTTGGGTCCGTGCTGGGCGACTGAAACAGTGTAGATGAGCTAATCGGCGGGGGCGCTGTCCCAAATATCCTGCGTTGGCTCGATCTGGTCGCGCCCGCGGGCTTTTGCGATATACAGGCGCTGGTCGGCCAGGTCGATCATCGAATAGGCCTGTTCACTTTCCTTGGGGAAGACGGCGATACCCTGGCTGATGGTGGGTGGGGGAATGAGATGATCATTTCGATCCACAAGGTGAAGCTCTTGCAGGGTCAGGCGGATGCGTTGGGCAACCCGGATAGCTTGCGCCCCGCTGGAGTGCAGCAAGGCAATGACAAATTCCTCGCCGCCCCAACGACCCACCAGGTCGGTGTTTTTGATGTGCTCGCGGATGGCATTGGTCAGGCCAACCAGCACCTGATCGCCAATTAAGTGTCCGTAGTTGTCGTTATATTTTTTGAAGTGGTCGATGTCCAACATGATCATGGAGACCGGGAAGGTTTCTTTTTGTGCCTGTCTCAACGATTCTTGCAAACTAAAAATAAATGATCCGTGGTTGAGAGTGTTGGTCAGGCTGTCGAGACGGGAGCGTTCCACCGCCTCCTCGTGGTGCCTGGCGTTATCGAGTGCTGTGGCCGATTGGCGGGCAAAGTTTTCGAGCAGTTCTAGATCGTTCCGATTGAATGCGTTTTGGGTGTAGGAGGCAACCGCTACAATCCCAAAGAAATTATCCGATGAGTAAACGGGTACACCCATCCATGACATGCTAATTTTCGGACTGCCGATGAGACTGGTGCGCAGACCGATGCGAGGCAGGTCTTGGGGAACATCGCGCAAGAGAAGTGGCTGGCGGTGTTGGACGACCCATCCGGTGAGAGAATCTTTCAGATCCACCTCCAATCCGTCATAGAATCTGCCTTCGTCATAAAACAGGTCTAACTTGATGATATTGCCATCGAGAAAACCGATGTAGTAGGTGTCCGCTTCGAAGGAGGTTTGTATGGCAAAGCTCATGATGTCTACAAGGTTGGCGGTTTCAATGGAAGAAGCCAGGTTGCGCGTCATGCGGTTGACCGTTTCGAGGCGGTTGATTTGGGTGAGTACATTACGCTTGAGGGTCACAACGATTTCGTTGGTAGCGATGCCGATCAGAATGACCAAGACCGGAAAAGTCCACTGGATGGTACGCGAGGTGTCGCCCATCCAGCCGGGCAGCAAGGCCATGGAGATCAGCGCGAACCCAATGAACGCATACGTTGCGACCCGGTTGGTTACAACCGCTACCATGAGCAGCAGGGTAAACATTAGCAACAGGGTCATGTTTGGCAGGCTGACCGGCTCGATGTAATACACCCACCCGACCATGATGCCGTTGGCCAGAACAAACAGCCATTCATCGATACGTCCCGGGCGGCTGCCGGGTAGGAGAAAGTAGAAGAAGACGATGGTGTAAATGACGCCGAAGAAACCGGAAAAGATGTTGAGAAGGCGAGCAGATTCGGTTTGGGCAAAAAACCAACCGTAAAGGATCATTCCAAAGCACAGCGTGACCCCGACGAAAATTCCCGGCAGACTGAGACGCCGTTTTTGCGCGTCGGTCAAGGTAAGCTGTGAGGTTGGACGGGTCATCTATTCTTCCAGTAAGTCGGGAGTGTTCAGTTGTGGGAAAATTCGTGTGAATATCCGAACAATTTTTGGGTCAAAAAGGATTCCGGATTGGGATTGCAGATAGTTGAGCGCTTCTTCGGGGGTGTATTTTTGCGCTCGGTAGGGACGGTCGTTGGTCAGGGCATCGTAAACGTCGGCGACGGCGAAGATGCGCGCCAGGAGCGGGATTTCCTCGCCGTGCAGGCCATGGGGATAGCCGCTGCCATCCCAGCGTTCGTGGTGATTGACCACGACCGGCAGCGCGTCGTGAAGTTCGGTGACGACTTGAATGATCTGCCCGCCGATGAGCGAGTGGCGGCGCATGATCTCCCATTCAGCGCTGTCGAGAGCGCCTTTCTTGAGCAAAATGGTGTCGCTGATGCCCACTTTTCCAATATCGTGGAGAATGGCGCCGCGCTTCAGCGCTTTTAAGTCCGGGGCGGGCAAGCCGAGTTGGCGGCCGATGGCGAGGGCAATGCGCGTGACCCGCAAGGTGTGCAGTTCGGTCTCATGGTCGCGGGCATCCAGGGCCTTGGTGAGGGCCAGGAGGGTTTGGTCGTAGGAAAGATCCAACTGGGTGTAGGCGCGGGAGATCTCGCTGGCTTGCTGGCGCGTCTCTGACAGAAGGATGGAGCGCTCGAGGGCTACCGAGGATTGGTTGATGAGGATGCGGATTTCATCCACGGGGCGGTGCGAGGAGCTGTTGTCATTGGTCATGGAAAGCCAGAGGGCCCCGTAACAGCGCCGTTGGGTCTGGATGGGAATGGCGATGAGGGAATACTGCTGGTCGATCACCTGGTAAGCGATCTGGCGAGTGCGCATCACTTCCTGGATGATTTCCAGCGGGTGGTCGAAAGAGGCGGCGTTTAGGGGGAAGTGCACGCTGGCTTCAATATGGTTGTCTTCGGAATACAACACCAGGCCGCATGTTTCGGCTTGAAAGATGCGGAAGGCGGTGCGGGCAATGGCCTGGGCGGCGGTGTTGAGGTTGTCGGCTTCGGTGATGCGCAGGCTGAGATCATTGAGCAACTGCGTGGTGCGCAACATGGAGCGAACTTCCTGGTCGAGCAGGCAACGTTCCAGAGCGGTAGCGGAGTGCATGGCGAGCAGGTTAATGAGGAACCCTTCGCGCTCGGTGAATCCGGCCCCAGTTTTCTTGCCGAAAGCCAGGATCAATCCCAGGGACTCACCGTTGATTTGAATGGGGCAAGCCAGCATGGTGCGCAGCTCAGAGCGATCCAGGGTCAGGTGGGCGGTGCGCTGGTCGCGGCGGGTGTCGCGAATCCGAAATGGGCTTGCCACTCGCGAGGTTTCAGATAAGAATTGCAGCGGCGAGGTGCGGATGGATTGGAAGAGATAGGGGGCCTTACCGGACGTGCGCATTTGCCATTCGCGCTGATCAAAGGAAGCCACCAGAACGAAGTGGTTGTTGAGGAGAGAACGGGCAATTTCGGCAATGCGGGTGAGGAGGTTGTTGGCTTCGCTGATGGATGAAAGGGAGGCTGCTTCTCGCGAAAGGGCAGTAAGTTCCTGGTTGTAACGGGAGATGTCCCAGTTGTCGAGCAGATGGGCGCCGATGATTTCGATGAAAGGAATATCGGTTGCGGCGAATTTGTCTGCTGCCGGATCTGCCAACAGGATGCCGCCTTCTAAATGGCCGTTGAAAATCAACGGAACGAACATCTCCGAGAGGAATATTTGGGAGCCGATTTCGAGAGGTTGGATCTCTTTGATGTTGGGCTGGCGGATGAGGGTTTTGTGAGCGCGAATGGCCCGGCCGGTGAGTTCGTTTGAGTAGAAGTGACGGCAGTTGGGGGGGATGAAGCCGGCATCGGGACCGGCGGAAGCCAGGGCGACCAATGCTTGCTCGGTGGGCGAATGGACCATGACAGATACGATGCCGCAGTCCAAGTTTCGCTGGAGCATGGCGGCCGTGATTTGAGCGCTGACCGGTTGCTCAGTCACGTTTTCAAGCTGGCGGTCATATTCACTGATTTCGTGCAGGCGCTGGTTTTGGCTGCGTTCGGTGGCGAGCATCCGGTTTAATTCCCGGATTTGCTTTTCTAAATCCGCCACAGATGGAAGCGCCGACTGTTCGAGAGGAGAAGCGTCGGAAGCATTGGCAAAGCCTGGTTTCCCGGCCAATTTGGCCTGGTGTGTAAGTAGATTAGTTTCCGTCACTCCCCATCCTAATGTTAAGAAATTTCGATAAAGCGGTACGAGTAGCATAACATACCCCCCTGGTATGTTCAATGAAAAAAGCGTTTCGGTTTCGTA
>CAZMMI010000082.1:0-14905 GCA_964567255.1 uncultured Anaerolinea sp.
CACACACCTCAAATTCAGGTATCTTCTGCCTCTGGCAGAGTAGTTAGCCCTGAACGCATGGGTCATGAGGAAAATTGGGAAGAGGGTGTGAGAAAAGTTGAGAGGTTTATATACGGTCGCGCGGGCTGAAGCCCTTGCTTAGTTCACTGAAGCCACTCGCTATGGCAACAACTTTTGAGTGTTTTCCGGAAGTGACTGTCTACGAAGGGGGAAGAGGTAACTACCATCAAACCCAGAACCTGGAATGGTCGGCACGGGGGAGATGGGTGGGGCTGCTGGATTAAGCAATCCCCGTGCCGCTACGCGGAGGTGAATGGCCCCGCGGAGAGGCGAAAATTGGCAAAACAAGTTGAACTTGGGTAAAATGGGTGGGTAGAACGTTCACATCATAGAGATCAAGCAAGAAAGGATTGGCAAATGGATTTGAAGGTAGGATCAACGATCAAAATGAACAACGGCGTGGAGATTCCGCGCCTGGGATTGGGAACCTGGCAGGCGCAGAAGGGCGGCATGGCCCGGCAAGCGGTTGAGTGGGCGCTGGAGGCGGGCTACCGCCATATCGACACTGCGGCCGGTTACGACAACGAGGAAGACGTTGGCGATGCGATCGCGGCAAGCAGTCTGCCCCGCAAAGATATTTTTGTGGTCACGAAGATCATCAACGGGGATCAGGGCTATGACTCGACATTGAGGGCCTGCGAGGCATCGCTCAAACAGCTCAAGCTGGATGCGATCGATCTGTACCTGGTGCACTGGCCGGTGAGCTGGCTGCGCAAGGATACCTGGCGGGCGATGGTGCGGCTGGCGGAAGAAGGCCTGTGCCGCTCGGTGGGGGTGAGCAATTACACGATCCGCCACCTGGATGAACTGCTGGCGGATTCGCCGATTGTTCCGGCGGCTAACCAGATTGAATTAAGCCCGTTCCTGACGCGCACGGCCCTGGTGGACTACTGCCAGAGCCGAGGCATTGTGGTGGAGGCGTATAGCCCGCTGGCTCGCGCTCGCAAGTTGAGCGATCCGCGCCTGGTGGAAATGGCGGAGAAGTATGGTAAATCGACGGCGCAGGTGGCTTTGCGCTGGGGGTTGCAACATGATTTTGTAGTGATCCCCAAGTCGACGAACAAAGAGCGCATTTTTGAGAACGCCAACCTGTTCGATTTTGCTTTGAGCGCGGAAGATATGGCCTTAATGGACAGTTTCGACGAGGATTACTGGACGATTGCTTCTGCGTGGAATCCCGAAAAATCGAATAAATGGGAATAGTTGTGTAGAAGCGGATACGAGAAAAGTAGCCCCTAAGGGTTTCGGAAAACCCTTAGGGGCTTTTTGTTGACTCAAGTTGTATAATAATTGGGAGACGAAATCGGTGATTTGCTTACCGAGCAAAGGAGAATTGCATGCCTGAGATGAAACTCTTTTCTCAGCAAGACCCTGCCTGGAAGAACAAAATCCTGGGCAATGACAGCTCGACCACCATTGGCAATTTCGGCTGCCTGCTAACCGACCTGACGATGGTGTGCACGTTTTACGGGATTGATTTGGACCCGGCGGTGTTGAATGACCGAATGAAGGAGCGCGGAGGTTTTCAAGCCGCATACATCATCCCGGCGGTGCTGCCTTTGGCGGTACCGGGAATGATTTACCGCAACTTCATTCAATGCCGCACCTACCCGGCGCCGCTGGCGGAAGTGGACGCCTCGCTGGCTTTGGGAAAGCCGGTGATTGTGGAGGTGGATTACGCGCCGAAGGCGGGCCTGCAAAACCACTGGGTGATCATTTACGCCAAACGGGGCGAGGATTACTTGATCCGCGACCCGTGGCCCTATCCGGTGGAGACCGCCGAGGTGACCCTCAAAGAGCGGTACGGTTTTGCGGGGAGCGCGGCGCAGGTGATTCAAGCGGTGGTATGGGTGGAGGGCCCGGCGGCTCCGCAGCCGAAGCCGGAGCCAGTCCCCCTGGATACAGGTGTGCGAGCCAGCTTTGCTGTGTTTGCAGCAGCAGATGGGTTGGCGCTGCGATCGCAGCCGGTTGTTTCGGAGCATACCTTGATCAAGCGGTTCGCTTTGAACACAAAGCTAGAAGTGCTGGTGGACGATGCGACGGCGGAGGCGCGCCTTGGGCAGGTAAACCAGTGGCTGCCGGTCAAAGATCCCGAAGGAGAAGAGGGGTACACAGCGGGATGGTTTTTGAGCAAGAGTGAGCAGGCGACCGAGCCGGGCCAGGATGTCAAGCCGGCGAACCCGAACACGGGATTGAAGGGCGAGAAACTGGTGCTGAAGGTGACCGGCGACGGGCTGGCGCTGCGCAAGAAAGCGGAGTTTGTGGACAGCAATATCATCAAGCGGCTGCCGTTGAACAGCGACGTGGTGGCGATGGAAGCTGTGGCGGACGTGCGCAAGAAATTGGGCAAGATTTACCAGTGGGTGCGGGTGCGCGACGTGACCGGAGAAGAAGGGTTGGCGGCTGCCTGGTACCTGGTGGAGGCGCCGGGTCAGGCTGCGCTGGGCGTGGACTTGCAGAAGGTGGAGCCGCCGGTGTTTGGGGTGACGATGGCCCCGCCGGAGCCGCTGGCGGTGCGCGTCGCCGAGGATGGCCTGGCCTTCCGGCGCAAACCGGTGATTACATCGAAGACGTTGATCCGGCGGCTGGCGTTGAACACAGAACTGCTGGTGCTGGAGCCCGAGGAAAGCGCCGTGGCCAAGCTGGGGCAGCCCGGAGAGTGGCTGCTGGTAAAAGATGTGAAGGGCAAGCAGGGGTATGTGGCGGCCTGGCATGTGATGCCTCGCCCCCAGGCGCTGCCGGTGGAAAGCAAGCTGGAAGTGGATTTGCCGCCCGAACAGCCCGGGAGCGGGGGCGAAGGAATGGAAAAAGAGCCGCTGAGCTTTGGCTGGTTCGATAACCCGAAGAAGTCGGTCAGTGAGATTGGCCAGGCGCTGGAGAACTTTGTCAAGAAGGTGGGCGATGTGCTCAGCGAGGCGGTGAGTGATGCCACCACCCTGGAAGTGTCGACCTACGTTACGACCGACATGAGCAAGATTGGCGTGGAGAAAGGCAAGTTGACGGGGAATCCGCAACTGCGGGCGCTGACCATCATCAAATTGGACGGGGATACCGTCCTGTGCGTGCCGCAAGATGAGTTTGGCAAGGTGGATGAGGTCTTGTGGAACATCCACCTGGATATGGTCAAGCAGGCGCAGGTGAACCGCTCCGAGTTGATCAAGGCGGCCGTGTCGGCAGTGACTGGGCTGACCAAGCCGGGAGGCGGATGAGCGTGAGCGTTTCGCTGCAGTACATTGACCCCGGTGCAGAGGTGATCGGGGAACTGTACGGCTTGTGGCAAACTCAGCCGGGCGATATCGCCGGGGTGGGCAAGTCTCTGTTGAGCTTTGACGTTGGGCTGCCTGTGAGGCCGGACATGCCCTTGGGGGGCATTTGGCGGGTGGACGCGGCGGTGTCGGAGGTGGTGGAGGCGCAGATGGCCGGGCAGACGCAACGGTTGGCCAGCGCGGGGCGCAGCCTGGATGAGGCGGTGTTGGGCGAAGCGCAAGCGGCCACCCTGGCTTCCGCGGCGAAAGCCGGATCTACGACTGAAGCACAACGCGACCAGGGCCTGCTGGCGGCGTTTTTGGATCAAGCCGGACGACAGGTGCAGTATTATGCCTGGGTGGAGACCACCGAACGGGGAATCCTGCTGGCGCGCAGCACGGTGAATTGGTTTGGACATTTGGACACTATTTGGCGGGAGGATGCTCTTCCGCCTCAGCGGTCGCTGCACCAGCGCTCGTTGGAACTGGCCCTGGCCACCCGCCTGACCACGGTGAAGACCGCTTTGACGGTGGTGAAGTGGGTGGGGCTGGTGGCGCGGTTCTCGGCGTTGAGCGGGCCTGCGGCGCTGGTGGTGCTGCCGGGGCTGGTGTGGCAGGCAGTCAATGATGTGATCTATCCGATCTTGCGATCCGATTTATTTCGAAGGAGCTAATTATGGCAAGCGATTTTGGAACGACGATGCGGGGCGTGGCAGAAAAGATCGCCCATTACGTGGACGGTGCGGCGACGTTGACCGTGGAGACGCGCTTTGTGGAGGTTGGGCAGGATAAGGGGGCTAAGTTTGAAGAGGCCAAACCTGCCGCGCGCACGGAGATTAAACTGGATGGGGATAATTCGAGCGTGCTGCCGATGATGAAAAATGAGAACGGGGCGCTGGAGGTGGACGCAACGGTGTATGAACTGCACATGAAAAACGTGCAGGCGGCTATCGATTACCGCGCCAAGATGGTGGGACAGTTGCTGAGCGCGTTGCAGTCGCTGCGGGGGTAGAAACAAGCTGGAACGGCGAGTTTGCAGTGAATGAGGTGTTGGTGGGGCCTGCACCTCTCATGGCGTAATTGCAAGCCCGACAGGTTTTCAGGTAGCACTGCACTAAACCGCGATCGGTTGTGAATGGCGGGCTTCGCCCGCCTCAAAAAAAATAGAAACAGGGAGATTTTTGTCGCACGAAGGCGACAAAAATCTCCCTGACATCCTTTTTTCTTAGGCGCCCGTCGGGCGCGATACCCACTCCACGGTTCGCTGTGGTGCTACTCTATTTTTCTTCGCCGGGAAGAGAGGGCGGCTTGAAAAGCGCCGCACCCGCCAGGCGGACGCCAATGAGCGCCAGCAGGCTGAGGAAGAAGGAAGTGACGAAGTTGAATTCAAATTGAAGGAGCTGGATCAATCCAGCCAGGGCTAGCCCGGATCCGAGCACCACGCCCAGCCGCAGGAGGTGGCGTTTTTCGGCGGCGCGGGCAGTTTCGGGCGGGGAGAAGGCCTTCAAGCGGGGGTAGAAGCGGTTGAGATCCCAGGCTGCCAGGGCAGCGAACCCGCCCAGCAATCCAAAGACGAGGGGCTGGACCAGCATGATGAAGGTGTCAAAGCCGAGGAGCACGGCGAAGGCCAGGTGGACGAACAGGCTGCGCTGGTAACGCATACCCACGTACCAGAATGCGCCTGCCAGGATCGTTCCGGCGATGCCCCACCACAGACCTTCCAGAACATACCCCGTGAAGGGCAGCGCTACGGCGGCGATGAGGGTGATGATGAGGATGAGGCGTGTGTTCATAACCGGCGACCTCCGGATTGGGGCGTGCGCGCCATGAGGGCTTGCAGAACGGGATCGAGGGCCTCTTTCACATTCCAATCGGCGACCACGATGCCGGAGCGGCGCAAGCGGTTGATTTGCAAGCGGCGCTCGGCGGAGGCGATGCGATAGGCGATCTGATCGACCCATTCGCCGTGTTGGTTTTCGGTTTCAAAGCTGATGGGGTTGGGGCTGACCAGGAGCACATGGTAGCCTTTGGCGCAGAGGTGGGGCAACACTTTCTCG
The DNA here is from genome assembly GCA_964567255.1 of uncultured Anaerolinea sp. Classification (GTDB taxonomy): domain Bacteria; phylum Chloroflexota; class Anaerolineae; order Anaerolineales; family Anaerolineaceae; genus Anaerolinea. Next base: position 5,363 of record CAZMMI010000082.1, read on the forward strand.
TCATCAGGCAGCAGCGGGCTGATCAGAATGATCTGAGACCGTGAAGGGAAGAAGCGAGTGGGGAGGTTGTCGAGCTTTTCCAGGGCGTAGTTGAAGCCTGGGTTGGCGCGGGCGAGCAGGCGCAGAATGTTCTGGCGCTGGACCTTGCCATAGCCGGGGAAAGCGCGATCGATGGAAGAGCCATAGACCAACATGCCTACGCGGTTGCCTTCGTTGAGGAAGTTTTCGGCCAGATCGGCGGCGGCGCGGACGGCGTGTTCGAAAAGGTTGCCCACGCCGGCTTGCGCATATGCGGGCTGGCGAGCGTCGAGGATGATGCCCACGTCGGCGATGCGCTGCTGCTCGAAGACGTTGGTGATGAGCTGTTGTTCCTGGCGAGCGGAAAGCTTCCAGTTGATATGCCGCAATTCATCGCCCGGCTCGTATTCGCGCACGGTGTAGAAATCGATGCCGGTGCCGGCCTGGCGGGCCGGGATGGGACCGGCAAAACCGCGCGTTTGAGGCGGGCGGATGGGAATGTGGCGCATGTGGCGGGGCAGCGGCTGGACAATCAGTTGCGAGCCGGTTTCAAATGCTTTGGTGATTTGAAACAGGCCGGTGTGCTCGCTGACCGATGCGGTGACATTGCCGAAGAAGAAATCGCCCCGGTTGCCTTCCACGGTGTAAGACCATTCGATGTGCTGGCCGGGGGCAAGCGATGTGAGCAAAAATGTGCGGCCTTCGATCAGGCTGAGGTGGGCAGGCAGCGGATCGTCCAGGTATAACTCGGGCAGCGCGGGGCCATTGTTGGTAACACTCAGGCGCACTTCTACGGGGCGGCCCGGCGAGATGCGATCGGCGCTGAGGGTGCGCTGAATACTCAAATCTGCTTTCTGGGGGGCTGACCAGACGGCTTCGATCAAGTACAGACAGAAGCCGGCTGCCAGGGCCAGGATGCCGCCGGAGCGCATGGCAACTCCGGCGATGGCCAGGCCAAAGATCAGCGCGCAGAACAGGATTGTACGAGGGCGCATGAGCTAGCGAACGACGGGGACGGGAACGGCTTGAATCACCTCGGCCAAAACGCGGTCGGCGGCTTTGGGCGTGGTCCATAAATCGGGTTCGAGGACCAGGCGGTGATGGAGGGCGGGGATGATGAAGGACTTGATATCATCCGGCAAGACGTAATCGCGGCCCTGCATGGCGGCCCAGGCGCGGGTGAGTTTGAGCAAAGCCAGACTGCCGCGAGGGCTGGCGCCGACCACCACCTGGCGGTGGGTGCGGGTGTGATTCACCAGTTCGACGATGTAGCGCTCGATGTCTTCCTGCACGTAGACGTCTTCGATGGCCGCGCGCATGGCCAGCACGCCTTGCGAGTCGATGACCGGATTGAGGGTGAAGGCGTCCTGGCGGCGTTCGCGGCGGCGGCGGAGGATTTCGCGCTCTTCGTCGACGGTGGGATAACCCACAGCCAGCTTCACCAGGAAGCGGTCGAGCTGAGCTTCGGGGAGGGGGAAGGTGCCTTCATATTCGATGGGATTTTGGGTGGCGATGACGATGAAGGGATCGGGAAGCTTGAGGGTTTCGCCTTCCAGGGTGACCTGGTACTCTTGCATGGCTTCGAGGAGGGCGGATTGGGTGCGGGGTGAAGCGCGGTTGATTTCATCGGCCAGAAGAACGTTGGTGAAGAGAGGCCCTTGGCGAAGGACGAACTGGTTCTCGGCGCGGTTGAAGATGTAGCCGCCGGTGATGTCGCCGGGGAGCAGGTCGGGGGTGAATTGGATGCGCTTGAAGGTCATTCCCAGGGCGGCGGCAAAGCTGTTGGCGATGAGGGTTTTGGCCAGGCCGGGGAAATCCTCGAGGAGGATATGCCCGCCTGCCAGAATGACGGCCATGATTTGCTTAAGCAAATCATCTTTGCCAACAATGGCGCTACCAACTTCCTTGATGACCCGATTGGATAAATCGGATACGTCGTTAATTGTTATCTGACTCACGGGAGACCTCCAATTCTTGTTCAATGAATGCAATGATCATCTCAACTTCGGCATGAGCCGGAGTACGTTGGGCGGGTTTGGCTTTTCTGGATCGTTTTCGGTTGAAGAGCTTATCTATCCAGGTTCGCTTGGGACGGACTGTTGAGAAGCGGCGGGTGCGCAGCAGCTCACGGATTTCAGGGGGAAGGTTGAGGGTGCCCTCTTCGGCCATGCCCAAGACCTGCCCAGGCGAAAGCTCTTCGTGCAGGGCGTAGATGTTGGCGATGAGGCGAGAGAGTTCAAAGGCCAGGTTTTCGCTGGCAAAGTTGCTGTTGTCGAAGGATTCGAGATAATGGCGCCAGTTGCGGAAACGAGAATTGCTCCAACTTGAGGTGAACCTGGCAGAACGACCGGTGGGAGGGGGGATCACCTGGGCAGCGAAGGTGTAGAGCAGCAGCAGGCCAATGACCACCAGGATGGCCCAATAAACCACCTGGTCGATGCTGCGCAACATGCGGTTGAACTCGAAGAACATGGACGCCAGGGGCAGGATGATGCTTTCTTTTACGGCATCTTGCATGAAGATGAATAGATAGGCCTCCACGAGGAGCGTGACCAGCAGAAGGGCTGTGAGAATCAGGGTGCGACGCGTTGGGCGGAGTTTCATGCGCTGGACTCCGGCGGGCGGATGGCATTGATGATGGAGGTGAGGCTGTGAATGGCCTGCTGGTGTTCTTTGGGACCGGCGGGGCGCTGGCTGTAGCGGACCATCTCGAATAGATGGGTGAGTTCATTGACCGGGCGAGCCGGAAGACCCTTGGTGACCAATACCTGCCCAAATTCACTGGGGGTCATGTCAATCGGGCGGGTAATGTTGCGCTGTTTCGATACGGCGGATAACATGCGTTGATAGCAGAGCAAAATGGTTTCGCGCAGATCGCCCCCGGCATAGAGCGAATCGAGGGCTTCTTGAACTTCTTCGGTGATGACTCTGATGGTGGCTGTTTTTTCTTTGCGCAAGGAGAGGCGAACGATCCAAAACACTCCGCCAATTGCGCCGAAGATTGCCACGCTAACCACCACCGTGGCGATGTTGACAAACCCCTGGGGCACCTCGGGCTCTTCGGGTTGGGCCATGATGTCAATTGGGGCTTCGGTGGATTGTTCCAGCAGGGCGGGGTCGCGGACGATGTTTGGTCCCGAGCGCTGCGCGGCCTCGCGCACGAGGATGAGCGCCAGAATGACAAGGAAGATGAGGGGTAAATCGGAGAGCAGGCGCTTGCGAGTCTTTTTGTCGAAGATGAGTAAGATGATGTAGAGGGGCAAGATGATGATGGACAAAGACAACAAGCCGCGCATCAAGGTTACGAAGATGGTGCTTGGAGCGGAGAACGGCATTTGGTTCTCCTCGACGGTCATCATCTCAGTGGGGATGGGTTCGCCTTCTTCAAAAATCAAGCCATTCATCCCGCCGGCCAACAAGATCATCAGCAGGAGGGTGACGCTTAGAAATATCAAGGCCCATTGTTTGGATGAAAGCTTTGGGAAACGCATTGCCAAATATTATACACTGATTGGCGTTGCTCAGAAGGTGGAGAAATCATGGGGCTTTGGGGGGTGCCGTGGTACCGCATTTTGGGGTGCAATGGCGGCTGCGCCGCTCTCACACCCCAAAATGCGGATTGCAACAGGCCTAATCCCAATGACTATAAAATTTTTCGCAAGATATCAGCTTAAGTGGTGATAATATTAACTTCAAGAGGTATACTAGTTAGAATACAATGTGTGTATTCGAAAAAGGCTTTGGTGTAAAAATTCTAAATGTTTTGATGCCATCACTGAGTTCATTCTCCGAGCGGTATGAGAATTTCCCGCCGGATATCAGTGATATTAGTGATATTGATAACTGAGTAAAATTGACTTGTTTGTCTAAAATATCCATAGCCATTAATGAAATTCACCTTTAGGATGAAAACTATGATTCGCTTGCAAATCGATGGACAGACTGTAGAGGTGCCGGAAGGTACGACCGTATTACAAGCCGCCAAACAGGCCGGTGTACACATCCCTGTGTTGTGTGATCACCCTGCTCTGGTTCCGTTTGGTAGTTGCCGGTTGTGCCTGGTGGAGGTTGAAGGAGCGCGCACGCTGCAACCTTCCTGTACTTTGCCCGCCAGCCAGAACATGGTGGTTCGTTCCAAGACGCCTGCCGTTGAGGCAACGCGTAAATTCATTCTTGAGCTGATCTTCAGCGAGCGCAATCATTTCTGCCCGTTCTGCCAATTGAGCGGGGGCGATTGCGACTTGCAGAATGCTGCTCTTGAACATGGAATGACGCACTGGCCTATGCAGCCCAACTGGAATGATTTTCCGGTGGATGCATCCAATACGTTCCTGATGCTCGATCACAACCGCTGCATTTTATGCCGGCGCTGCGCGCGGGCTTGCAGCGAGCTGGTGGGGATGAACACCCTGGGCTTCGAAGAGCGCGGCAGCGCAACCATGCTCACAGCCGACCTGGGCGAGCCGTGGGGCATGAGCACGTGCATTTCGTGCGGCACCTGCGAGCAGGTTTGCCCGACGGGGTCGATGGTGAACCGCTTCTCGGCTTACCAGGGTCACAAGAGCCAGGCCGAAGCTGTGCCGACCGTGTGCGTGGGCTGCGGCGTGGGTTGCCAGACGGTCGTTTATGTGCGCGACAATCGCGTGATCCGCATTGACGGCGACTTTGACGCCGAGTTGAACACGGGCGTGTTGTGCCGCCAGGGGCGCTTTGAATCGCTGCTGGAGAAAGGCGACCGCGTGAGCCAGCCGATGGTGCGCAAGGATGGCAAGCTGGTTGCTTGCAGTTGGGACGAGGCGCTGACCGCTGCGGCGGCTGTGCTGAAAGACCAGCCGGCAGCCTGGGCTTCGTTGCGCTTGCCCGCCGAGGCACTGGCGATTCTTAAGTCTTTGTGCGACGGCGTGAAGGCCCCGGCGGCGATGATTGAATCCGCTACGAACGGGCCGATTCCGCCGAAGCTGGGCATGAAGGTGGAAGCTAAATTAGGTTCGAAGGACGGCGTGCTTTCTACGAGCGAATGGCGCGGTTCCTTTACCGAAGTTTATAACGTCCACGCGGGAGCCAACCTCAAGGCTGCCCAGGCGTATGGGCTGCAGAAAGAGATGAGCGCAATGGGCAAGAAATCGGCGCTGGTGGCCCTTGCGGACGAAGTTCCGAGCGAAGCCCTGCTGGCAGCAGTGAAGCCGGTGGAGAAGCTGGTAGTGATGACCAGCTACCAGTCGATGCTAACCGAGCTGGCCGAGGTGGTGCTGCCGGTAGCGACCTGGACAGAGCAAGGCGGGCACTACGTGAGCCTGACCGGAGCGGTGCAGGAAGCCCGGCAACTGGTGAAACCGGTGGATGCGGTGCGTTCGAGCGAAGCCGCGCTGGCTGGTTTGGCCGAGAAGATGGGCTGCGCAGTGAAAGTGGATTGGCAGGCTGCGTTGGCCTAGGCGGCGTGCAGAAAGCCACATCAATTAAAGGAGCATGGTATGTCGAAACCAAAAGTTGCATCAGATTGGCTGGCGGGCTGCGCGGGCTGCCACATGTCCTTGCTGGATATGGACGAGCGTATTATCAAACTGGCCGAGCTGGCTGATATTCGTGCCACCCCGATTACCGATTTGAAGGAGCCTGATGAAGAGGGCGTGGACGTGGGCGTTTTGGAAGGTGGTATTAACAATACGACCAACGAACACGTTGCCAAGGTCATGCGCAAGCGCTGCAAGATCCTGGTAGCGATGGGCGATTGCGCGGTTTTTGGCGGGGTTCCGGCGATGCGCAACCTGTTTACGATCGAAGAAGCGCTCAAACGGGCATACGTGGAAACCGAAAGCACCGACAGCGAAGGCATGATCCCACAGGATGAAGAACTTTGCCGCCCCACCAAGGTGCGCGCGGTGCATGAGGTGGTGCCGGTAGATATTCATTTGCCGGGCTGCCCGCCTTCAGCCGACCAGATCTTTTACGTGCTGAGCGAACTGGCTCAGGGGCGCGTCCCTGAGATTAAGGGCGATAAGCTGCAGTGGCATTAATCGAAAGGATGTAGCGCATGACTGCTCAAAAAATAACGATTGAACCGGTAACCCGGATTGAAGGACACGCGAAAATCACGATTCGCCTGGACGAAGGCGGAAAAGTAGACCACGCTTATTTACACATCAACGAGTTCCGCGGCTTTGAAAAGTTCTGTGAAGGCCGCCTTGTGGATGAAATGGCCTACATCACCCCGCGCATCTGCGGTATTTGCCCGGTGAGCCATCACCTGGCGGCTGCCAAAGCGGGCGACGCGGTGTTGGGCTGCCCGCCTCCGCGCCCGGCTTCACTGCTGCGCGAGCTGATGCACATGGGGCAGGTGATTCAGAGCCACGGCATGCACTTCTTTGAGCTGGCTGGGCCCGATCTGCTGTTGGGCTTCGATGCCGACCCGGCGGTGCGCAACGTGGTAGGCCTGATTCAGGCTGCGCCGGACCTGGCGGTAAAAGCCGTCAATTTGCGCAAATTTGGCCAGAACATCATCGCCATTTTGGGCGGGCGGCGCATTCACCCCAATTTCGCCATCCCCGGCGGGGTGAACAAGGCCTTGACCGCGGCTGAGCGGGACGAGATTCGGGGCGGCATGGCGGATGCCATTGAAACCACCAAGATTGGCCTGCAGATCATCAAGGATTGGGCGGTTAAGAATGCCGAAGACATCGCCAAGTTCGCCGTGTTCGAGACGGGCTATTTTGGCCTGGTGACCCCGCAGAACGGCCTGGAACTGTATGATGGCGATCTGCGCCTGGTGGATAAGACCGGCGCGCAGTTGGAGCGCTTCAAAGAGGCCAATTACCTGGATTATATTGCCGAGCATGTGGAGAACTGGTCGTACCTGAAGTTCCCCTATTACAAGAAGATGGGTTGGCCGCAGGGCGTGTATCGCGTGGGGCCGCTGGGTCGCTTGAATACCTGCGATCACATCGACACCCCTCTGGCGCAGGAAGAGTTTGTGGCTTACCGGGCGATCAACAATGGCGTGCCGCTGGGCAATACCCTGTACTATCACTATGCTCGCCTGATCGAAGTGCTTGCCAGCATCGAGAGGGTCGGCGTTTTGTTGGACGACCCCGATATTCTGAGCACGGACGTGCTCAACACGCGCCAGAACCCTGTGCCGGAAGGCGTAGGTGTCATTGAGGCGCCGCGCGGGACACTGTTCCACCATTACTGGATCAACGAAAACCGCCAAATCACCAAGGTGAACCTGATCGTGGCTACCGGGCACAACAACTGGGCGATGAGCGAGGCCGTGGACAACGTGGCCAAGACCTACATCACCGGGCCGGAAATCCGCGAGGGGCTGCTGAACCGGGTGGAAGCCGCGGTGCGCGCGCACGATCCGTGCCTGTCCTGCTCGACTCATGCGGTGGGGCAGATGCCGATGGTGGTGGAAGTGACCAATCCGGACGGCGAGGTGATTCAGGTTCTGCGTCGCGGCGCGTAATATAAGTGAGTGGGGTCGAAACCTCTGCTCAGGTCATGGAAGCCCTTTGGGCTGAAGACTCAAATCATCAGTTATGGGGTTGCGGGGAGGCTCTTACGCCCGCAACCCCATGTTATTGCCACAGGATCGGGTGAGCGGTTGAAGAAGACGATTTTGATTGGATGGGGAAACCCTGACCGGCAGGATGACGGCGTGGCGTGGCATGTGCTGCGCGCCGTGGCCGTGCGGCTGGGGCTGCCTGTGCCGGATTCTTACGAGGCGCCTTTTGAGTGCGGGCATGAGAAGGTGGAGTTTCTGTTTTTACTGCAACTGACCCCCGAACTGGCGGAAGAGATCGCCGGGTATGAACGGGTGGTGTTCATTGACGCGGCGGTAGGCGGGACAAGTGGCGAGATCAGGCAGGGGAGCATGACAGCCGGTGAGACGCATCTGCCGGTGCTTTCGCATCATCTTTCTCCCGAGGCGCTGACGGTGCTGGCGAAATCGCTTTACGGGGCGCAGATAGAAACCTTGCTATTGACGGTGACGGGCACGGAGTTTCAGTTCAGCCGGGTTTTATCGGCAGGAGTGCAAGAGGCTGTGCCCCAGGCGGCGGAGAGAATCATGGCGTGGATTGGGAGAGAATGACGGGGGTGGAGGTTGCTACGCTGCGCTCGCTAAGACATGCGGGAGCCGTTGGGATTGTGGAGGGTGAGATTGCTTGGCTGTGCCGGCAATGCCCCGGCAATTCTTTGGTAAACTAAAGCGGTGATGGACAACGCGGAACGGAAACAGATACAGCGAAACTTTGGGGTGGTCATCTTGTTCACCCTGGTGTATCTGGCTGTGGTGGGGCTGCCCAATGCCAACGGCTCCGCCGTGCAAGATGAAGCCATTACCTACCCGATTGTGCTTAAAATGCTGGACTTTGACCCCGACCCGCACATCACCCTGGGGCGGTTAATCATTTATGGCGATTACCATTACGGTTATCCCTTCTATTTCGCGTCTTTCCTGGTGCTGCTGCCCTTGCGCCTGATTCTGGGGCCGGATTACATCGAGCAGTTTGCGCTGATGATGTTCCTGCTGCGCATGTTCATCAGCGTGCTGCCCATGCTGGCGGCTGTTCTGCTGCTGGTGCAGATGCAGACGGGCTTTCGCAGTTTGTGGGGCTCTCTGGGCATGACGATCTTTTTGCTGGCTGTTCCGGCGGTGTTGCGGCAGAACATTGCCTGGTGGCACCCGGACGCGCTGGCGATTCTGTGCGTGGTGCTGACGATTTACTTTTTGAACCGCGACCGGCTGCGCTTTGGACGATTTTTCTGGCTGGCGGCGGTGACTTGCGGGCTGGCCACGGCGATCAAGCTGCAAGGGGTGTGGTTTGTGCTGACCATCCCGGCCTATCTCATTGCAGGGTGGGCGCAAAAATATATCAAGGTTGGGAGAGTGTTTCTGCTGGGGCTGGGCTTCACCGTGGTGATGGCAGTGGTGACGGTGTTGAGTAACCCGTTCGTGTTTTACGAATCGCCACGGCAACGGATGATTGAAATTCAAACCTACAAGACCCAAGAATTGAAATACGGCTACCCTCATGACGACCCGTATTATTATCAACACGGGCCGGAGTATTGGGAGTGGACTTTGAGCAATCGCTTCGGCCCCCCTGCGCTGCTGCTGGCGCTGTTGGGCGGTCTGGCGGCAGGGGCGCTGTGGGGAGAGCGGACATTTGTCAACCGCCTGATCCTGAGTTGGTGCGTGCCACTGGGGGTGTATTTGTTGTGGTTCGTGGCGCCGAAGCCGGATCATTACATGCTGCCGGTGTTGGTACCGTTGTTCAGCAGCGGGTTGGGCAGCCTGGGATTGCTTTGGGATGCGGCGCGCGGATCCAAGCAGGGCTGGCTGCGTTGGGCGGCCTGGATTGGGTTGGGCGCGGCTGTGCTGGCGCTTGTGATTGTGTTAGTGACGAATTATTTCCCGATCGATCGGGGATTCTGGCTGGAACATTGGTTGGCGGAAAGGGGCTAAGGGCATTCAATGGCAAATTTTATTTCTATGGTTTGCCCATCTTGCGGGGCGCAGATTCG
>CAZMMI010000083.1:0-13089 GCA_964567255.1 uncultured Anaerolinea sp.
CACCATCGGTCGATTTAATCGGCCAACCTTTGTTTCCGAATTCAACCCTTACAAGTTCATCCGCCCGATGCCACCTGCCCCAGGGGATTTCCTGCGCCTGTTCAGGCTGGATATCTGTGGTTAATAAGCGCCCAGGCGTTCGCCACCTGGCGTGTTTAACTTTTTTCAAGGAGGAGACTCGATGAAACTTTTCAAAATTTTGTCTGTATTGTTGGTGGTTGGTTTGTTAACCACCGGTTGTGGTCAGGCCGCTGCGCCCGGCGGCACGATCAAGGTCGGCATCCTGGCCCCGCTCAGCGGCCCGGCGCCCACTTATGGCACCTCCCATCGCGATGCGGCCCAAATAGCGATCGATGAATGGAATGCCAAAGGCGGCGTGTTGGGTAAGCAGATTGAAGCGGTGGTGGTGGATAGCCAGTGTGCCGCCGATCCGTCGGTCAATGCAGCCAACAAGCTGATTGACCAGGACGGTGTCCATTATCTGATTGGCGAAGTGTGCTCCAAGGCCTCCATCCCCGCCTCCGAAGTTGCCGAGGCCAAAGGCGTAGTGATGATCACCCCTTCCTCCACAGCCGAAGGCGTGACGGTGGATGTGGACGGCAAAACCAAGAGCTATGTCTTCCGGGCTTGCTTCATCAACTCCTTCCAGGGCAAGGTGATGGCTCGCTTCGCCAAAGATCAGGGCTTCACCAAGGCTTTCATCATGTCGGATATCGGTAATGATTACGTCCGCAGCCTGGCCGAAGCGTTTGAAAAGACCTGGTTGGAAAATGGCGGCGAGGTGGTGGGTAAGGAGTCGTATTCCAGCGCCGACACCGATTTCTCTGCCATCCTCACCAAAGTCGCCGAATCTGGCGCCGAAGTGCTTTACCTGCCCGATTATTACAATATCACCAATCTGGTAGCAGCCCAGGCAAAAGAAAAAGGCGCCACCGCGGTCATTATGGGCGGCGATGCCTGGGATTCCGCCGACCTGAACCTGGACGCAGCGGAGGGCAGTTATTTCTCCAATTTCTACTCTCAGGAAGACCCGCGGCCCGAAGTGCAAGATTGGGTCAAGAAGTTCACTGAAAAATATGGCGCTGCGCCCGATTCAATCGCCACCATGGCGTACGACGCCACCAACATGCTCCTGGCTGCCATCGAACAAGCCGGGGCCGACGACGCCGCCAAGGTGAAGGATGCGCTGGCTGAAATTGAGTTTCAGGGTGTAACCGGAACCATCGTTTTTGATGAGTTTCATAACCCCATCAAACCCGCTGCCGTGTTGCAGGTCAAAGACGGACGGGTGAGTTTTGTGGAGATGGTTACGCCTTAACAGCTACTATCTTGCGGTTCGAAAGCGGATTCGGCGCACTGTATGCCGAATCCGCTTTTCTTATGCTGCCTCTGAGCGAAGCGTAAGGATTTCGTGAAACCGTACTATAATTTAAACAGGACAAAAACAACCTCGCAATTAGACCACCTCAGGATGCCCCTTCAGCAGTTGAGGAGAAACATGGCATTCAAACGACTTGTTACGCTGTTCGCGCCACCTATTTTTCCCGGAGAGGAAGAACGGACTAACAAGGCCGCTTTCCTCAACGCCATTTTATATTGTGTGATCCTGCTGGGCGGGGCCGGAGCCACCGCCATTCTCTTTGCGGGGCGTGGCGGGGCTGACACCATCCTTTTCACCGGATCGACCATCCTGGTGTCCATTTTTTGCTTGTACCTCATGCGCCGCGGGTCGATCCGCACTGCCAGCCTGATCATCCTCGTTGTGATGTGGGGTCTTTTCACTATTGTTGTGGCCTTGGCGGGTGGTGTGCAGATTGCAACCTTTGGCTGTTTTGGCGTATTGAGCCTCATCGGGGGGTTTTTGCTTGGCTACCGCGGAATTATCGCTTCCGTGGCCGCTGCGGTTCTCACGGGGTTAGGGCTGTACCTGGCAGAAATCGGCGGGCTGCTGCCGCCCATCCAAATCGACTCGCTGACTTCATGGATTGTCTACTCGATTATCTTTGTCTTCCAGGGCCTGCTCCTCTATTACGGTTTGCGCGCGCTGGATATCATGATCAACCGCTGGCGCAACGAGCTTTGGGAGCGCCGCCGGATGGAAGATGCGCTGCGCATTTCGGAGGACCGCTTCCGCCGTGTGATCGAAGCCCTGCCTATTGGCGTCTACTTGTTCGATTTGAATGACAACGACCGGTTGGTGTTGAGAATGTCAAACCCTGCTTCTACGCTGGGATTACAGCAAGACCAGCGCCCCAAAATCGGGACAACCCTCGAAGAAATTATGACCGGCTTTGACGAAACGGAATTGATGGAACATGCTTACTCGGTTGTCCGCGGCGGTGAACCCATAACCAATGAGAGGACGATCATCGAAAACGGCAAAGTGACCCTGGCGCTGGAAGAGCGCTTGTTCTCAGCCGGACCGCGTTCCATAGCTGCCGCCTTTGTCGACATCACCCGCTTTAAACAAAGCGAGCAAGAACGCGAGAATTTGATCCGCGAGCTAGAAGCCAAAAACGCCGAACTGGAGCGCTTTACCTACACGGTTTCGCACGATTTAAAGAGTCCGCTGATTACCATTCGCGGGTTTCTGGGCTTCATTGCCCGCGATGCGCAAAGCGGCAACATTGAGCGTTTGAACGCCGACCTCAACCGGGTGAGTGAAGCGACCACCAAAATGCAGCAACTGCTGGATGACCTACTGGAGCTATCTCGGATCGGGCGCATCATCAACACGCCACAGACTGTGTCCTTTGACACCATTGTGCGCGACGCGCTGGAACTGGTAGCCGGGCAAATTGCCGCTCGTGGCGTGCAGGTCACCGTCCAGCCGGACATGCCTGCCATCTCCGGCGACCGTGCCCGCCTGGTGGAAGTTATGCAAAACCTTCTAGATAACGCGGTCAAGTTCATGGGCTCTCAACTCCGTCCGCACATCGAAGTAGGTTCGCGGCCTTGCGATCAACCTGAGACGTGCCTGTTTTATGTAAAGGACAACGGGCAGGGCATTGAACCGCGCTTTCACGAGACGGTTTTTGGCCTATTCAACAAGCTGGATGCGCGCAGCGAAGGCACCGGGGTGGGCCTGGCCCTGGTTCATCGGATTATTAATGTACATAATGGCAAAATATGGGTAGAATCAGAAGGGGAAGGCATGGGATCTACTTTCTGTTTTACGCTTCCAATCTCACGGAAAGCCGCCCTACCAGGAGAGGTATGATGAACGGAGAGCCTGTGCTGGTTTTGCTGATCGAGGACAACCCCGATCATGCCGAGTTGATCATTCGGACGATGTCCGAACATCGCATCACCAATCACATCAACCATGTGAGTGATGGTCAGCAAGCCCTGGAGTATTTGTTTCACCAGGGGGCTTATTCCGACCCGGCCTCCAGCCCTAGGCCACATATTATCTTGCTAGATTTGCGCCTGCCGAGGGTAGACGGCCTGCAAGTTTTAGATGCAATCAAACAAGACGAAGAGTTAAAGATCATCCCGGTGGTTGTGCTGACCACCTCTGAAGCCGAAAAAGATATCGCTCGCGCCTACGACAATCATGTGAACAGCTACCTGGTAAAACCGGTAGGCTTCGAGGAGTTCACCAAGCTCATGGATGACATGGGCTATTATTGGTTAGGCTGGAACACCAATCCAGCCTGAGGTTATTACAATAATTCTTTATGGGCAAAGCAGTTGCTGATATCTTATTGATTGAGGATGAAGAATCGCACGTCGAGTTAATTCGGCGCGCTTTTGAAGACTCAGAATTCCAGGCTCAATTATGGATTGCTACCACGCTGGCGTCAGCCCGCGAGCACCTGGAATTTCCGCCCGTGGAGTTTGCCCTGGTGATCGCCGATTGGCGCTTGCCCGATGGCGATGCACTGGGTTTGGTGCGCTCTGCCAAGCAACACCTACCCATGATCGTGATGACCAGTCATGGCAATGAGCGCGTGGCAGTAGAGGCGATTCGCGCCGGGGCTTTGGACTATGTGGTGAAGTCCGAATACATCCTCGCAGATATGCCACACATCGCCGAGCGAGCCATCCAGCAGTGGCAGTTGATGAACGAGCACACGGAGATGGAAAGCTCCTTGCGCAAGAATGAGGAACTGCTCCGTACTGTGGTGAACAATGCCCCGCTGGTCTTGTTTGCGCTGGATCATGAGGGGCGCTTCACCCTGTCGGAAGGGCGCGGCCTGACCATCTTAAACCTGCACCCTGGTGAAATGGTTGGGCGTTCTGCCGAAGAAATTTATGCACACTCGCCGGCAATGATCAACAGCATTTATCGTGCCCTGCGAGGCGAGGCCCACTCCGAGGTCATAGACGTGTCCGGGATCCAACTGGATAGTTGGTTCTCGCCGGTGCAAAACACCGGCGGTCACCCGCAAGGGGTGATTGGCGTTTCGACCGATGTTACCGCGCGCAAGCAAGCGGAAGACCAATTGCAGAATGCCCTGCGCCAGTTGAGTGAAGCCTACGAAGCAACCATTGAGGGTTGGGCTAAAGCGCTAGAGTTGCGCGAGCGCGAGACTGCCGGGCACAGCCGCCGGGTGGTGGAATTGACCCTGGAACTGGCCCGCCACATGGGCATACCCGATGGACAGATGCAGGCTGTGCGCTACGGCTCACTGCTGCACGATATTGGCAAGCTGGCTGTTCCCGATCACATCTTGTTAAAGCCATCCAGCTTATCGGAAGATGAATGGACGATCATGCGCCAGCACCCCATCTATTCGATGCAACTGCTCTCGGGAATCGCCTACCTGAGCGCGGCGATTGATATCCCCTACAATCACCACGAATCGTGGGACGGCAGTGGCTACCCACGTGGATTGAAGGGTGAGGAAATTCCTCTCTCTGCACGCATTTTTGCGGCCGTGGATGTGTGGGACGCGCTCACGTCCGACCGGCCCTACCGGCTGGCCTGGTCGCGCGAGGCCACCCTGACGCACATTTGCCGCCAGTCGGGCACCAAATTTGATCCGCAGGTGGTGCGGACCTTTGCCGAAATCATTCAGAACCCGCCCTGGGACCGGTGGCCCGAAATTCACGAGGCGGCTGAGAAGGATTGAACGAGATGGCGCACATTGAACGAATGACCCAGGTGACGGATGAATTGGTCCGCGCCTTTGAACGGCTGATGCCCCAACTCACCACCTACGCCCCGGCCCCAGGCTGGGATGTTCTGGACGCCATCGTTTCCAGTGCTGGGAGTAGTCTGTTCGTGGCCCGCGCTCCCGGCGGTGAGATCATCGGTTCGGCCACTCTGGGCACCTTCACCAGCCCAACCGGCGCCCACGCCTGGATCGAGGACGTGATTGTGGACGAAGCCTGGCGAGGGCAGGGCCTGGGGGAGGCGCTCACACGCGCCTGCCTGGATCGCGCCGCCGAGATGGGCCTCAAAGAAGTCAACCTGACCTCGCGGCCCGCCCGCGAAGCCGCCAACCGCCTATACCAGCGCATGGGCTTCCAGCGCCGCGAAACCAATCTGTACCGGTATCCACTAAAGTAGCGCGGCTGGTTTCCACATCCGATCGGGGGTTGGCCGTGTAGCGCGGGTTTCTTACCCGCGTCTGGATTGTGGTTGGTTAGGAAAAACTCATGAATTTCCCCTAGTCTGCTTTCGCCTTGCGATATAATACCGCCCATGCCCCTCACTTTTGTCAATTGGCTCCTGGCTCTCTCCCCGGTCATCGTTGTGCTGGTGCTCATGCTTGGCTTTCGTTGGGGCGGCAGCAAAGCCGGGGCCTTTGCCTGGTTCACCGCCTTGCTGGCGGCTTTTTTCTTCTTCGGCGCCGGCCCCGAGCTGATCGCTTACACCCAGGTCAAGGCCATTCTCCTGTCCCTGGACGTGTTGTACATCGTTTGGACGGCCTTGCTGCTCTTCCACATTGCCGATCAGGCCGGGACGGTGCGTATGATCGGGCAGGCCCTGCCCGCCTTGACCCCCGACCGCACCATTCAAGGGCTGCTGCTGGGCTGGTTGTTCGCTTCTTTCTTGCAAGGCATGGGCGGTTTCGGCGTGCCGGTGGCTGTTTCGGCGCCGCTGCTGGTGGGGCTGGGCTTCTCTCCCGTCCAGGCGGTGCTCATGTCCTGCCTGGGCCACGGCTGGGCGGTGAATTTCGGCTCCCTGGCCACCTCCTTCCAGACCCTGCTGGCGGTGACTAACCTGCCCGGTGAGTATTTGGGCCCCGACGCAGCCTGGATGCTGGGTATTTCCTCCTTCGTCTGCGGGGTGTTGGTGGCCTTCGTGGGCGGCGGCTGGAGCGGGGTGCGCCGCACGCTGCCCTTCGTTGCCATCATCAGCGCGGTGATGGGCCTGGCCCAGTACGCCCTGGTGACTGCCGGGCTGTGGACGCTGGGCGCGACCGGCGCAGCCATGCTGGGCATGTTGGCGGGTTTTGCCCTCACGCGCCTGCCCGCTTACCGCCACAACGGCGGCAGCCTGCCCCCACCGGAACAGCCCCAAGGAAAACGCTCCCTGGCGTTGGCTTTTTCCGCCTATGCCATCCTGGTGGTGCTGGCCTTTGCCTTCAACCTCATCCCGCCGCTCGCCAAATTCCTCGACAGCATCTACTTCACCCTGCCCTTCCCCGAACTGTCCACCTCTGCCGGGTGGGTGGTTCCGGCTGAAAGCGGGCGCAAGATCTACCTTTTGGGTCACCCCGGCGCCATCTTGCTGTACTCCTCCCTGATCGCGTACTTCATCTACGCCAGAGCGGGTTATTACAAGCCAGGCGCGGGGCGCAAAATCCTCGACCTGACCGTGCGCGGGGCGGTCAACTCCAGCCTGGGCATTGTGGCGATGGTGGGCATGGCCGTGTTAATGTCGAATACCGGCATGACCAACCTGCTGGCCGAAGGCTTGAGCCAGAGTTTTGGCAAGACTTTCTATCCCCTGGCGGCGCCTTTCCTGGGCGCGCTGGGGGCGTTCATCACCGGCAGCAACAACAACTCGAATGTCTTGTTCGCCGGGCTGCAAATGCGCACCGCCGAGCTGCTGCAACTGAGTGTGCCGCTCATCCTGGGCGCGCAGACAGCGGGCGGCTCGCTGGGCAGCGTTATGGCCCCCGCCAAGGTGATTGTGGGTTGCAGCACGGTGGGCCTGGGCGACAACGAGGGGGTAGTCATGCGCCCGGTGTTGGCTTACGGCATCATCCCGGTGATTGGGGTGGCCGTGATGACCCTGGTCGCGGTCTGGTTAGGGGTGGGGCAATGAGCAAGACGCCGCAGCCCTTCAAGAAACGATACCGCCTGCAAATCCAGGTGGTTGCCTTGCTGTTAGGCTCGGTTGTGCCCTTTGTCTTGTTCTCCGCGCTCCAGGCAGGTCAGGGCATTTTGGGCGGAATCGCTTTTGCCCTGATTGTGATCGCCATGCTGCTGACGGCCTGGGTGGGGTAAGAGTCAGCCTTGTAAGGGCAATTCATGAATTGCCCTTACAAGGCTGATTGATAAAAATTTACACAACAGGTGTGAGCGGGGCGGTGCCCTGATAGCGATATCCGCGCCCGGGAATGGTTTGGATTCGGGAAGGGCGAGCCGGGTCGGGCTCAATTTTGCTGCGCAGCCGGTGCACCAACTGGGCCAGGCTGTCGTCCCGCAGGCCGTCCACCAGGCTTTCTTCAGGCCACACCGCACGGATCAGATCGTCCTTCATACACACCTGACCAACATGCGCACGGAAGTAATCCAGCAGGCGCTGTTCGGCGGCGGTCAGCCCGGCCGGGTCGATGACCTCGCCGCCCCAGGCCCGCAGGAAGAAATGCCCCTCCAGGCCCGACAGACGCAGATCTTCGGCAGAAGGCTCGTCTGATTGGAATTCGCTCAGGCGGCGCTGCACAGCCGGATGGGACAAGAGCGCTTCTGTTTCCAGCGGGCAGCCCGCCGCGTGGGCCTCGCAGGCCGCGCGCAGCCAGGCCGGGTAACCCAGGGTCAACTCGTACAACCGAAGCAGGGTGGCTTCGTCCCAGCCCAGGCTGCGGCGCTCAGAGAACTGCCGGGCGCTCCACAACGCATCGGTGCGGGTGAGTGGTCCCAACCAGAGCGTGTTGCCAAAGAACAACTCGGCCAGTTCGTTTCCGGCATCCAGTGGTCGGCGCATCCCCACGATCAGGGATAGTTGATATTTGTGCCGATCCCGCAAAGCTCTCAAGTTGGAGTAAATCGCGCTTCCCACACTGGAGAGCGCGTCGAAACGATCCAGGATCAGGCACAAACCAGCGGGATTCTCTTCGAGCCGGTTGGCAAGCAGCACTTCCAGCTCCTTGAGCTCAAACGCGCTGCCATCCAGGGCCTCTGCCAGCAGATCAAACAACGCCCCCGGCACTGCCTCGGGCAGGCGGTTGCAATCCACCAGGAGAAAATCGGGGTCTCCCTCCTGGCTGCCTCGGTAGGCCAGAAAGCCCAGCAGGTTGCTCTTGCCTGAACCGCTCAAACCGATCACCGCCGAGCAGTCTCCGGCTCGCGCCGCCTTGCGCAGCGCGGCCACCTCGGCCGCGCGGTAGCTAGCCGGGTAGGAGTCCCAAACGGGCATTAGTAGTGTTCCCAGTGAACCCGGGCTTCGTTGTACTGGGTGCGGGCGGACTTTTCTTCGGCGGGATAACCCAC
Source organism: uncultured Anaerolinea sp. (assembly GCA_964567255.1). Classification (GTDB taxonomy): domain Bacteria; phylum Chloroflexota; class Anaerolineae; order Anaerolineales; family Anaerolineaceae; genus Anaerolinea. The sequence continues at coordinate 8,614 of CAZMMI010000083.1, forward strand.
CAATACTGCCGCCAGCGGCACCGTAGTCTCAGGGATGCCCAGCAAGCGGCGCACATCCGTAACCCGCGCCTGGATGGGGTAGATGCCGGTCCAAACGGTGCCCAGGCCCATGCCCACTGCGGCAATGAGCATGTTCTCAATCGCGGCGCTGCAATCCTGCACCCAATAATTACCGCCCGATTCGGTGTAGCCCTGCTCGGGCCGCCCGCTGACCACGATGACAGCCGGGGCGTTAAATTTGGCATAGGGTAAAACTTCTTTTAAGCCGGCAACAATTTGAGGCTCGGTCAGCACCACAAACTCCCAGGGGCGGTGATTGGCCGCTGAAGGAGCTGCCATCGCTGCTTTCAATAAATCCACCAACATTTCACGCGGGACCGGCTGTTCGGTAAATGACCGAATACTGCGGCGCTTGAAAATGGTTTCGAGGATATCAGACATACGTTCCCTCCCGCTAAGAAAGATGGATTTGAACTGCTCCTGGATGAATCTGGACCAGCCTAATTCGGGCCTTTTTCACCTGTGCGTGAGCAGTTATATTCGTATTATACTAAAGCTAGAGGAGAAAACGGGCATGAGTCGCCGGATGCGTTTCGTTTTGCTGCTTGCAGGACTGCTCTTGCTGCTGCTTGCGCTGGCAGCGCTGTCTTTCGCGTTTCAGCCCGATTCGGCCCTGCGTGAAACGATCCGCCTCTCGCCGACCCTGTTCGTTCCCCCGGGAGGTGCGCCGTGAAGCGGGCACCGCTCCTTCTGGTCGGGCTGGCTCTGGCTTTGATCCTCCTGGCAAGCTGCCAGCCGGCACCGAGTACTCCGGCGACTGAACCGGGCCAGGCTACCGCAACCGCCGCCGGGGCGGTTTCTACTCGGGCCCCAGAAGCGACCGCAGCCCCTACCAACCAGCCTTCCAGGCCCACTGCCACCCCGCCCGCTCAACGCCCCAGCCCCACGCCGTTCATCGAGGAGCGCTTGATCGAGCTGGAATGGCCGGAGAACCTGCGACTGGGTGAATCGGATTTGGTGCGGCTGGCCCTGCTGCCCGCCGAAGAAGGCTATGTGGCCCAGGCAGAGTTCCCCGAACACCCCGTTGAAACGCAGTCCGTGCCGGTGCAGCGTCCCGATGGCTACGACCTCTACGCCGTGGCCCGCTTGGACGGGGTCGGCTTTGAAATTTCGCCCACCGGCGACCAGCCCCGCTTGCTGCCGCCCGGAGAAGGGGTGAGCTGGCGCTGGAGTCTGGCTGCCCGCCAACCCGGCATGCAGCGCCTGACCGTCAGCCTCATTTTGCGCTGGGAGCCCCAAAACGGGGTCCTGGCACGCCCGCAGGAGTCAACCGCTTTTGGCCGCGGGCTGGACGTGCGCGTGTCGTCCTTCCTGGGTCTCACCCGCAGTCAGGCGCTGGCCCTGGGACTGGTCAGCCTGGCGGGCAGTTTTGGCCTGGGCATGGTGGGGCTCATCAGCAGGCGCAGCAAACCCGTCCCGCTCAACCAGGTCGCGCCTAACAATCGCCTGGCTATTGAGGCTGGGGCGGGCATGGCATTGGCGGCAGAAGAGCGCCGCTTGCTGCAAGCCCTCTTCCGGCGCTACGCCCGCCTGGTGCTGGAGGGCGAGTTCCTCTCCGGCTACTCCGGCGCGCGCACCTTCCTGGCTCGCCCGGTACAGAGCGGGGGCGCATCCGACGCGCTGACCATCGTCAAAATCGGCCCGCGCAAGGGCATTCAGGATGAGTTCGATAACTACGAGCGCTTTGTCAAGGACCGGCTGCCCCCGGTCACGGCGCGTATTCAACACCCGCCCCTGGCGGTGGCCGGCAGCGAACGAGCCGCTTTACAATACACCTGCATCAACGAGCCGGGCCGCCGCCCGCTCAGTTTGCGCCAGGCCCTGCTCAATGATCCTAACCCCGGCCTGCTGCTGCGCCTGTTCGAGACCTTTGGCCCGCATTGGTGGATGCAGCGCCAACCCTATGCTTTCCGCTGGGGGCAAGAATATGACCGCCTGTTCCCGCCACACCTGGCCCTGGAGCCCTGGCCGGGCGGCACGCGCGGCTTGACCCCGGCTGTGGTGGATCAGCGCTTGCAGGTGAGCGAAATGGCGCCCTTCATGGTGGTGCGCGTTGGCGGTGGGTTCACTGCCGAAAAACGTGTCGACGGCGGCTGGACGCTAACCTGGCTGTCCGCGCCCGGGCATGCGCCGCTGCGCGTTCGCTGGCTGTCCAAGCAGCCCCCCGGCGGTCCGGTTCTGGCCCGCGTGGCCGATACGCGCTGGACGCTGCTGGCGAAATGGGTGGAAGGTTGCGACCTGGGCGGGCTGCCCGACCCGTTGACAGTGCTGCCTGGGTGGTTGGATGAGCCGGTGAACGGCACCCGCGCCACCATCCACGGCGATTTGAACCTGGAGAATGTGCTGGTGGGGCCGGGCAGCCTGGTCTGGCTGATCGATTTTGCCCAGACCCGCGAGGGGCACCCCCTGTTTGATTTTGCCCATCTGTCCGCCGAGCTGGTGGCGCATGTGCTGGCGCCGCGAGCGGGGTCGTTGGAGGCTTTCCGTAAAATGCTGCTGGCCGGAGATGAGCCTTTGCTGGGCGCGGTGGAAGCAATTTCGGCGCGCTGCTTGTTCGACACCGCCCGCCCGGCGGAGTTCTACCGGGCCGCTGCCCTGGCCTGCCTGGGCACCATCAAGTACCCCAACCGCTCGCCGTTGGCCCGGCAGTGCCTGTACCTGGCGGCGGCGTGGTATGCGGCGCGGGCCGAGGGAAAGCTTGTGTAGGGGGCAATTCATGAATTGCCCCCTACACAAGCCTTTGTCAACCCATTGTCAACTCGCTGTCAGCCAGCGGTCAAGACTTGCCTGAGCCCTGGGCGTATCCTGTAGGTAGAGAAATCTCAACCCTATCAGGAGGAAGCCCAAATGAACACCCGTCTGTTTTCCGTCTTTGCTCTGATTTGTATCTTGATGCTGGCTGCCTGCCAGCCCGCCGCCGCCCCCACGGCCATCGCTATGGAGCCGCAAGCCCAAGCCACCGCGCCGCGCCAGCGCGAATACGCCCCCGAGCCCACCCGCTCCTATAGCCCGCCCACCGCCTCGCCCGCGGCCACGATGGCTGCCCCGGCCCCCGGCAACCTGCCTGGCGAGAATTACCACCAGGACTACGGCGTCAACCCCATCGAAGATACCTGGTCCGATCATCTTTCCACCTTTGCGCTGGATGTCGATACCGCCTCGTACACACTCACCAAGCGTTACGTGGACGAAGGTGGTCTGCCGCCCATCGATGCGGTGCGCGCCGAGGAGTTCATCAACGCCTTTGATTCCGGCTACGCCGCGCCGGAGGATGTTGCCTTCAGCCTGTATGCCGATGGCGCCCCCAACCCCTTCAACGAGTCTGGAACGTACTTGCTGCGCTTTGGCGTGCAGGGCTATAACGTTTCCAGGTGGGAACGCCGCCCGCTCAACCTGACCTTTGTGATCGATGTGTCTGGGTCGATGTCCATGGAAAACCGCCTGGAAATGGTCAAAGACTCGCTGCGCTTGCTGGTCGACCAGCTCGACGAGCGCGACACGGTGGCGGTGGTGGTCTACGGCTCGGACGCCCGCGCCGTGTTGGAACCCACCAACGGCTCCGATCCCGAGCAAATCAACCGCGCCATCAAACGCCTGCGCACCGAGGGCTCCACCAACGCCGAAGCCGGGCTGCGCCTGGGTTACCGCTACGCGATGGAGATGTACGACCCCAGTGCGAACAACCGCGTCATCCTGTGCTCTGACGGGGTCGCTAACACCGGTACCACCAGTGTGGACGGCTTGCTCGAGTACATCGGCGGCTACGTGGAAGAGGGCATCAGCCTGGTGACCTACGGCTTCGGCATGGGCAACTACAATGACGTGCTGCTCGAGCAGTTGGCCGACCGCGGCGACGGCTCTTATGCTTACATCGATGATATGGATGAAGCCCGCCGCCTATTTGTCGAGGAACTGACCGCCAGCCTGCAAGTGATTGCCTACGACGCCAAGGTGCAGGTGGATTTCAACCCCGACGTGGTGTCCAACTACCGCTTGATCGGTTATGAGAACCGCGAGGTGGCCGATCAGGACTTCCGCGATGACAGTGTGGACGCCGGCGAGATCGGCGCGGGGATGTCGGCAACGGCTCTCTACGAAGTGGAACTGGTTCCGGGCGCGGATGGGCGCATGGCTACCGTCCAGTTGCGCTGGCAGGATGCCGACACCCGCGAGGCCCGCGAAATCAATGGCAATTTCAACACCTGGGACCTGGCTCCCTCCTTTGAGGATGCCGATCCTTACTACCGCCTGGCAGTGGTGGTGGGGGCCTATGCCGAGGTGCTGCGCGCCAGCCCTTACGTCCAGGTGGGCCTGAACGAGTTGAGCCGCCACGCCGACCGGCTGGCTCGCCAAATCCCCGATGAGCAGGTGAGCGAGTTCGCCGACCTGGTGCAACAATCGGCGCGCCTCATGCGC
>CAZMMI010000083.1:13189-14727 GCA_964567255.1 uncultured Anaerolinea sp.
GCCAGCTTGGCCTCCACCGATTCCGGTGGGAGTTTACGAGTTTTAATTACCTCGTTGGCCTCCCAAACGGCCCCGCTCAAACGGTCGCGCAATCCGGCGGGCAGGCCGGGGAAGGCCGCCGCCATGCGCTGATTCTGCGTGTTGGGGCGGGCTTGTTGCAGCGCATCATAGATTTCCGGGCCGAGCTTATCTGCCAGCAAAAGAACGTCATCGCCTTTGGGCAGCGCATTGCCCTCGATCCATAAGACCAAATCGGTCTGGCTGACGCCCAGGTAGCGCGCAAACGCAAAATAGGATTGCGAGCGGCCCTGGGCCTGCTCCCAGTCGTGGAATTTTTGAGTGAGCCATTCTTTACAGGTTGCCATTCCTCAACCTCCATTAATCAGTTTTTTATGGGAGGATATACCCGTGTTACCGAAATTCTACTCCAAGATCCACACCCAGGTGTTCGAGTACGTGCAAGTGGTTTCACCCGATTCCTGGAATACGCCCAGACCGACAAACCCATTCGACCGGTCACTAGAACTTACCGATTTGTGCTCGTCACCATTGATATAGGGAATGATATCATCGCCGTTTACCACAAAGGTGAGGGTATTATTTCCATCCTGCGAGTCGTCGATGGCATTGCTGTACTGCACATCCCCGGTCATTGTCGACTGATATTTACCGTTGTTCCAGTACTCGAAATCCCACATCGGCGCATTAACCAGGCGCATTAAGTAGAAACGGTATTGCTCACCTTTGATTACATCCTCTTCTGATCGCAAGCTGAGCATGCAACCCGCCAGCCCGCTCTTGCTGTTCCAGACCACATCGGTTTGCAGGACAAAGTCTGCAAAAGGCTCTTCTCCAATTGTTCTCAGCGCATACCCCCCATAGGAGTTGGTCGATACCTCAACCTCATCAGGTAGGTAGAAACCCAGGCGGCCCTGGTCGGTAGAAAAACCGACATCCTCCAGATCGTCCGCGATCAGATCAACCACTTCTTGAACCTCCGAGGTAGCTTTGGCAGCGGCTGTGGCCATCTTGTCGGGGGTGGCTGTTGCTGTCGGTAGAGCCTTTGTAGGAGTTGGCTCAGACGTTTTTGTCGCGGCAGGCTCTGGCGTGTCCTCCAGCGGCACAATCGTGGCAACCGCCCCAGAGGGCAGCGTTGGGGTAGACTTTGCCGTTGGGGATAATGTGGCGCAAGCCAGTTGCAACAGTAGTAACACAATCACTACGACTACAATGGACCATTTGCGCTGTGCGAGGAAGATTGGTGATCGTTTCATTTTGTTCTCCTTAAAATTGCTTCGTTACCTTCTGTCGGAATAATGGGTAACTATGCCTTCCGCGCATTCCGAGCGGGAGGAATACCTGAAAGAAAAAAATTCTCCAATGTGAAATAGCGACACCCCGGTCGACAAAAACGAGCAATGCCCCCCGAGCCTAAGCGGATATCTTTATGCGCTAATAAGTATACAGTAGTATGAGAATTTTGTAACTACCAGTTGTGGCAAATAATGAACAGCCCGGGAGCAACTTGGTTCATTGGG
>CAZMMI010000084.1:0-14625 GCA_964567255.1 uncultured Anaerolinea sp.
GAAGTTTTCCGGCCAGTTAGCGCGCCGCTCGGCCAACGCGCGGGCCGCCTGGCGCTGCCCGTCCAACTCGTTTAGACTGCCCGCCGCGCGCAATATTCCTTCCGCCAGGGCGTTCGAGTCGCCGTCGGGGAACAACGCTCCCACGGCTTGCTCTGCGCCAGGCTCCACCCACTCGCGGTTGCCGGGAATGTCCGAAACCAGCACCGGCAGGCCGCTGGCCAATGCTTCCATCAATGACACCGAAGAGCCGTCGGAACGCGAGGCGCTGACGTATAAATCGGCGGCGTGATACATTCCAGGCAGGTCGTTCTGGCTAACTTGCCCACCCAGATGTACGTATGGGTGCAATTCTTCCCGGTGCAGCAACTGCTGGATCTGCCCGGCTAGCGAGCCGCTGCCTAACAGAATCAGGCGCAGGTCGGAGCGGCGGCGAACTGCCTGGGCGAAAGCTTTGACCACCACATCCACCCCATAGATGGGTTCCCAGGAGCGCAGTGACAGAACCACAAAATTCTCCTGCCAACCCAGGCGCTGCCGCAAGCCAGATACCCCCGCCGCGGCAGGCTGAAAGCGCTGCAAATCCACGCCCCAGGGGAACAGGGTCACCCGCTCGGCAGGGAAGCCAAAATCTGCGGCAGCTTCTTGCACGGCGCAGCAGTCGCCCACCAGCGCATCGCTGCGACCCAGGCTGTAGCGCGTCAGGCGCTTCATCAACCCCGATTCGTAAGCGTCCTTGAGCAAATCGGAGCCCCACGACATGGTCACCAGCGGTCTCGCGCCCGCCAGCGCCGCGATGAAAGCGCAGGTCTGCACCGGCCCGGCGTGGACCACGTCCGGCTGCACCTCACGTAAAATCCGGCGCAGCTCCACCACCCGAGCGGGTAGTTCGCTCCAGGAGAAGGTTTTTTGCCCGCCTCCCCACGAAATCTGCTGCACCGCGGCGGGCATAGCGCGATCTTCACGCTGCGGGCCGCTGCGCTCGAGGCGCAGAGAAAACACCTGCTGACCGCTTTCTGCCAGACTGGACAAAAAGCGGTGATCATGCGGGGTGTAATCTCGGGTGAAATAGAGTACCTTCAAAGAATATTATCCCAGGTCGGTCCAGCGCAGCTCTTTGCCAAAGGGGATATTACCCAATGCGCGCGTGCCGATCACGGCTTCAATCTGGTCCGGTTTGATCGCCCCAGGTGTGGCAGGGCGCAAGACATCGATCATCTCTCGTGTAAAAACCTCGCCGGCGCGGATCTCGCGGGCAGCGCGCAGGCAGCGGCGCTGGACTACCGAAGTTTCGACCTCATTTTCCGCAATGAATTTGTCCGGCGAGCCAAGCGAGCGCTCCAATAGGCGTGTTTCTTCAACCATCCTGGCCCAGTTGTCAGGGTTCATAGCGAACTTGTGGTCAGGGCCTTTGCGATCGTTGCGGTCGGTGAAATGGCGCTCGATGACGCGCGCTCCCAGCGTTACCGCCCCCAGGACGGGCGCCAGGGCATGCGTATGGTCCGACAGGCCCAGGATCACCTCAGGAAACATGGTGGCATAAGTTTTTAGCACATTGATGTGCAGGTGATCGTAATTTTTGGGGCTGGCGGTGTAATTGGTGTTGCACTGCATCAGCACCAGTTGCGGGTTTATCTTTAGAATGGCATGCACGGCATGCTGGACTTCACCAATGGTCGAAGCGCCTGTGGCGATAAAGAAGGGCTTGCCTTTGCCGGCCATGCGTTCCAGCGCCTCGATCCAGTCGATCTCTCCCGAGCCGGCCTTATACATCAATACATACGAGTCGAGCATATCTATGGATTCGAAGTCATAAGGCGCCGAGAAAAATTCGATGCCAAATTCATTGCAGGCCTCTTTGAGCACCGGCGTCCACTCGAAGGGGATGGAAGCTTCAGAATACACTTGAAAGACCGATTTCTTCCAGGAGGCCTGGTGCGAAACCTGAGAATTCATGTGGCTGAAACCGTAGTCTGAGACGATGTGCGGGGCGCGGAAGTTTTGGAACTTGGCCGCGTCGGCCCCAGCTTCCTTGGCCAGCCGGATAAGTTCGATGGCTCGCTTCAGATCTCCGTCATGGTTGGCGGCGATGTCGGCGATGAAGTAGGTGGGGTACTGGGCCCCGATTATATGTTTGCCTATTTTGATTTCCATCGGTTCCTCGCTTTTTCGCTTTCTGCTATCCGCGTTTCGCCAACTGCTTCCTTCGGAAAGAAACAGGGCCGGGGTTGAGGGTCTTTTACCCCGCCAGCGTCTTGATCCTCTCGGCGTGACCCGACAGGTACAAATCATGCAAACGGGCAATGCCTTCGACCTGGGTGGGCATTGGACGCCCCAGGGCCGCCTCCAGCTTGTCCACGCGCATGGTCAAATTGGGCGAGCGGCGGGCGACCAGCCCCGAATCCTCCACTGAAATCGGCGTGATCAACCCTTCGTCCAGGCCAAATTGCCGGGCAATGGACACGCCGAACTGGTATTTACTCTGCGCGTCACGGCTGAAGACGTGATACACGCCTCGCAGACCCTTGTCCAGCATCTCCAGAACGGTATCCGCCAGATCGTTGACCAGCATCGAACAGGAATACACATCGGTAAAGCCATTCACGCGCTTCCCGGCGGATAAATTGTAAAAGAAAAACTCACACAGGCTGCGCTGCCCGCGCAAGCTCCAGCCGTAAAAGGTCACCCTGGCGATAATCGCCTGGGGATTGGCCGCCTGAACATTCTTCTCCGCGGCCAGTTTGTCACTGGCATACACGCTTTGGGGGTTGGTTTCGTCCTCTTCCACATAGTTGCCACGCAGACCATCGAACACCGCGTCGGTGGAGATGTGCGCCAGGGGAATGCTGCGTTTGGCGCATACTTCAGCCACCTCGCCGGGCAGTTCTGCATTCAGGCGCGCCGACTGGGCCGGGTCCTTCTCGCAAGCGTCGATGTTGGCCTGCGCCGCGCAGTGCACCACCTCGTCCGGCTTGACCTGCTCGACCAACTGCGCAAACGCGCCCGGCTGGGCCAGGTCGGCTTGCAGCACGGTGAAGGGTGCGCCGTTCAGGGAGTGGCTGTTGGTCACCCCGGTCACCCGGATGCGATTCGTCACCTGCAAGGCCAGGTTCAGGCCCAGCAGTCCGCTCGCCCCGGTGACCAGCACATGCTTCATTCCAGCTTGCCTTTCTGGTGCGCTTCTTCAATCGGGCGAATCATTTCACGAATCTGCTCGATGCTCAACCATTCCGAGTTGTTGTTGCTGGCATAGCGGAATCCGTCAGGCAAGGGTTTGCCGACCTTCTCCCAATCCAGCCCAAACCAGATGGCCTCGGCGGGCCGCACCACGTACATGTCGTCCAGTTCCACGGTGTGACGAGATTCGTCTTCCGAGATGAGCACCTCGTGCAATTTCTCGCCGGGGCGGATGCCGATAATATCGATATCGTTCTCAGGGGCCACGGCGCGGGCCAGGTCCATGATGCCCATGCTGGGAATCTTGGGTACAAACACCTCGCCGCCGTGCATCTGCTCGATGCAGCGCACCACAAAACGCACGCCCTGGTCCAGCGTCAGCCAGAAGCGGGTCATGCGCTCGTCGGTCACGGTGACCTTGCCGTTCTCACGTTGCTGGAGGAACACCGGTACCACGCTGCCACGGCTGCCCACCACGTTGCCGTAGCGCACGCAGCTCAAGCGAGTCACTTTACCGCCCGCATAGGCGTTGGACTGCACAATCAGTTTCTCAGCAGCCAACTTCGTGGCCCCGTAAAGGTTGACCGGATTGACGGCTTTATCGGTGCTGAGGGCCAGCACCTTTTTCACGCCCGCATCCAGGGCCGCGTCCACCATGTTGCTGCTGCCCAAGATATTGGTCTTGATGGCTTCCATGGGGTTGTACTCGCAAGCCGGAACCTGCTTGAGGGCCGCGGCATGCACCACCACATCCACGCCATCGAAGGCACGCTTGAGGCGGGGCTGGTCGCGGATGTCGCCTAAAAAATATCGCAGCGAGGGATGGTCGAAGCCCGCCATGCGCATCTCGTGCTGCTTCAACTCATCGCGGCTGTAGACGATGACCTTGGCAGGGTGGTGCTCTTCCAGCAGCAACTGGATGAACTTCTTACCAAAAGAACCGGTCCCGCCGGTGATCAAGACTACTTTATCGTTCCAGTTCATACTTACTCCTCAACGAAGACCTAAGGCTTCTTGATAACGATCATCGGATATTGACCGTTCTCACCGTACCACCGCGGGTTGCGCTCTTCCGCGTTATACAGCAAACGCAGCCACAGCTTTCCGCCGGTCAGGGTGTGAATCAGGGCGCGCAGCCAACGCACGCTGACACTGCGCCATACCAGGATTTGCAGGTCCATACGGCTGCCCAACTGCTCGCGCAACCATTCGGCGTTCAACTTGCGCACAAACGTACCCGTGGGGGCGTCTTTTTGGGTCGACACCCCGGCCTGCCTGGTTTTCTTTTGCGGAGCGGGCTTGCCGCGCAGGCGTGCAATCCAGCCACCCACCGCTTCGGCCAAATCCACCAACCCCGTCCAGCGGCGCATAAAAGGCGACTCTGTCCAGCCGTTGACGATCACCGCCGTGCTGGTTGGAGCCAGCACCCGGTACAGATCGTGATAGGCACGAGTCTGGTCCTCCAGTGGCAGGTGGTGCAGGGTGTGCAGCGAGACGATGCCGTCAAAGGTATCTGATACAAAGGGCAGATTAGACACGTCCGCCACCACGTAAAGGCCGCGCTCCTTCAGGCGCGTGCGCGCCTCCTGGAGGGCCACAATAGAAATATCCGCGCACACCCGATATTGATAATCCTGCGAATAGGTCAGGTATTCGGGGTACTGCACCGGGCCGGAGCCGGCATCCAGCAAGAAGCGCCCGCGAGGCTTCAAATGACGATTGACGCGCATGTGGCAGCGGTGGATATACTCGGCAGAAACCGGGCGCAAATCCTCATAGCGCGCATTTTGATACAAGTCGCCGGCTACTTTTTGCCAGCCGACCTGATCGTAAAATTCACGCACTTGCTGTTTTACTTGCTCTTCACTCATTCCTGAGCCTGTAAAATCGTTTTCCAATCCACCGGTTCACCCAACAGCGAGCGGAAGGTAGCCCCGTATTGATTCAGGCCATCTTCACTCAACACAGTCTCCAGCGGACGGGAGCGATAATCTTCCCACACGCGCACCAGGTGCCAGGGGAAGGGACGCGGATAGTTAAAGAAGAAGTGATAAGCATATTCCCAGGCGCTCTCCACCTGCTCGCGGGTCAGGCGGTAAGCCGAAGGCTTGACCAAAATGGAGCCGAGCAGCTTGAAGTAGCTTACCCAGGAATCGGGATCATGCGTAAAGCCGCGCCCGCGGTAGTGCGTTTCACCGCTGACGATGACCGGCACACCATACATGGCCATTTCCATGCCCACCGTGGTGGTATAGACCAGCCCTAAATCGGCGGCTTCAACCAGATCGTAGGTGTTGACTTTTTCTTTCGGTCCAATCAGGCGAATATGCTCGGGCAGGCGCGGTAGCACTTGCTTCACCACATCCGCCATCGACAGGCCGTGGGTGAGCACCTCGCCCGGATGCACGCGGATCACCAGTTGGATCTCGGGCCGTCCGGCAAAGTACTGCACGGTGCGCGAAATCCATTCAGCCATGCTGGCCGAAAACACCTGCCGGCCCAGCGTCAAGCTGTCGCCCAAAACGTTGGTTGCCAGCAGCACCAGAGGGCGGTCATCCAGCCCCAGTTCGGCGCGCGCCTGCTGCCCGCCTTGCGCGGGGGTGTCCTGCCAGCGGCGAGCAAAGTTTTCCCACAAAGCGCCGCGCTGGCGGGCCATGAACAGAGAGCGCATGCGCTCCAACTGATCATCGCTCAACTTGTGCCCATTGTGCGCCGCCCACAACTTGTCGGTCTCCTGGCGCATGACCTCGGCGTTCTGGGCCAGCCAGATGCGCTGGCGCTGATCGCCGAATTCATATGTTGTGGTGGTAATGCCCAGGTAGCGCGCCACGCGATAGACCACGCCCAACTCCTGGATGGTGCCGTTGGGCACAATGACCACATCCGGACGGTTTGCTTTCAGGTAGGTATACACATTGCGAGCAATTTCAGTGTTGCGCTCCAGGCGCAAGTTGTAGATTTCGCTCTTGGTGTCAATCTCTTCCACCTGCAAGGTGTACTGGGTGTCATAATTGGACACCAGGCGCACCGCTTCCATCACATCTTCGGGCAGGCGCACCACTGAGGGCCGCGCCGGGAGGAAGGAAACCGCCTCCACCAATGGCTCGGCCCCGCTGAGCACCTTGCGAGCGTAGGCGTTCTGGCGACGAAGGTCAAAGCGATTGATTGGCTCGCGCCATTCAGCATAGGGCAGGTAACCCAGGGTCACATTGTGGCCTTGCGCAGCCAGGCTGACGCCCAACAGCGTGGCGTGTTCAATCCAATAATGCAGGGTGGCAAACAGGAACACCTTTTTGCCTGTCGGGGCCTGCTTGCGCAGTTCGGCGGCTTGCGCCACCAGATCCGGCAATTCGGCTTGCAGATGCTTCAGCGTAAATCGGGTCTGAATCGGTTTGCCTCCCTGGCGCAGCAGCCAGTAAAGTTCGGCGGTGAACGGAATCTGACCAAGAAATTGTTTAATGACTTGTTTTCCTGCTACTTTCATCGTTAGACCACCTCAATCTGCCAATCCAAACGCGGTCGTGCCGGACCCAGGCGCGGTTCGGGCCAGTGCATGCCCGGCGCGCCGGTCGCGTCGACCGTAAAGTTGAGCGCCTGCTCGTCGTGGAAATAACGCCGCACGCGAAATGAACTGGCATTGATTCCCACCACGTAGCGCCCTTCGTTGAGCAAATCCGCTGGGATCGTGCAGCGGCTGCGGTAATGACCGGCCGCGCGGGCCGGGTGTTGCTCAAAGCGCTGGGAGTCATCGGTATCGAAAGAGGTGAAAATGAACTCCCCGCGCGTGCTCATCAGGTAAAGCCCCACTCGCAGGCCGGTAATGGGGGCATCCAATTGATATTCCATCTCAATGTGGAACGGATCGGTTGAACGTACCGTATCGACCACCTTGTGCTGCGTGTTGAGCAGCCGCACCGCCAGCGGGCGGAACGGCGCCGCATCGGGGGGCACCTCGTCGGCATCCCAGGTGCGCTGCCCTTCCTGCGCGTAACCCTGCGACAGGTAGTAATCGACTGCCTCGGGAGTGGGCGCGCGCATCTTCAAGTGCCCCTTCTCGATCACCAGAGTCTCCTGCGTCAGGCGTAAAATGGCGGACATGTTATGGCTGACGAACAAAACCGTCCGCCCCTGTTGTGCCACATCGCTCATCTTGCCCAGACACTTGCGCTGGAATTCCGCGTCGCCCACCGCCAGAACCTCGTCCACCACCAGAATTTCCGGTTCCAGGTGCGCCGCCACCGCAAAGGCCAGCCGCAAGTACATGCCGCTGGAATAACGCTTGACGGGCGTGTCAATGAACTGGGCTACCTCGGAGAACTCCACAATTTCGTCGAACTTGCGCTCGATCTCGCTGCGGCGCATCCCTAAAATCGCCCCATTCAGATAGATGTTCTCGCGCCCGGTCAACTCGGGGTGGAAGCCCGTGCCCACCTCCAGCAGCGAACCCACCCGTCCGTGGATCTCGCCCAAGCCCTCGGTGGGATCGGTGACGCGCGAGAGCACCTTGAGCAGGGTGCTTTTTCCGGCCCCATTGCGCCCGACGATACCCAGCACCTGCCCGCGCTGCACCTCAAAGGATATATCCTTTAATGCCCAAATCCGACCGACCGGTTGGGTCTGGCGGTCGCGGCTGAAAATACCGGTCAGGGACTCGCGCAGCGTGCGGTATTGGAGCGCCTGCGTCCCAATCCGGTACTGCTTGCCGAGGTGATCAACGCGAATGACGGTATCGCTCATACGGTGTCCGCAAAAGTGCGCTCCATGGAGCGGAAGTAGTATAGACCAGAGACCAACAGGACCACCACCATCGCCACCGAGACCCACATGATCTGGCTGGGCGGCGCAGCCCCCAGCAGCGCCCAACGGAAGCCTTGAATGACGCCCACCATCGGGTTAAGCGCATACAGCACGCGCCAGGGTCCATCGGCGGGGATGAGGTCCAGCGAGTAGGCTACCGGCGAGGCATACATCCAGGCCTGGATGAGGAACGGCACCATGTGCTGCACGTCGCGGTACTGCACGTTGAGCGCCGCCAGCCACAGGCCTACCGCCAGGGCAGCCAATAGGGCCAGCAACATCAAGAGCGGCAGCCAGAGCATATTCCACGATAGGGCCACGCCGTAAAACAGCATCAACCCCACCAGCACCAGGAAAGAAAAACCAAAATCGACCAGCCCGGCAGCCACAGCAGAGAAGGGGATGATCAGGCGCGGAAAGTAGATTTTGGTCAGCAGGTTAGAATTGGCCACAAGGCTGATGCTCGAGCGCTGCAATGCGCCCTGGAAAAGCTGCCAGGGCAGCAGGGCGGCAAAACTGAAGATGGGGTACAAATCGGGGTCGATGCCCGCATCCGGCTTGAGGCCGGCCAGTTTGGCGAAAATGACCGTGAAAATGACCATTTGCAGCACCGGCTGCAAGATGGCCCAACCCACTCCCAGCACGGCCTGCTTGTAGCGCACCTTAATGTCGCGCCAGGTGAGGAAGTAGATCAGCTCCCGGTACGCCCACAGTTGCGCCAGATTCAACGGAATCCAGCCGCGGGGCGGGCGCAGGTAAGTGACAGGGAGCGTTTGAGGTCTACTGGACATAACGATTGTTCTACTTACTGATTTGCTCTCGATACCAGGCGATGGTCTCGCGTAAGCCATCCTCGAAGGAAGTGCGCGCGGTGAAACCAAACAGATCGCGAGCGCGGGAGGTGTCTAGCCCGCGACGCGGCTGCCCGTTGGGCTTGCTGGTGTCCCACACGATCCGCCCATTAAAACCTGTCAATCGGGAAATGAGCCCCGCCAGGTCGTGGATGCTAATCTCGTTGCCCGAGCCAATGTTCACCGGCAGAGGGCCGCTGTAAGCCTCGGCGGCGCGGACAATGCCCTCGGCGGCATCGGCGGCATAGATGAACTCGCGGGTGGGGGAACCATCGCCCCACAAGGTGACCTCGTCGCGCCCGGCTTGCTGCGCTTCGATGAACTTGCGGATCATGGCCGGGATGACGTGGGAGGTTTCCAGGTTAAAGTTATCCCACGGGCCATACAAATTGACCGGCAGGAGGAAGATGGCATCGTAGCCGTACTGCTCGCGGTAGGTTTGCGCCTGCACCAGGAGCATCTTCTTGGCCAGCCCGTAAGGGGCGTTGGTCTCTTCTGGGTAGCCGTTCCAAAGGTCATCCTCGCGGAAAGGCACCGGGGTGAACTTGGGATAGGCACAGACCGTGCCGATGGCCACGAACTTGCCCACGCCGGTTTGCCAGGCGCGGTGCATGAGTTGCACGCCCATCATCAGGTTATCGTAGAAGAACTCAGCCGGGTGGGCGCGGTTGGCGCCAATCCCGCCTACCTTGGCCGCCAGGTGGATGATCACATCCGGGCGCGAATCGGCCAACATGCGGTCAATCGAGGCTGGATCTACCAGGTCGTACTTCTCGATGGTGGGGACAAAAATCTCGCTGACCCCGCGGCGGCGCAGTTCCGCCAGGATGAAACGTCCCAGAAAACCAGCGCCTCCGGTCACACATACCCGACGGTTTTGCCAGAAACCAGTGTTTTCCATTGCTATTCTCCGACCGTGTTTTCAGGATGATTTGGACGGGTTCCGTCCCAATCGATGTAAATCTTCATACCCTGGATATTCAAAAGGGGCGCCTGTGGACTGTTGGTCAACATCACCCCCCGTTCAAGGCAGGTCAACCGGCAAACTTCGGCCACATCACCTTCTCCCGCCAGACGGACCTGGTTGAGACCGGCTTGTTCCACTTCATCCAGCGCTGCAATCATGCGCTGGCGAACCAGGCGGTACAGTTGGAAAGAGGTTTGAATATAATCGACTGTTAGACGGGCACGGAGAGCAAGCCCTTCGGGGGTGATGATGTAACGAAGTTTGCGACGTTCTGCCCGACGAGCCTTGACGTATCCTTTTTCGATCAGGCGCTTGATATGCCAGTTAATCGTTCCGACTGCGACGCCCAGGTGGGCAGCCAGGCTGGCCTGGGTGGCGTCCGGATCCTGTTCGATGCGCTCTAAGATGATCAGATCTCGATCAGTGTCGGGTTGGATACTCATTTTACCTTTCAATATTCAACGGCTGAATTATAAACTCCGGGCCGGGATTGGTCAAGGTCGAATTCCAGCAAGCAACCTTAAAATATGTAGAAGCCCCTGATAAGGGCCTAGACCAGAGGTAACTACTCAGCCAGAGGTGGAAGGTTCCCGAATTTGAGGTGTGTGTGGGGTGCTTGGCACCCCACACACACCTCAAATTCGGGAACCTTCCTCACCCTCTGAGCAGTTACAACCAGAGTACTATCATCAACCCCCGTGCCGCTACGCAGAGGTGAATGACCCACATAGCAGCGAAAAGCGGCACGAACATCCATGATGCGATTCTCCTATGCCTATGCATGACGACCTGCTTTCCCTGTTTGTTCCCGGAGTATACTTATCGTATGCCTGTCAACTGGATTGACGTTACCCCACTATCTTTCAACACGCTTCTGCTCCTCGAACGCGTGCAACTTTCCTGGTTCCCCGGCTGGCTGCCCGAAGCGCCATTGGCAACCGCCTTGCGCGCCAACCCGGTCGTGGAATGGTACCTGCGCCACAAATGCCCGCAGATCATCCCCTGGCTGGAGCGCGTCCTGGCGGAAAACCTGCCAGCGCTCGCCTCGCCTGAGGAAGTGCGCGCCGCCGAGGTGACCATCCTCAACAGCCTCAACGATCTAATCACCTACGCTGTGGACCCTTCCATCTATGACCACCTACCCTTTACTGGGTGGGATGACCGCGAGTTGCTCGACCTGGTTGATTTTCGCGGGCAGGTTGTCCTGGATATCGGCGCGGGGCCGGGACGCCTGACCCTGGTGGCTGCCGAAGCCGGAGCCGCCGCCGTTTACGCCGTCGAGCCGGTGGAGAATCTGCGCCGCTTCCTGCTGGAAAAAGCCCGCGCCCGCGGCTTGAGCAACCTCTATGCCGTAGACGGTCTACTCACCGCCATTCCCTTTGCCGACGGCTTTGCCGATGCGGTAATGGGCGGGCATGTCTTCGGCGACGACCCCGCCGCCGAGTTGGCCGAACTGGAGCGCGTTACCTGCCCGGGCGGGACCGTGATCCTCATGCCCGGCAACAATGACGTGGATAACGAGCAGCATGCCTTCCTGCTGGCCCACGGCTTCCAGTGGGCGCGCTTCCCCGAGCCGCCCGACTTTGTGCGGAAGTACTGGAAGACCCTGGTGTGAGTTGAATCTCAAAACCCGACAGGTTTCGGAAAACCTGTCGGGTTTTCTTTATACCTAATCGTAATTACTCATGGTAAGGTGAAGAGACCCGAATTTGATGTATGTGTGGGCGCTTCGCACCCACACATACATCAAATTCGGGAGTTTCTCCAACTTTGGGGAGTAGATACCTCTAATCTTCATCCTGCGGAATGGATACGCTGAAATCTTTGTACACATAAATCATCATCGGGTAGGTGACACTGCCGGTGCAGACGTTCGCTTCGGTGCTTTCATTGCCGTCCTGGTCAACGTTCGTCACCTCGATGGTGAAGTTCACGTCGAACGTACCCTCTCCGCTCAACTTCCAAATCGGCGTGCCTTGCGGCGCGCCCATGCCTTCACCGAATACTAACGTGCCCGTATCCTCGCCGCCCAGGTATTCGATTTTGGTCATCTTCGCATCCAGCGTGGCATTCCCATACATGTTCATGCCAAAGCAGCCGGTCGATACCAGCGCAATGACCGTGATCACCAGCAGATTAGAGAAAATGCGCAGGTTGCGCGGCGTGAAGTGCTTGCGCAGCATCCACAAAACCGGCAGGGCCGCGATAACCCCGGCGATGGGGAAGGCTGGCGGCAAGCTGGACGAACTTTCACCACTAGGGACGTCCACGCTGGCCTGGTACTTGATTTCGCTTCCCGCCAGCAATGCCGTGGCCTGGAAAGTAATTGCACTTTCTGTTACTTCGCCCGGAACGCGCGCCGGAATTTGCGTCCAATCCAGGTTGCGCCCGGTGGGGTCCACGCTCATGTCGCCCGTACCGCTCATCAGAGTCATTATATAAGACATCAACAGCGCAGAGCCATCCGGATCGTCCATGCCTTCGCCCGAGCAGGTCATGCTCCCGCCCGTCTTCGCCCCGCTCACCATCGTCACCCAGGCCCCTTCCAGGCTCAAGGGCTGGACCTTGGCCTTGAACACCTCGCCGCCACTTTCACCCAGCGCCACCACACGCACTTTTTGAATACCCATCAATCCGTGAATCGGCTTGATCTTCAGTTCCTGGCTGCCGTCCGAATACTGGAAGTCGCCGTCGTCAATCGTGTAGTAAAACGGCGCGCCCGGTTCGATGATCAGTTCGACCGGCAGGCCAGGGTTATTCCCCGCCCCACCCGAGACCATCAAGGGATACACGCCATCCTCTGCCAGCGGCGCCTCGATCACCAGCACCTCCATACCATTCTCGGTCTCCTTGCGCATTTGCGGTTCAGATCCGTTGTAGTCATACTTGAGATCGGTATTATTGGTGCGGGCAATGCGCACATACTCGCCGTAGCCCTCCCCGGTCTTCACCGGGCCGGTCAATGGGATGGAGGAATTGGCATCAGTAGGCGATTTTCCCAGCAGATAGTAGGCATAGTCTTTCATATTCCCGCTGATCTTGCCTTTGGCTGTACCGTTCATCAGCGGGTAGCTTCCCCCGCTGATGGCCTGGGCAAAAGACTCTGGGCTGAGCGGGCAGGTGTCGCTGTCGCAGATGTTCACCTTGACCAGTTGGGCATGCACGTAATAATCACCCGGCCATTGGTAGGGCTTGGCTTGCAGCGCCAGCGAAGACCCCTCTCCCGAAATGGTTCCATAGGTGAGCAGGTTGCCGCCCACATACTCCGGCGCAACCATCATGACCATGTTTTCCGCCGAAGTTTCCAGCCACCAGGTGCGCTCTCCCGAATAGTAGGCCAGGCGCGTAGAATACTTCATCGCTTGAATCCAATGTGCCATCTCGTGGTACACATCGGTAGGGTTCTGGGTGGCAATCTTCTGCACCGAATCGGTGGGAATATACAGTACCCCGTTCAACGGATAATAGCTTGGGCTGGTAATTTTAGATGAAACGCGCACCAGCATGGGAGAACCGCTGCTCAGCTTGGCCGAGGTGAAACCCAGTTCTGCATACTTGTTCATCACCGTCTGGATCTTGTCAATCATCACATCCACCTGCGGCGACAATTCGCGGTGCAGGGTGGGCAGCATGACCATGATGGTGCCATCCGGGTTCTGCCGGCATAGGTTGACGGCCGCGCCGCCAATGATGGAGATGTCGGGGATGCAGTTGCGCTCGTCGGCCTGCTCGCGCAAGCTGGCCAGGTACAAGCCGTTGGTCAGGCTGGAGCCGGATTTGGGCGTCACCACCGTGTAATAGATACTACCGTTGCCGTCAAATCCTTCCGGGATCGGCATGTCGTCGGCCTCGGTCGGCGCGGCCCGAGACTGCACGGTCAGTTTGCCATCCTGCGGCGACTGGGGCAGTTCCACCAGGTATTCGTTGTCCACCACCAGCATTAAACGCGAATTAGGACTGGGCGCCGGAAAGCTCAACGCCAGCGAACCCGCGCTATCATTCTTGCCTTGCGCGATCACGTTGTAAAAGGGGGTTTCAACGGTCAATGCTGATTCTATGTTTTCAAGCCAGGGAGCTTGAATTTCACTGGCCTGCAATACGATTTGTTCACCTTCCACTGCCGCCTCGGACGGAACCACCAGAGCCACGCCATTGGCGTCGGCCTGGGGCGCGCCGTTGGGGGTTACAGTCAGCGAACCCACTTCTTTGACCTTGATTTTCAACACGTCGGCCTGGTTGTTTTGAGGCTTTTTCTCCGGCAGCCAATTGGCTATGCCTTCGGGCAGATTGATCACGCCCGTATACACCAGCAAGCCGCCCCCGCCGATCACCCCAACGCACAGGCATAGGCAAACCAGCCCGGCGATCAAGGCAATGCTCAAGCCGCCGGAACGCGGTTTGGCTGCCGAACGCGGCGCGGCGCTTTGCGCTCGGGGCAGCGCCGTCGGCCTAACCTGCTGTGGCCCGGTCCGTAGTATAGACTGCTGTACAGGTTGCTGTGCGGTTCGTGGAGCCATCACCGGCCCGGTCTGCGGCGGCATTGCGCGAACCCACTGTGACCCGCGCAGCACAAACCAGTCCCCGGTATGCTCCTGCATCATCCACTGCTGCCCGGCCCCATCCGTCACCCGTAAATTTGCCAGCACAGCCCGGTAAGATTCTTGATTAATCAGGCCGGCTTTCCACTTTTGCTCCAAGATCGAAAACTTATCCTGCGCTTCCTGGAAATTCATTGCCCCTCCCACACCGACATTCATTCCCTCAATTTCATCATAGCATATCGAATTCATCAAAATACTTTACGAATCGGTTAGTAATGAATTTGTAATACTTCTC
>CAZMMI010000085.1:0-8412 GCA_964567255.1 uncultured Anaerolinea sp.
TGAGACGGGGTATGAGATTAATATTACGGCTAATCAATGGACGCGGGTGGTGGTCCCGCTCAGCGCTGTCGGCAGCCCTTCGTTTCTAGAAGATATTTACTGGCAGGACACCGCTGGCTCGCCGCAGCCCGTTTTCTACCTGGATCAAATCGAACTACTTGCAAGAGATGGTTCGGTGACCATCACGCCGATACCTACGCCGGGGGTTGGCCCTGCGCTGACCGTGAATACCGGGCAGCAGCGCAAGCCCATCAGCCCATTTATTTATGGGATGAATTTTACGGATGAAGGCCTCGCGGCCGAGTTGGATTTGCCTGTGCGCAGGCGCGGCGGGAATTCGACCACGCGCTACAACTGGCAAATCGACACCTACAATACAGGCAGTGATTGGTATTTTGAGAACATCCCCGAACAGAATGCCGCGCCGCAAAACTTGCCGGACGGCTCGGCGGCCGATCGTTTTGTTGAACAGGATTTGCGTACCGGAACAGACACTATCCTGACCGTGCCCATGATTGGCTGGGTGGCCAAGCGCAGGCTGGATGGACATCCCTATGACTGCGGGTTCAAAATAAGTAGGTACGGCGCGCAACAGAATTATGACCAGTGGGATGAGGATTGTGGAAACGGCGTAAGCGGATCTGGGGCAGAGATCACTGGGAACGATCCACAGGATACAAGCGTGGCCATCACGCCGCAGTTTGTAGCGGATTGGGTTGATCATTTGGTAGAGAATTACGGTACAGCGGCGCAAGGCGGCGTTCAGTTTTACAATCTGGATAATGAGCCGATGCTGTGGAACTCTACTCACCGCGATGTTCACCCGGATGGGGCAACCTACGATGAGATGCGCACGCGCACCTACCAGTACGCGGCGGCGGTGAAAGAAGCTGACCCGAGCGCAAAGACACTTGGCCCGGTGCTATGGGGCTGGTGCGCCTATTTCTACTCCGCGGCGGACGGTTGCGGACCGGGCAGCGATTATGTGACTCACAACAATATGGCGTTCGTGCCGTGGTATTTACAACAGATGCAGGCCTATCAAACAGCCAACGGTGTGCGCATCCTGGATTATCTGGATTTGCACTATTACCCGCAGGCCAACGGGGTTGCGCTGGCAGAAAGCGCAGGAACGGTGACGACACAGGCATTGCGGCTGCGGTCCACTCGCTCGTTGTGGGATCCAACCTATATTGATGAGAGTTGGATCTCCGACACAGAGACAGACGGTGTGGCAGTCAACTTGATCGGGCGGATGAAAGCCTGGGTTAACGCATATTATCCCGGCACGAAACTGGCGATCACGGAGTATAACTGGGGCGCGTTGGGCACGCTGAATGGCGCGTTGACCCAGGCAGATGTGTTAGGAATCTTCGGGCGTGAAGGCCTGGATCTGGCGACGCTGTGGGGTCCGCCGGAAGCCGATGACCCTGGCGCGTTTGCCTTTCGCATATACCGCAACTACGACGGACTGGGGCACAAATTTGGGGAGACAAGTGTCTTGTCCTCCAGCGCCGATCAGGGGAAACTGGCGATATACGCAGCTCAGCGCAGCGACCTGGTTCTGACCATTGTGGTGATTAACAAAACCGGAGAGAATCTGACCAGTTCTCTGAATTTGGCCGGGTTTGTCCCCGCAACAACCGCACAGGTGTACCGGTATAGCGGGGCGAACCTGAATGCAATTGTGGCTCAGCCGGCGCAGGTGGTTGGCCCGAACGGTTTCAGTGCCACCTACCCTGCCAATTCGATCACATTGTTCGTTATTCGTTTAGGCGTTCCGTTGGACCAGCACGGCTACTTACCGATGATGTTGCGCTAAAGCTCTCCAGCAAGTGAGAGAAGGCGGTTAGCCCAGGCAACGGCCCTCTCCAACTCACCACGTTTTAGTGGTCCCTCCTTGTCCTCTACAAAGAACCCTTCGGGTGGAGCGACCAGGTTTCCGCCTTTCTTTTGCAGCGCTTTTGCGATGGGCTCAGCGGCGTAGCCAAACAGGTTGGCCATGAAGGTGAGAACGCCAGAGTTTACTTCCTTGATATTGACTCGCGTATCGAACGCGGCGACTTTTACGTTGATAAGGCAATGTCCGGGCAGCTCTTGTAGGAATTTCTTTGTGCCCTCGCTGGGGCGAAATCCGCGCGTGGGCGAACCGACTACCAGCAGCTCGATGCCCGTGAGATGTTCGGGGAGAACGTCTTTCATCCGAATTACTGGAGTTTCATTACTTGCGCCCAATGTCGCACCGACTGCTTTGGCGATTTGTTGCGTGTTGCCGAAAGCGGAATCATAGAGAACGAGTGTATTCAACGGTTGTTCCTTCTAAATTGCCGGCTAGTGAACATCTATGCTGGGTTCTTGTTCGATCGAGTAGTATTACCTGTTTGGCCGATCCAAATGCATGCCGGGAGCATTGGACACAATTTGCTTTGAGAACCGACTATTCGCGGGGATTTTGATTATCTGGCTTCGATAACGACCACGTCTGAACGGCACTGGTCTAGATACCAACTGGATGCTTCTGATAGATCGAGTTCAACGCGTAGAATTCCCGTATTCGGAGAGATGATTTCACCGGTTACTCGACCATTGGGACCAATAGCAATCGTCGGACAAATTTGCTTGATTGCTGCGTTATTAGCGCTCAAAACAAAACGCTGTGTTTCGGCTGCCCTGCTCACAAGATGACTTTTCCAGACAGGTTGCAAGGTGTTATCATCTATCGCATTGTTTAGGTGTAAGAAGACTTGCGCCCCACTGCGGGCTAGCCATCCCCATTGTTCAGGAAAACGCAACTCACGACACATTTGAACGCCGACCAGAAATGTGCCACCTGGAGCATTTAGCTCAAATACAGGCAAATGGCTACCTGCGGTAAAGCTTCCCCGCTCATGGTGAGCCAAATTGATCTTCTGATAAATATGGGTTTTGCCATCCGGGGTGAATCCATAGGCGGCATTATACCAATTCTCATCATTTTGGATGCAAGCGCCCACCCAAAGGTTAATTTGTCGCCTTACGGCTTCCTTTTGCAGGTGGTTAAGGCCCGCCACCAATTTAGTCTGATTGATTTCCTTGAGAAATGAAGTGTCCGTTGCGTAACCAGACACGGAACCTTCAGGGAAAACTACTAAATCACCCGCTCTGGCTTGTGTCAGGACGGTTTCGATAGTTTCTAGATTGTGAGGGATTGAAAGCGTGACGGGGAATTGTGCTATTACGGCATTAATTTTCATCGCTTATTCTATCCGTTCTTTCTCGGGCTGCAATAAATCCATCCTTAACTTTGGTTAGTTTTGATGCCAAGATAACTTTCGGTTGAAGCAGAAATCTAGTGGTCTGTCATGGGACAAAATCAAAGTCGGTAGTTAAAATTTTTTTTAATCTAACTCAATAACCGTTGAAAATTCTCCTCTCCGACAGGTGAACATAATGCCGTGATAATTGCATGCATATCCAGTTTGCCCTCATCTTTTAAGCCATATATTTCCTGTCGTGTCAGGTGAGATAAGGATGCTAACGACGGCATGTTTATTCTGCAAACAACGGAAGGCCCATTTTCAAGCGCTTCCTGTATGTATAAACGATGCAATCCGATAAATAACTCAGGTAGCTGACCTAATGAAAACCATTGAGCTTTCAATGTTTCATGTCCATCTGGTCTCGGCTCACCCGCTACGGGATGCGCAAGGAAAAGGGACTGATGACCGCCCTGCTGGTTGTTGTAATATATTCCTATCAGTCTATCTAAACCAATTTTTACTCCTGTTTCCTCATAAACTTCTCGGATAGCGGCCTCGGCTACAGATTCTCCTGTCTCAACCGCCCCGCCAGGCAAGCACCAGACCTGGAAGTCCTCGCGCAATGTCAGTAGGACAGATTCGGCTTGGATAACAACGACTGACGCACCTAATGATTGTGGCATTTTTATTTTTTCCCTTTCAACACCAGGACTATCGATTACTATATTCACCTTTGACAAGCCACTAGAAGGCTTTCATCCAGGTATAAGCTTTATAGTATTCGGTGAAGCCAATGGAGTCGTATAAGGCATTGGCGGCATCGGCGTCGCCGGTGGACACCTCGACGATGCGGGCCCCCAGGGCGCGAACCCGGCGTAAACCTTCCAGCATGAGCGCTTTGGCCAGGCCACGCTGACGGTGATCGGGGTGCGTGCAGACGGGCTCAAAGATGGCAAAGCGGTTGGCAGAGTCGTAATTGAGGGCGGCGTGGGAGGCGAAGCTGCCGTCCGGGGCGACCATGACCAGGTTGAGTTCGTTGAGGAACATGGGCAGTTGGGTCATGAAATTGTGGTATTCCTGTGCCTGGTGGAAATCAGGCCGGTTGAAGCCGGCGTTGAGCAGATCGGCCATGCGCTGGCAGTCAGCCCAATGTTCCGGGTCTTCGGCTGAGGAGTGTGTGACGCGTACCGTGTATCCCGGCGCGATGGCAGGCACTTGAATTGATTGGGCGGTCAGACGCATCCAGCGGGTGATCCAACCGTAAGTCATTTTCTCGAAGCCATGTTTTTCAACCAGACGTTGCCGTACTTTATCCCACTCATAGATGGTGATTTGAACCTGCTTTCGACCGTCGTCGTTTTCGCGGGCAAAATTGACCTGGCTGTAATCCAGCATGGACTCTTCGATCTGATCGCGGAATTCAGGGTGGATGAGCAAATTGATCTCATCACCTTCTGGGAGGGCCACGCCCGCCAGCCGCCCAGAGGCTGTTTCCCAAAGGCGAAAGTCGGCGAAGACAGCCGGGCTCCAGGTGACTTCCCGGTGAAAGCGAGTGCCTTCCCAGCGGCGCAGTTCCCAGTTGAAGCCGGGGCCGGTGACAGAGAAGGTTTCAATGAGCAGGTTGCGAACGCGCCACCAATCCTGTTCGGTCTGGAGGGTTTTTACGGTGAAGGATGACGTGGAACTGAGATGGTTCATTCGAACTCGGCGGGGTATTTTTGCTCGCGTGGTTCCCAAACGATCTGCCGAATGGTCAGGTTGCTGACTTTGATCATGCTCTGGTAGGCCTCGAAGCCTACACGCGTGTGGGCCGACGAATCGATGGGTTCGGGGTCGGTTAGCTCCAGACACAAAACCCCATCGACGAACAGGAAGCAGTGCCCGTCGATGCTGCCGGCCTGGATGTGGTATTCCTGGCCCGGCTGGAACCAGGGCGAGGGCGCCAGGGCGTTGAGTTTGTACTCGGGTGACTTCTCGATTCCTACTCTGCCATCCCACCAGCCTTGCAAGCCGGCAACGTAAGCTACGCCACGCATGTTCGCGGCTTCGTCCCAGCTCATGTTCCACATGACATTGATGTCATGTGTAGAAGGGAGAGTGGTCTGGGCGGTAAAGTCCATGAGCACGTTGCCGGGGAATTTCTTGCGCGAGATCAGCACGCCTGGAGCGGGCAAAGCATTGCGCCCCCAAAAAGCGCCGTCACGGTAGTGCCACTGAGAGTTGTGAACTTCCCAGTCTTCAGTGAAGCTAATCAAATTGAACGGTTTGTTGTAAAGAATTGGGGATTGATCCAGATCGATGCGTTTTCCCATGATGAGAAGGTCTGTCATGTGGTTTTCTCCTGAGGTGTTATGCGTAAGAACCTAGCTGCATACCTTTGTCGATGAAATATTGATAGGTGTCGTGCGTGACATTGCTGGGAATGGAATGATCGCTGTGCAGGACATAGCCGTACTTACCCTTGACGATGGGGATTTTGGCTTCTAGTTCAGCGTCGATTTCAGTCCGGTCGTTATTGTAGAGCACACGCACGTCGATTCCGCCCATAAAGGAGAGTCTGTCGCCAAAATTCTGATAGAGCCTGAGCAGGTCCATGCCGGCTTTGACCTCGATGACTTGCAGACAGTCAATTCCAGCTTCGATCATGCCGGGGACGAGGGGTTCGACGTAACCGCAAGAGTGCATGATGACTGGCAGCCCCTTGCTTTTTGCCCATTGGATGGTGAGTTTGTGCCCAGGCTGGATGATCTCACGGTACATGCGTGGCGACATGAAAGGATGCTGTTTGTAGCCCATGTCCTCATAGAACCAGATACCATCGGGATAGCCTTCTTCGCTGAAAAGGGTTTCGAAGAGGTCAATGGTCAATTGGGCGTAGGTGTGGACCATGTCCTTGACCCAGGCTGGGTCGTCTGCCATACCCATGAGCATATTTTCGTGACCACAAAGGGGGTGGATCATCTCAAAGACATTCACGCCGGACCAGCAAAAGAAACGGTCTTTCTCAGCGGCGTGCTTACGCGCCTGACGATAGCCATCAAAATTTATCCGCCTGCGGTCTGGGGTTAGTTTTTCTTTTGCGTGTTCTTCCCATGACTCGCGATCTTTGACCAAGAAATCGACATGCTCAGGTGTAGCATCGTGGAGTTTATGGCGGCGCAGCAGTGCCCCGTTGCCATCTCGTTGCAGAATGGTTTCCTCGGTCTCCTCAATCGTCGTCGGGACGAAGTCCAGGTCGGCGACGGTGTTGAATGCCCACAGGATCTGCATGTCGTAGTTGAAGTGATCCTCGAAGCTTTCGTTTTCACCGATCCAGCCGTTTTCTCTCCAGACACGGTGCGTGTCGTTCCAGAAATGCTCGAAGATTCCAATCCGGTCGACAGGCTCGCGCTTGAGAATGTTGGCGATTCGTTCTTTTCCGGTAAAGGGATTCATGCTTTGCCTCGGTGTGTAGGTTACCCACAGTGACAATTATAACTTCTTCCCGTAAAAGCGATGCCGGTTGCGAAGCCCTTGGCAGGGCCATTCGCAAAGTGCTGCCAACGACCCTGTGCCGGCGTGAAGAACCCACCCCCGGCGCTGCGCGCCATCCCCTCCCGGCGAAAAGCATCGCCGGAAGGGGGAAACAATTTCTTTGGGGTAGAAGCAGTCGCAACGCGACTGCTTCTACCCCAACCCCAGGAAAATGACAAGATACTTTGCGAAACGCCGTAAAGCTCTTTGGAAGGCGCTGTGGTAGGACAATCCAAAATGCGGATTTCGCCTCGCCGTTTCCCTATGAGCCAGTTGCGACCGCAGAAGCCGGCTCGCGTATATAATATAAGGAATACATATAGGAGATTATATGCTAAAGATTACACAACTCACCAGTCACCCGTTGAAATGGGTGCAGCCTCGCCTGAAAGAGGAATACCAACTGCTGACTGCGGAGACTCTGGTTGCGACCTTGAATTTTCGCAGTTCATGGGGAACGCTGGCTTTTGCAACCAGCGGCGACGGTGAGTGGACATTCAAGCGGATTGGGTTCTGGGAGAACCGGGCCAGTATCCGGGCGAAAAACTCAGAAGAAGACCTGGCGATTTTCACGAACAACACCTGGAGTGACGGTGGAACGTTGGAGTTTGCCGGCGGAAAACGCTATAAAGCAACCACTAATTTTTGGATGACCCGCATGGAGTGGAAGACAGAAGACGAGCAGCCGCTGGTGGGCTTTCAGATTGGCGGTTTCTTCAAGCAATCGGCTGAGGTAGAGGTTCTTCCGTCCGCGGCTCGTTTGCCCGAACTGCCTATCCTGGTACTCTTTGGTTGGTACTTGATCCTGATGCTGCATCGCGATTCGGCTGCGACCACAACTGTGGTGACTGCAATATCATAACCACCCCGCACGGTTCTGGGGCTATTTTGATCTGGCTTTCACCAAGGGAGGAGATTTGGTTTCCTTCTGCCCGCTAAACGTACATTCTTACTTTTCGTTGCTGGAAGGAATTTCCTCTCCAGAAGCATTGGCGGCACGCGGTAGTGCAGAAGGGTACCCAGCCCTGGCGTTGACAGATCACAACCTGATCAGCGGGGCAGTTGCGTTCAGTCAAGCCTGCCGAAAGCTGGGAATTCGGCCTCTTTTGGGGTTGGAGGTTGATCTGCTTTGGGCCGAAGCTGCCGATCGACTGGTTTTGCTAGCGATGGACGGTGAGGGCTGGGCAAATATATGCCGGCTGAGCAGCACGATCCATCTGGAGCCTGGACGAGCTGGGCGCCTGGAAACAATTGCAAGTTTTTCCGAAGGACTGATCGCCATCAGCGGAGATCAACACGACCCGAGCGGTGAACGGCTCCAAACAATATCAGCGTGCTTTCCAGGGCGGCTCTACGCAGCTTTGAGCGATCCCGATGGGAAGAGCCCCTGGCGGATGCACCAGCAAAAGCGTCTGGCGCAGTCGGCGCGCATCCCAGTGGTTGCTGTGCACCCCGTTTTTACGCTGGAGTCAGGGCAAGCAGCTTTGCAACGGACGGTGGCGGCGATACGGGAGATCAAGCCGTTGGGTAAGCTGAACCCGACGGCGGCGGCGCCTGCTGGGACGTACTTCCTGGGCCGAGAGGAAATGCTCGAGCGCTACGAAGAGTTCCCCGAGGCGATGGCTGCGACTTTGGAAATCGCGGATCGTTGCACTTACGA
>CAZMMI010000085.1:8512-14527 GCA_964567255.1 uncultured Anaerolinea sp.
TCGGCGGCGGGCTCGCTGGTAGCGCATTGTTTAGGAATCACTTCGCCGGACCCGTTGGCCCTAGATTTATATTTTGAGCGCTTCCTAAACCCGGCTAGAGTAACACCGCCGGATATTGATACGGATTTATGTTCTCGCGGGCGAGATCGAGTCATCCAGCATGTGTTTGACCTCTATGGAGAAGACCGGGTAGCGATGGTGGCGACGATCAACCGCTTTCGCCCCCGATCGGCGCTCGCGGATGTGGCCAAAGCTCACGGCCTTTCTCCCGACAAGGCAAGAGAATTGACCAATACTTTGCCGTACGCTTTTTGGGCCAGGCGCGAAACGGAGGAGGAGGGCGATGTCCCGCAATCACCATTCAAAGATCTTCGCCGCACCTATCCTCAATTTAGTGCTATTTATACCGAAGCAGAGGCGCTGCTGGGTATCCCGCGACATCTCTCGGTGCATCCGGGCGGCTTAATCGTGGCGCCGGGCAAGCTGACCGACCTGACCGCGGTAATGCGTTCGGGGGCCAAAGGGGTAATCATCACTCAACTGGATCTGGATTCGGTGGAAGCCCTGGGGTTGGTGAAGATTGATATGCTGGGTATTCGCGGATTGACCGTTCTGGGGGATGTGGCGGACGCGATCTATTCCTGGCGCAGGACGGAGTTTGCCGGACCGCTGGATGTCTTGGAAGTGGTTCCGCTGGATGATCCGCCTACCGCCGAACGGGTGGAAACAGGCGCCACGGTGGGGTGTTTTCAAATCGAGAGTCCAGGGATGCGTTCGGTGCTGCGGGACATCCATGCCCGGACTCCGGCTGATATCATGGTTGCGTTGGCGCTGTACCGGCCTGGACCGCTGCAGGGAGGATTGAAGGATGCTTTTGTGCGGCGTTTTCGTGGCGAGGAAACGCCCGTGCAATTGCACCCCGCTTTGAGCCAACTCTTGGCTGAAACATACGGGGTGATTCTATACCAGGAACAGGTGCTGCGCATCGCGGCGGACCTGGGCGGGATGAGCCTGGCGGAAGGAGATATGTTGCGCAGAGCGATGAGTCACTTTGACCCCGGCAAGCAAATGCAGGTGCTGAAAGAAAAGTTCATCCGTGGAGCGGAAGAGCGCCGTAATGTTCCCCCCGATGTTGGTGAACGGATTTGGGAGTTGATGGCGGCCTTTGCCGGCTATGGCTTCCCAAAAGCTCATGCTGCTTCTTATGCACAGGTAGCCTGGCGGTCAGCGTGGTGTAAGTCTCATTTTCCGGCGGAGTTTATGGCTGCGGTGTTGGCTAATTGGGGCGGATATTACAGCCAGCGAGTGTACTTGAACGAAGCCCGGCGCATGGGTTTGAAAATCCAGCCGCCGGAAGTTAATCACGCCCAGCGCCAATTCAGTGTAGCCTACCCGGAAGGAGAAGCGGTATTGTATGTTGGCATGGATCAGGTTCGTGATCTGACTGGCAGAACCCAGGAGCGAATCTTGCGAGGGAGGCCGTTCCATTCTATAGAGGATTTCCTGGCGCGCGTGGATCCAAGGCGAGGCGAGGCTGAGAACCTGGCGCTGGCCGGCGGGCTGAGTGAATTCGGGCCGATGGGTTCAATTCTGGCCAGAGTGCGCGGGGGTAGCTGGCGCAGCGGACAGATGAGCCTGTTCAATTTCGCCGAATCGCCGGACGAAGAATGGACGTTGGAGCGGCTGGTGGAAGCTCAGCAAGCGGTGTTGGGGATTAGCCTGACGGCGCACCCGCTGGAGCTTTGCGCGAGGGAAATCGCGAAGGCGGGAGCAGTGAATACCTTGGAGGCAGCGGGGCGCACCGGGCAGAAAGTGACCGTGGCGGGTGTTCGGCAAACCTCGCATCGGGGAAAGACGGCCAAGGGGGACTCTATGTTATTCCTGAGCCTGGAGGACCTGGAGGGCACGCTGGATGTTGTCTTGTTCCCGGATGTATACAGGCGTGTGCGAGCGTGGATTGGTGGGAATGATCCGCTGTTGGTGACCGGAGTGATTGAGGTAGACGCGAGCCGTGGTGAACCGCTGCTGCGTGCAGAAAAAATTGAAAGGATATGCCATGTGGCACATTGAGAATAACCTAAAGGCAAGCCATTTTGAATTGGATGTTCGCCTGGGAGATTGGCGGGCGGTTGTGGTGACAGAGGCTGAGGTTGTTGACTTGCAGTGGGATCAGACAAACCCAACGATTGCTGCCGGCGGCACCTGGCGGCTTGAGATGTCTTACGAGGCCGAGGCGCAATTACGCATCAAGGGGAGGTTGGCCTGGCAAGGTGAGAAGCCATTGCGCTTAGAGAAGGTGGTGCTACAGTCAAGCATTTGCAAGCTAGGCCGCAACGATGCCCGCTGGTCGTTTTTCAAGAATGGTTACCAATCCTGGTCAGAGTCTCGGGCCTTCCAGGCGAATGAAGTTGAGCACGCATCCTGGTTGAAGCCGATGAACATTTTGCAAAGCAACCCGCGCAACCCTCCCAAGAATGAGCCCGGCGCTTTCACCGGAGAGATGTTTGCTTTGTTGGGCAACCTGGATGAGAGCCTTTATTTGTTGATAGGGCAGGGAAAAAGACGAGAGCAGTTCGTCTATGTGAATGCATGGCTGCCAAATCAAAAGCGTAAGGCAGCCCGTCTGGAGTTGGTGTACGATTTTGGCGGGCGGTTAGTGAATCCGGGGGAGACGGTTGTGCTGGATGAGGTATGGAGCATCGCTGGGAGGCATCCTGATGAACTGCTGGATCAGTATTTGAACAGCAGTGCCAGGGAACACTCGCTGCCAACGCGCTCTCCGGCAGGGTGGTGCTCCTGGTATTACTATTACACAAAAATCAGTGCCAAGACGATTCAAGAAAACCTGGACCAAGTTTTCCAACACCAGCCCGATTGGCAAGTGTTTGTCATTGACGATGGTTATCAGACTGCGGTGGGGGATTGGCTATCTGTAAATGAGAAATTCCCCCAAGGGTTGTCTGGGCTTGCCGCTCAAATGCGCGGCAACGGTATGCGGGCGGGTTTGTGGATGGCGCCATTTGTGGCTCGAGGGAATTCCGCATTATTCCGAGAACACCCCGAGTGGGTGTTGCGGGATTCCCGTGGAAAGCCCCAGTTGGCCGGCTGGAATCCTAATTGGGGTTTAGAGGGGCGCTTTTATGGGCTAGATACAACCCACCCCGGTTTCCAGGAGTATCTAAGAAACGTCATTCGTACCGTTGTTCACGAATGGGGGTTCAACTACCTCAAGTTGGATTTTGTTTATGGCGCCTGTTTGCCGGGACACGCCCATGATTCTAGCCTGACGGCTGCCCAACGCTTGAGTCTGGGGTATCAATTGGTGCGCGAGGCGGCTGGCGAAGATGTGTTCTTGTTGGGCTGTGGATCGCCATTTGGTCCGGCGCAGGGATGGGTGGACGGTATGCGCATTGGGCCGGATGTGGCTCCCTATTGGGAGGATCCGCTGCGAACCCGTTGGACGCGCGATCCGCACGCCCTGTGCACGCGGACGGCGGTGCGAAGCATTCTGGCGCGGTGCGCGTTTCACCGCCGATGGTGGTTAAACGACCCGGATTGCCTGATGCTGCGCGACACAGAAACGAAGCTCACAGAAGCAGAGCGATATACCCTGGCGGCAGCCGCAGCGGTGACCGGCGGGCTGTTGTTCTTCTCTGACAGATTGGGAACGCTGCCCGAGAAAACCTGGGAGTTGATGGGGACTGTTCTTGAGATTGCCCGATTCTGCGATGGCCAGCCAGCAAAAGCGATTGGCTTTATGGAAGGTGAATTCCCAATTGCTGCGTGGAATCTAGCCGGTTACCTGGCCGTATTTAATTTCCATGACCAGGAGAAGGAAATAGTTATCCAAACCGGTGATTTCCTGGAAGATGGGATAGAATTGTGGGACGTGAAAGATGATCGCGCTTTTCGCATCGAACATGGAACGCTCAATGCGGGAATTCTTCCTGTGCATGGCGCCCGGTTGTTGAGCAAGGTAAAGCCGGAGCATAGAGGCAATCAAAAGTGAATCCAATTGATACGTTAAAAAAGAACGTGGTTTTTAAAACGCTACCCGATACGGCTTTGGAAATGGTTGCCGATTGTATAAAACCACGCGAATTGAAGGCTGGAGAAGTGCTTTTCGAGTTAGGTGACGATGGTGAAGTTGTGTATGTGGTCCACAACGGCAAGATTGCCATTTATATACCCGCAGCAAGCCAGCCTCAGGCGGGGCCTGCTCTACGCTTTTTTACGCCGGGCGAGATGTTTGGCGAGATGGCGCTGCTTGAAAACCAGCCACGTTCCACCAGCGCGCGCGCAGAGATGGCCTCAGTGGTGCTAGGTTTGGATAAGGGTTGTTTTGAGCGCTTGATCAATGAATTTCCTGATTTTTCGGAAAGCCTATCCAGCACATTGAGTAGTCGATTACGCTACACCACGGAGCTGATCCGCGAACTACGAAAAGCCATGGATGAGATTCGTTGGCTATCGGTAACGGACGGTTTGACAGGATTGCACAACCGCAGGCATTTTTTTGAAGAAGCAGAGAAAGAGGTGGAGCGGGCGGAGCGCTATCGCAGGCCAGTGACAGCGATCATGCTGGATGTGGACTTCTTCAAGCGGGTGAACGATACGCACGGACACGCCGCGGGGGATGAAGTGCTGCGCAAGATTGCGTCGTGCTGCCGGAGTGAGGTGCGCGAATTGGATATCTTGGGGCGGTATGGTGGTGAGGAGTTCGTGATATTGCTAACAGAGAGTGACATTGAGCGAGCGTGTCAGGTGGCAGAACGACTGAGAGCCAGAATCGAGGCTTTCCCGTTTGTCGTGAAGGACGTCAGCCTGAGGTTGACTGCCAGTCTGGGAGTAGCGGAGCGGCGGATGGGCGAATCAGTAGAGTCGGTGCTTGACAGAGCGGACCAGGCGCTTTACCTCGCCAAGCAGCGTGGGAGAAACCTCGTGGTGCGGAAAGATTAAAGTTCTCATTAATCGATTACAAAACAGGTAACTACTCAGGCCCTGGTAGAAATGTCCCGAATTTGTGGTGCTTGGCGGGGCGAAGCTCCGCCAAGCACCACAAATTCGGTCTCTTTCCCAAAAGGGCTAAGCAGTAACCAAAACAGAACATCCTGCTTTGGGCAGGGTGTTCTGTTTTGTGGTGTGATGAAATTAAATAACTTCTAGATTATCTGCCTGGGGAAACGAGGGGAAAGGGGCGTGCGGTTCTGCTTGATACCAGAAAGCGGTGGTGGCGATGTCGTCCTGGCGCAGAAGGTAGCGTCCCCGCGAGCGCCAACCTAGATCCTGAATGGTCACGCGCAGGTCTTTCTGGAAGCGAATCGGATCCTGGATGTGCCAGCGGTACATGCCAAAGCGCTGTTGAGTGATGTACAGCCCGTCCGGTTTGATCACTTGCGGCAGGCCAAGAAAGGGGGTGGAATAGATGCCATACTGCCCGGCAGGATGCTCAAAGTTCCAGGCGCCCCCGAAGTAATCCTCGGTGCCGGTGCCGCAGATGGTGGGGAATTCACCGTCTCCATCCAGGTAGAACTTGACCTCGCCTTCACCCCACCAGCCGTCGTTATTGACCCCGATGGCCATATAAGTGCCGACATAGTGCCCCATGCCGCTGACGCCATCCAGAATGGTGTGCACAGAGCCATAGGGCAAGGGATTGGCGCGCCGCCATTGGGCATGGAAGTAAGCAGCGGTTTCCGGAATCTCGGTGAGAGCGTAAGTGATCTGGAAGAAGAAACCATGGACCGGTTCGGGAGACAGGTTTTCTATGGTGAAACGCGCGCTACCGCGAAAAGGCATTTCCCAGTAGCTGTTGAAACCACCGGCAGGATTGACAGCGACTGGCAGCGAGTTTACGTTACAGCGCATCCCCCAGCCATTGCAGAAGAAGTCGCCCAGAGGTGTTTCGATGGAGGGTGTTTGTTCGCCGTCCCAATAGGCGCGCAGGACCAGACGCCGCCATTGTGTGGGGTGGACAGTAATCCAAATGTGTTGGATGGCGCCGGGACCAGAAAT
>CAZMMI010000086.1:0-9677 GCA_964567255.1 uncultured Anaerolinea sp.
ATAGCGTAGGTTCCCGCAATTGAAGATCGTGCGGGCTTTACAGCCCGCACGATCTTCAATTGCGGTTTTCTTCAGGTTCTGAATGTGAAACTACAACTCACTCAGTTTGTGCGAGATGTCCTTCAAGGCCGGGTACAACTGCCGGTAGGCGGCATAGGCTTTATCATAGAAGGCCACGCCCGCGGCGGTCGGTTTGGTCGAACCGGTCTCGCGCACGGTGGCCTGGCAGGCCGCATCCACATCGGTCCAGGCGCCCACGCCCACGCCCGCCAGCAGTGCCGCGCCGTATGCAGCGCCCTCGGTAGTGTTAACCGTGACCAGCTCGGCATTGAACACGTCGGCCAAAATCTGCGTCCACAATGAACTCTTGGCGCCGCCACCCGAAACGCGCACCTGCTCGATGCTGGCCAGACCGGCGGATTTCATCAGCTCGAAGCTGTCGCGCAAGCCAAAAGCCACGCCCTCCAGCACAGCCCGGCTGAGGTGAGCCTGATTGTGGCGCACGGTGAGCCCCACAAAGGCTCCACGGGCCAGCGGATCGGGATGCGGGGTGCGCTCGCCGGTCAGGTAGGGCAGGAACAGAAGGCCTTCGCTGCCCATGGGCACGTTGGCTGCCGGGGCCAGCAGGTCGTCATAACTCACGCCGGGGGCAAACGTCTCGCGGTACCAGCGCAGGCTGCCCGCCGCCGAGAGCATGACGCCCATCAGGTGCCAGCGCCCGGGCACGGAGTGGCAGAAGGCGTGCAGGCGCCCTTCCGGCTCGATGAAGGCCTGGCCGGTGGTAGCGAACACCACGCCCGAAGTGCCCAGGGTGAGGGCCACAATACCGGGGCGCACCGCGCCCACACCCACCGCCTGCGCGGCCTGGTCGCCGCCGCCGGCCACCACGGGGGTGCCCGCCTTCAAGCCGGTTACGCGGGCCGCTTCTTCGGTTACCCGCCCGGTGATCTCGGGGCCTTCATAGGTCTTGGGCAGCCATTCCAGAGGGATTTCCAAAGCCTTGAGCATCTCCGGCGACCAATCACGGGTTTTGATGTCCAGCAAAATGGTTCCAGCAGCGTCGGCCCGGTCGATGGCGAATTCGCCGGTCAGGCAGTAGCGTACATAATCTTTGGGCAGGAGGATGTGCTTGATGCGGGCGTAGATCTCGGGTTCATTCTGCTGCACCCACAAAATCTTGGGGGCAGTGAAGCCGGTGAGGGCGTCGTTGCCGGTCAGTTCGATCAGGCGGCTCTTGCCCAGCCGGCGGCGCATTTCATCGCACTGCGGGCCGGTGCGTTGATCGTTCCACAGGATGGCCGGACGCAGAACGGCGCCGTTCTCGTCCAGCAGGGTCAGGCCGTGCATCTGCCCGGTGAGGCCGATGGCCTCCACCTGGTCACCGGGCACGCCGGTGGTGCGCAGCACCTCGCGGATGCTTTTGACAACGCCGTTCCACCAATCGACGGGGTTCTGCTCACTCCACAGCGGTTGCGGGGTGAAAAACTCCAGCTCGGTGTGGGCAATGCCCACCACGTTTCCCTGCCGGTCGGTCAAGAGGGCCTTTACGCCCGTAGTCGATTCATCGATACCAAGAAAATAACCCATGATCTGCTCCTCAATTCCAAATAGATTGCAAGAAATTCACTTTGGCTTCGGTCTGGAAGATGCCGCCGCCTTCGTGCTGGTTGAACTCGTAGATTTTGATCTGCTTAGGCCCGGCATAATGGTTGTAGGCTGCGTAAACGGTGGAAGGCGGGCAAGTATCGTCCATCAAGCCTACCGAGAAAAGCGATTGGGCTTTGGCGCGGGCCGCGAAATTCATCCCGTCGAAGTATGCCAGAGTCTTGAAGGCCGGTTCGATCAGGTCACGGTGAACCTTGAGGTAATTGACGATCTCGTGATAGGGATAGCTGTCGCTGATGGACATGGCCCGGCGGAAATGGCACAGGAAGGGCACATCGGGCATAGCCACCTTGACGTCGGGGCACAGGCCCGCCGCCGCAAGGGTAATGCCGCCGCCCTGGCTGCCGCCGGTGACGGCGATGCGCGAGGCATCTACGGCGGGATGACTCTGGGCGGTTTCAACCGCTCGCACCGCGTCAGCGAACACGCGGCGATAATAATAGGCCTTGGGATTGAGAATGCCGCGGGTCATGAAGCCGGGGTGATGCGGATTGCTATCTGCCGGCTCGGGGTCAGGGGTGTCGCCGTGACTCCAGGAGCTGCCCTGACCGCGCGTGTCCATGACCAGGGTGGCGAAACCCGCCGCGGGCCAGGTCAGCCAGTTATAGGGCGAGGCGCGACCGCCACCGTAGCCGATGTACTCGACCACGCAAGGCAGTTTTCCGCTTTGGCCGCGGGGCAGCAGCAGCCAACCTTTGATGTCCTGCCCGCCGAACCCGGCGTAGGTCACATCGTAGACTTCCAGTGTGCGCAGGCCGAAATCCACGGGCGCGAAACGCGCATTGAGCGGATGCTGCCGGGTCTCTGCCAACGTGGCTTGCCAGAAGGTATCAAAGTCGGCCGGCTCGCCGCGCTCAGGTCGATAGGTTTCGAGTTGATCGAGGGGTAAATCGAAGAAAGCCATTTCTCGCTCCTGATGTAAAATTGAAGGGGAAGCAATCGTTTGCATAACTACTCGGTCAGAGGTTCACGAAGCGACTCTCTGGGCCCTTTGAGCAGTTACCCTATTTTAACCCATTTTGGAATTTGAGCTAACCAAAGGAGAGGTTCAATGGACAAATACCGTGTTTCTCCCAAAGAGAAGGTAAAACTGCAAAAAATTGACACGGAAGGCACCGGCGACAAAGAAGCCGCCCAGGAGAAATTCCTTGAGATCAACGAAAAGTTGGAAGCGCTTCAGGAGCGCCTGTACGCCGAGGGCAAGCATAAGATCCTGGTGGTGCTGCAAGGCATGGATACCAGCGGCAAGGATGGCACCATCCGCGCGGTGTTTGACGGGGTGAACCCGCAAGGCGTGCGCGTGGCGGGATTCAAAGTGCCCACCGCCGAAGAACTGGCCCATGATTACCTGTGGCGCGTCCACAAGCAGACTCCTGGCAAGGGCGAAATCGTCATTTTCAACCGCAGCCATTATGAGGACGTGTTGGTGGTGCGCATCCACAAGCTGGTACCTGACGAGGTGTGGAAGAAACGCTTCGACCAGATCAATGATTTCGAGCGCTTGCTGGCTGAAGAAGGCACGACCATTCTCAAGTTCTTCCTGCACATCAGTCGCAAGGAGCAAAAGGAGCGCCTGCTGGAGCGGTTGGCCGACCCCAGCAAGCACTGGAAGTTCAACCCTGGCGATTTGAAGGAACGGGCCATTTGGGACCAGTATGAGGAAGCCTACGAGGATGTCCTGGAGCGCACCAGCACCGAGTGGGCCCCCTGGTATGTCATCCCCGCCGACAAGAAGTGGTTCCGCAACCTGGTGATTGGCAAGATTTTGCTGGAGACGCTGGAAGAATTGGACATAAAGGTTCCTCCGCCCATGCCCGCCGAAGAGGTGAAGCAGTACCAGCAGCAGTTGGAGAACGAATAGACCGCTGGGTTCCTGTTCTCTCTTTTCTCGGCCAAACCGTCGAGGTGATCATCGACCGGCCGATGGGCTCTGCGCACCCTGCGCATGGGTTCCTCTACCCGGTGAATTACGGCTATATCCCAGGCGTGCCTGCGCCGGACGGCGAGGATTTGGATGCCTATGTACTGGGGGTGGGGGAGCCCTTGCAGCGCTTCACAGGGGTATGCGTGGCGGTCATTCACCGGTTGGACGATGACGATGACAAGCTGGTGGTGGTGCCACCGGAGGTACAGATTACGGATGCGGAAATTCGGGAGCAGACGGATTTTCAAGAGCAGTTTTTTCAATCCGTGATTATACGCTCGGGTGGGGCAATTCTCAGTAGGGGAAGTTCATGAACTTCCCCTACTGTGTGAAGAAGGCGGGGCTGTCTTATAGGCCAAAAAAGCCGGCCCGCTGAGACCTGGATAAAAAAAGGGCGATAGCCCGCATTGAAGACCCGCCTCTACGACTATGGCGAGCGGGCGCTTGGGTTTCTTGCCAACCTGTAGAGTCTTGCGCCAGCGCGCGACTTTCCATTTCCAGCGAGTCGGGTATAATCCATCTAATCGTAAGGGGAACCGCCTTTCGGCGGCTGGAAAAGGGGAGTAGCGCCAGAAAAGATTGATAAGGGACACGAATTTATGCAGGTCACTTTGTTGGGCACCAATGGATGGTTTGACACCGCTACCGGAAACACGCCCTGCGTGCTGGTTGAATCGAACGACTGGACGGTGATCTTTGACGCGGGCTACGGCTTTGCTAAAATCGACCAGTATGAAGTCAGCAGCAAACCGGCGTATCTGTTTCTCAGTCATTTCCACTACGACCATTTGATTGGGTTCCACACCCTGGCCAAAGACAATTTTCCTGCCGGATTAAAGATCATTGGCATGACCGGCGTAGTCGAAGCGCTAGCCGACTACTTCGATAAGCGGTTTACCATCTCGCTGGATGCGCTGAGTTATCCGGTGACCATCTCTGAGTTTGACGCGGTTCGAGAGGAGCTGCCTTTCAAAATCGAAGCCCTGCCGCTCATTCACAGCGGGCCAGTGCTGGGCTTCCGACTGCAAGCCGATGGGGCCACCCTGGCCTATGTTACCGACACCGGCTACTGCGCCAACGCCATCCATCTGGCCAAGGATGCCGACCTGGTCTTGCTGGAATGTTCGCTGCCCAACGGCGACAGCAGCACCGAATGGCCGCACCTCACCCCACGGCAAGCCGGAAAAATTGCCCGTGAAGCCAACGCCAAACAAATGGCCCTCATCCACTTCGACGGTTGGCGCTACCAAACTTTTGCCCAACGCGAAGAAGCCGCCCAGTTTGCCCGCCTGGAATTTCCCGACGCAATCGCCGGCCGAGACGGGATGAGTTTTACACTGGACAAGTAATCCAACCCTATGTCTGATTTCGTACTACCGGGCAGTTCGAGCGCATGGATTGCCCTGGAAAAAGTGGGCGAAGGGGACGCCGGCGAGGTTTACCGGGTGGAATCCCTGGTGGAACACCGCCCTGCCATCCTCAAACGCCCGCGCGCCAATGCGCTCAGCTACGAAGTCCGCCGCCAATCCGACCAGATTCGCCGCGAAGGGCTGGTTTTGCAGTTTCTCAGCGACCTTTGGCAGCAGAACAGCATCGTCTCGGTGCATACCCCGGCCTTGTTGGATCAAAGCAAGGGCGGGCGCGAGTTTTCGGGCGCGCATTTTATCATCATCGCCGAAGCGGAGGGTGTTTCGCTGAGCGATTTGGCCCGCGCGGTTGGCCGAGGGCTTTCGCCGGCCGAACTGGCAGTTCGCCCCAACGCCCAGCGGATGCTGTTGGAGCGTATTCAGGAAAGCGGCGTTCTGCCCGTGGCGGTCATCT
This sequence comes from uncultured Anaerolinea sp., assembly GCA_964567255.1. Classification (GTDB taxonomy): domain Bacteria; phylum Chloroflexota; class Anaerolineae; order Anaerolineales; family Anaerolineaceae; genus Anaerolinea. The sequence continues at coordinate 5,411 of CAZMMI010000086.1, forward strand.
ATGCCTGCCTGCACGCCATTCTGACCGTCTTCGAGACTATCCACGAAGCCAAGGGCGAGGCCGGAGAGCCTTTCTTTGGCCTGCTGTGGAACGACGTGAAGATAGACCACGTCTTTTGGGACCCTGAGAATGGCCGGGTGACGATCATCGACTGGGGCAACACCATCCTTCTGGAAGCCGATGGCGCATCGCGCAACCGCCGCCACTCTCGTGCCGACGACTGGCGCCAGTTCATCGAAGAGATGGGGCGCTTTTTGCAACAAAACGCGCCGGACCTGGCCAAAACGCTGGAGTGGCCCGAGACATCCGTCCAACCAGATGCGCTGACCGCGACGATTCAGCGCTTGAAGAAGCGCATCGTGGCCGGGTACCAGAAAAATGCCGGCCTGTTCAAAGAATTGCAAGAAACCCAGGCGCAGTTGACCCAGCCCGGCCTGGACGCCGATCAGCGTTTGGCCGAACTACAGCCCCTGCAAGTGCGCATCCTGGATATGGGACGCCTGCCTGACCTGGAAGCTGCCCTGCGCCTGGTGACCAGCGCAGCCGAGAGCCTGGCCTCGCGGCAGGATTGGCCCGCCTTGCGCGAGTTGTGCGGTTGGGCCCAAAAACTGCCGGGGGCCAACCCGGCAGCCTGGAAGCTGACCGGCAACCTGGCCCGGCACATTGGCGGGCTGCCCAACCCCGGCATGTTCGCGCCCATCATCCAGGCCGCCTTGCAAGCCGATTGGGCAGAAGCGCTGTGGCGCATGTTGGATGGGCTAGGTGCCGAAGCCGAGCCGGAAGGCTGGCACGAACTGATCCGCGAGCTGCGCAGTCAGCCCGAAGGCAAGGAAGAACCACCCCGCCCCCTGCTCACCTTGCGCCGCGCCGCCCTGAGCGTGCAGTCGGCTGCCCAGGCCCTGGAAGACCGCCTGGCGCGCAACCCCGACCCCGAAACCGCCGCGGCGCTGGAAGAAAATCAAGCCTACCTCGAGCGGATGCGAAAAGTGATCTACAACTGGGTGCAGCTCGAGCCGCTTCCCCCGCACTCCGACCTGTCCTATGATGAAGTCCTGCTGATTTTGGATGAGTTCGAGCGCTTCACCCCCTACGATCTGCGCTCGCAGATGGTCCGTCCGCAAGAACAGGTGCGCGCGGTGCTGGATGCCTGGGGACACCGCGAATTCCAGTCCGCCGGGCGCGGGCTGCGAACCTTGCTGATGGTAGACCCCGACCGGCGCCGCTTGCTGCGCGCCGAGAAAGCCATCCGCGCCGCGCCCGATTGGTTGATGCGTCTGCGTGTGGGGCCGGCCCAAGGCGAGGTCCTGCGCGAGTTCGTCACCAACCTGGAATTTGAAGGCCGCGAGCTGCACAACCAGGTGGGCCCGGCCGGCTGGCTGGATGGGCTTCTGGACGGCCTCAAGCAGATGCGGCGGGGTACATGGCCCGGCGACTTGCTCCTGGCCCAACCGGCCCTGATGGCCGACATGCCCTGGCTGCAGCGTTTTGAACGACTGGAGCACCTGCAACCCTTGCTCGGCAACGGCAAGAAACTGGCAGAAATCCCCGCGCTCAGCGGCGTGCACGAAGGCCGTGTGGGTCCTAACGCCGACCTGGCTTTTCTGGACCCGCTGGACAATTGGATGCCGGAAGCTCGCGGCTCATCGGCGCGCGTCTACCACGCCGCCTACCGCCTGCCCATCGGCAGCTTTGCCGAAGCTGCGCTCAAGATCATGCGCACCGATAAGGCCGATTACTCGCTGCCCTTGTTCCGCGAAGAGGTGCAAATCCTCTCCGATTTGCGCGATGTGCCCGGCGTCAACCGCATGTTGGAGTGCGGATTTTTGGGCCTGGATGGCAACGGCTCGCTGCCCGCCGATCATGACCGTGAGGGCATTCGCGCCACCGCCGGTGACGCTCTGCGCCTGGGCTGTGATGCCGCCGGACAATTCCTGCGCGAGCTAGAAGACCGCACGCGCCAGGGCTGGACGCCTTACCTGCTGCTGGAAGAGCGGCGCAAAGAAAACAACCTGCTGCTGTTGTGCGACGCAGCCCTCAATCGGGGCGCCTTCCAACCCTTGGGCGACCTGCTGCACATGGCGATACAAATTTGTGATATTCTTCAGATCGCCCACCAGCGCAAGGTCGTTTACCGCGACCATAAGATTTTGCACTACTACTGGGAAGCAGAAAAGAACGGCGTGTTCATCATCGACTGGAACGTGGCTCGTTATTACCCCGAAGGGCTGACGGACATGGAAATCCACATGGACCTGGTGCAGTTCGCCGCCCGCGGCTTGCACCACATTCTCACCGGGCGCACCGCTCCCGGAGCGCTGCCCCTGGGCCCTACCCGCCCCGAAGAAATTGAAGCCTCCGCGCAGACTTACAAAGCCCAATGGACGTACGATGACCGCCGGCTGCCCCCCCAGGTGCGGGCCATTCTAGAAAGCGCCTTAGGCGGAGCTTATCAGACGGCGTCCGATCTGCGTCAGGATTTGCTCGACGCCTATATGACATTGGAGTAACATTACCTTATGACGAGTGATCATGAAACCTTGATACGAAAAGCCGGTGAGCTGCTCGAGCGTGAAAGTCCCTCCGCGCCCGACTTGCGCCGCTTGATGGTCGATCTGGACGACCTGATTCATTCCGCCGACTTTCAATCCCTGACTCAAGTGGAGCGCACCGAAATCCAGAAGCTCTACCAGAATTTGCGCGACAAGCTGCGCGGCGTGGAAGCGCCCTCGGTGCCGCTGAGTGAGAACCTGCCCCCGGCTGAAAACGGAGCGGCGACCCCGACCGGCGGAACCGGCAACAACAAACCAGCCCGACCCGAAGAGCGTGTCCACAACCCCTATGCTGCCGAGCAACTGGAAGAAGCCGAGACCCTGTTCTACGGCGGGCGTTACGCCGAGGCGATCAAGATCTACGATAAGGTGCTGTCGATTGAGCCGGGCTGGGAACGGGCCCGCCAGCACCGCACCGAGGCCGAAGGCTACCTGCGCACGGGCTATATCCCTGCCGTGGCGCTGCCCCCCGAAGCCGCTACCGCTTTTGGTAAAGCCCAATCGGCGGCGCGCCTGGGGCGCTATTCGGATGCCCTGGGCTTGCTCACCCGCGCTCAAAACATCCTCACCCAGTTCGGCATCCAACGCTGGCAAGAAGGCACCGAGTTCGAGCAGAAACTGCAACAGAACATCGACGCCGAGAACGTGTTCAACGAAGGCGTTCAGTTGTTTGCCCAGGGCCGCCTGGACGAGGGCATCGACCGGGTAGATACCGCCGCGACCGCCACCGGGCTGCCCAAATACGGCGACCGCCTGGCCCAGATGCAGCGCGAGCGAGACCAGGTGCACGGTATTGCCGAAGCCCTCAACGCCACCCTGCCCGATCCCAAAGCCGTGGCCCAGGCCAAGACCAACCTGGACGGATTAATCCTCAAATACGGCGAGAGCCCGATTTTGCAGCGCATGAAAGACCAGCTCGAAGCTGCCGTGCCCAAGGTGGCCGGGCCGCTCAAAGAGCAGATTCAAGCGCTCAAGCAGCAGGCTTTGCGCTCGCAAACCCTCGAATCGGCTCGCACCAAAGCCCGCGAGGCGCGCCGGTTGATCGACCAGGTGCGCGCGCTGGGTTACAGCGATGATGACCTCAACCAGTTGCAGGGCGAGACGGACAAGGCCCTGCAAGATATTTTGCGCTACGACGACCTGCTCCAGCAATCTGTTTCGGTGCTGGACGCCAACCGCTCCTGGCCAGCCGAAGCCGCGCGCATGTCCGCCGATTTGCGCAGCCGCTACCCCAACGACCCCGGCGTCATTGAGATGAATCGCGGCTTGAGCACCTACCGCAACACGATGACCGGATTGAAAGTTGGGGGCGGGCTCATCGGCGCGGCGCTGGTGATTCTGCTGCTGTGGTTAGGGTTCAACCAGGTGCAGTCGTACATCCTCTCGCTGACCCCCACCGCCACGCCCACCGCCACCTATACCCCTACGCCCACCCGCACAGCGACGCCCACGCCGGAACCTTCGGCAACCCCGCGTCCCACCCTAACTCCTACGATCACGCCGACGCCGTTGAACGCTACCGTCTCGCGCAACATCTGGGCGCGCAATGGCTGCTACGAGGATTATGAGGCCGTGGCGCGCATCCCCGAAGGGGCCATTGTGCGCTTGCTGCCCGCCGAGCGGCGTTATGATGCCCTCTCACGAGAATGCCTGTTGGTGGAATATGTGGGCGAGACGCGCACGATCATCGGGTGGATTCTGATCGCGGACATTCAGTA
>CAZMMI010000086.1:9777-11502 GCA_964567255.1 uncultured Anaerolinea sp.
AGGCGCGAATGGTCAGATAGAAAAGAAAGCAAGATAGAAATTAGATATTAAAAAGCTGACGGCTTATAGCTAACGGCTGAGGGCTTCTTCTTATGAAAACAATCGGTTTGATCGGTGGAATGAGTTGGGAATCGAGCCTGGAATACTATCGCCTGATTAACGAGGGCGTGAAGGAACGTCTGGGCGGATTGCATTCGGCCCAATGCCTGATGTACTCGGTCGATTTCGCGCCCATTGAGGTGATGCAGCAGAGCGGGCAGTGGGAAGCCGGCGCCGCACTGATGGTGGACGCTGCCCAACGGCTGGAACGCGGCGGGGCCGATTTTATCCTGTTGTGCACCAATACGATGCACAAATCCGCGCCGCAAATCGAAGCCGCCATCCAAATCCCCTTCCTGCACATTGCCGACGCCGCAGGCCGCTGCGTGCAGGCTGCCGGGCTGAGGCGGGTGGGTCTGCTGGGCACGCGTTTCACCATGGAAGAGGATTTCTACACCGGGCGGCTGGCCCGATTTGGACTGGAGACTCTAATTCCACCCGCCGCAGAGCGCCGCGAGGTGAGCCGGGTGATCTATGACGAGCTGTGCCTGGGCATGATTCGCCCCGAGTCACGCCAGGCCTACCGCGAGGTGATTGCCGGGCTGGCGCAAGCCGGCGCGGAAGCCATCATCCTCGGCTGTACCGAGATTGGCCTGCTGGTCAAGCCTGAAGACAGCCCCCTGCCATTGTTTGACACCACTCGCATCCATGCCGAAGCAGCAGTGAAGCTGGCTTTGGAAGGCTTGCCGGGTTAGCCCCTGGCGGGTCGAAAGCGGAGCATGTTCAATTACCTGAAGAAAATCCGCCAAAACCTGAACCCCAAGCCGCCGGCCCAACCCGCCGCGGCGGTGGAAGCACGCTGGACGCCGCTACAGAAAGGCACCGGCAAGATTATCGTCCGCCAAAACCCTGCCTTCATCGATACCGAAGGGAAGCTCCTGGTTGATTTTTATCTTTACCAGCGCGGTACTCGTCACGAGCTAACCAGCCTGGGAAAGATCGGCCAACCCTTCCCGCCCACCGGAATCGAACTCACCCTGACCGCACCGGATGAGCGTCCGCGAGAGATCGAGGTCGTGCTCCTGCAAGGCAATGAGGAGCTTACCCCGCTCAAAGATTGGCTGGGGGTATACTGCCTGTACCCGGCCCCATCGAAAGGCAAAGACGCCCTGATCGTTAAGCTCACCTTCAGCATTGAGGAGGTGGAGGGTGTCCGCAGCCTGACCTTGAGCGCCGTGGATCAAGACAGCCCCAAGCCCGTCACGCTCACCTGGGCCTACCCTGGTGAATACTGTTGGGAGATACTGGACTCGGACTACGATTTCCTCAAGCAGGTATACGGTTTTGCCACCTTCCTGCGCTCGGGCGCCGTCATCGGTTACCAGGAAAGCAGCCATTGGCTGCTGCCGGGTGGGATCATCCCCGCACCGGTCAAGAAGGAACAGAAGTTGAGCACCAGCGCGGACATCTTCAGCCAAATGCGCAGGCACCTGGAAGCCCAAACCGGCCTGGTGCTCACGCAACTGTCTGATCCTTACGCTCTGACCATCACCGAGCTAGCCGGCGGGTTGAGGCATATCAACGCCTTTTTCATCGCCGGAGCCATTGGCGCTTTGACCAAGGGCCTGTTTCTCGACCCCGCCCACCTGCCCGAATTTTCAGCCTATGTAGATGCGCGCAACGTTC
>CAZMMI010000086.1:11602-14351 GCA_964567255.1 uncultured Anaerolinea sp.
CTCGACCCCGCCCACCTGCCCGAATTTTCAGCCTATGTAGATGCGCGCAACGTTCAGGCCGCGCTAGAGCAATACCTGGCCAACGAGAATTTGGAAGAAATCTCCAAGCTCCCCGCCAACGTGGACCCTGTGTCGCGGCGGCCAGCCGGGGGATTGGAGGGAGTCTACATCACCGCCGCGCCGACCATGCTCAACCAGGCGGGCGTGCCCTGCTACCAGTTGCTGCGTTTTTACCCAGACGGGCTGGTCCTGCAAGCAGGGGTGTGCGATGCCGAGGTGGAGGCTGCCCAGGCCCCAATCCAAAAATGGTTCCAACGGGATACAACCGTGGAAGTTGGCCGGGGGGTGTATTACACCCTGGAACAGCAAGTCTGGTTCACCACGTCCACCTATTTCACGCAATTGGCCAACGAAATTACCCTGGATTTCGCCGGGGTCATTCAGGACGCCGACCATCTCAACATCAGCGTGCGCGACCGGCGTTCCGAGGTGGTCACCGCGGATGTGAAATACCGGCGGTTCGCAGCTACGCAGCCAGTGGTGGAAGAAACCCGAATTTAAGGTATTAGCGGGGCGCTTCGCGCCCCGCTAATACCTTAAATTCGGAAACTGCGGCGATTCTAACCTTCGGGCTGGTCGTCCCAGGGGTAGATTTCTGTGCCCTTGGCCGCCTCGCGGATGGCGGGGTCGTCGGAGTAGAACCCGCGCAGGGGCGGCGGGATCAACTCGGCGATATGGCTCATCATCTGGTGACCAAACTCGTCCAACTGCTCGCGGTATGAGCCTGTGCCCTGTCCCAGCTTGAAGGGACCAAAGGGCTTGCCAATACGGATGGTTGTTTTCTTGCGCTTGCCCAGACGAAAATTCTTAAGTACGTCCACAAAGCCATCCAGCCCGATGGGCAGGATTTGGGCATTGCTGCGCGCAGCCAGCAGCGCGGCCCCCGGGCGGGGCGGGCGCAGTACGCTGGCCCAACTGCCGCCCTCGGGGAAAATGGCCAGCACACCGCCCTGCTCAAGAGTGCCTTGCGCATTGGTCAGCGCTTCTCGCGAAGACACACCCTTTCCGCGGCGCACATGGATCACACCCCAGCCCTGCCGGAAAATGTTGGTGATGGCTGGGGCATTGGGGGTGGTGAGCCCACCCAAAAACTCCATAGGGTAGGGCAAGGCGAGAATGAAAGCAACCGGGTCGAGGAAGCTGAAGTGGTTGCCTACCACCACCAGCGGACCGGATTTTGGAAGATTCTCGCGCCCAACAATTTCAATATCCGTCAGGGCGGGCAAAACAAGGCGCGTGCCAAAACGGAGCAGTCGGCGCATCACTCTGCGGCGCGGGTATGGAATGCGTTCAGCGGCAGCAACCATGAACTAATCCGCCGCGATTTCGGCGCGCTTCCAGTTGCGCACAAACAGGAGCAGCACCAGGCCAACCGCCAGGGTAACGACCATGGCCCACACCGCAATGCGAACGCCGGTTTGCTCTGCCAGGAGGGGTTCCCACCCCTGGCGCTCGTAACCCAATGCGATAGAGGTCGCTAACATGCCGTACAGGGCCGGGCCGGTGAAGGCAGAAATTTGACCAGCCAGCGAGAACACGCCAAAGAACTCACCGGCCTTCTCCTCAGGAGCCAACTGCCCCACCGCCGTGCGGCTCACCGACTGGACGCCGGTGAGGGCGAAGCCCGCCAGCGCGCCGATGAAGTTGAAGGCCAGCATCGAATCGACGATGAAAATTCCCGCAACCGCCACGATCATGAGTATCAAGGAAATGACCAGTGACAGCTTGGTGCCAATGCGCGGAACGAGCTTGCCAAATAGGAACGCCCCAATGACGCTGGTCACCTGCACGATCATCATGAAGATGATCAACTGCTGCTGGGTCATCTGGAATAAGGTCACGCCGATGATACTGGCGAAGTCGAGAGTCATCATGATGCCGTTATTGAAGATCACAAAGGCGACAATGAACAGGAGGAACTGCTTGAGTTTTCCGGCCTGACGCCACGTCCGGTACAACTTGCGGAAAGAAACAGTGAGGTAGCTTTCCCCTTTAGGTAATACCTGGGGGGCTTTCCGCTCGCGCAAGATCAGGAAAAGCGGCAGGGAAGACAGGATATAAAATCCGGCGGTGATGAGGAAAGACAGGCGAATGACAAAGGTACCCTTGACCAGCATGATCAAAGCCAGGACGATGGCCAGACAGACGATGCCACCCAAGGAACCCAGCGCCCAGCCGTTGCCCGAAACCCGTCCCATATCATCCGGCTCGGCAATCTCGGGCAGGAGGGCGTTATAAAACACCTGCCCGCCGCGGTAACCGATTTCTGCCAGGATGAAGAATACCATGCCCATCAAAATGTCGCCTTCCTGCACAAAGAACAACAAAGCCGTGAAAACCACGGCCAGACTGGTAAACATAAACAGGAAGCGTTTCTTCTTGGCGGCAAAGTCGGCCAGCGCGCCCAGCACCGGCGACAGGATGGCCACCACGAACATGGCGATGCCCACCGAAAAGCCCCACAAACGGGCGCCTTCTGCGCCGCCCACCACCTGCTGTTTGAAGTAAGCTGAGTAGACCGCCAATAAAACCACAGCCGCATAGGCTGAATTCCCAAAATCATACAGATACCAGGTCCAGCGCTCGCGGCGCGTAGCCGGCGTACGCCTAGCCTTTTGCACGCCCGCAACCAGGGGCTTCTGCAAGGTATTTTCCATATAACACCACCTTTATTATATTATTTGGGACA
>CAZMMI010000087.1:0-14346 GCA_964567255.1 uncultured Anaerolinea sp.
GTTGGATTGTGAAATTTGCCACCAATTACCGGCTTGTGATATACTTAATCGGACTAGCAAGAGAAATAAGATAAATTTGGAAGGATTTGATATGCTCGCGCCCTACATCCCCCTGGTCGTGATTATTCTCCTTGCGGTTGTGTTGGCAGTGCTGGTAGTGGTCATTGGACATTCCTTTGGCCCGCGCCGCCCTACCCCCAAAAAAGCGCTTCCTTATGAATCCGGTATGGTGCCCTATGGTCCCGGTACGCGCCGGATGACGGTTCGCTATTACCTGATCGCCGTCTTATTCATTCTATTCGACATCGAAGTGGTGTTCTTTATGCCCTGGGCCGTCGCCTTCCGCGACTTAGGCTGGCAGGGCTTTGCGCTCATGATGGCTTTTGTGGTTGTCTTAGAGGTAGCTCACTTATATGCGTGGAAAAAAGGAGCGCTGGAATGGGAGTAGAACAGAAACTTGGCAATATGGGGGTCGTTACCACCCGGCTGGAACAACTGGTGAACTGGTCTCGTACTAATGCCATGTGGCCCATGTTGTTCGGCCTGGCCTGCTGCGCCATTGAAATGATGGCTGCCCAGGCTGCCAACTACGACATGAGCCGCTTTGGTATGGAGCTCATGCGCGCCAGCCCGCGCCAGTCGGATTTGATGATTGTGGCGGGGCGGGTGAGTCGCAAGATGGGCCCCGTGCTTCGCCGCCTCTACGATCAAATGCCTTATCCCAAGTGGGTCATCGCCATGGGCGATTGCGCTTCGTGTGGCGGTGTCTTCAATAACTATGCCATTTTCCAGGGCGTGGACGAGATCGTCCCGGTGGATGTTTATGTCGCCGGCTGCCCCCCACGCCCCGAGGGCCTCATCCACGGCGTGTTGACCCTGCACGATAAGGTCAATCACGAGAAGTTGAGCAAGTGGGCGTAAAGGAGCGGCATGGACGAAAAACTCTCCCCCATCGGTTCCGCTTTAACGGAGCGTTTTGGTTGTGATGCGCAAGAATTCCGCGGCGAGGTCAGCCTGATCGTCTCGGCTGAGAAGCTGACCGGCCTGCTGCAAACCTTGCGCGACGAGTTCTCTTTTGAACAACTGGTGGACGTCACCGCGGTGGACTATTACCCGCAGGAGGCGCCACGTTTTCATGTGATCTATCACGTTCGCTCGCTTAGCCAAGGGCTGATGTTGTGCTTGCGGGTGCCGCTGGATGGCAACGCCCCCAGCCTGCCCACCTCCGAAGGCGTTTACCCCAGCGCCAACTGGTATGAGCGCGAAGTGTTCGATATGTTTGGGGTGACCTTTACCGGGCATTCCGACATGCGCCGCATCGTGATGCCCGCCGACTGGCAGGGCCACCCCCTGCGCAAGGATTTCCCGCTGGGGTACGAAGAAGTGCAGTTCACCTTCAACTACGATACCGTCAGCGTGCGCAAACCGCATCCCAAGGAGTAGCACAGCTCTATGACCGACATTCGTGAAGTCACAGTAGATGAGTTGAAGCACCTGGTTTCGGAACGCGCTGCGCAGGGCGAAACCATGCTGCTGAACATGGGCCCGCAGCATCCCAGCACCCACGGCGTGCTGCGCTTGCTGCTGGAACTGGACGGCGAGATCGTCGTTAGCTGCATCCCCGATATCGGCTTCCTGCACACCGGCGTGGAAAAGAACATGGAAGCCAAGAACTACCAGCAAGCCGAGGTGATGACCGACCGATTAGATTATCTCCATCCCATCGGCAACAACCTGGTGTACTGCATGGCGGTCGAAAAACTCTGCGATCTGGACGTGCCCCCGCGCGCCCAGGCCATTCGCGTGATGCTGGCTGAACTTACCCGCCTTGGTTCGCACCTCATCTGGTTGGGCACCTCGGCCCTTGATCTGGCAGCCATGTCGGTGTTCCTCTATACCATGCGCGAGCGCGAAAAAATCCTGGACATCTTCGAGCTGGTCTCGGGCCAGCGCATGATGACCACCTACCTCCGCCCGGGCGGCTTGTGGCGCGACGTGCCGGCGGATTTTGAAGAGACCGTCTACAAGTTCATCGATCACATGCCCAGCCAGATCGATGAGTATCAGGATTTGCTCGACCACAATGAGCTGTTCATCGATCGCACCAAGGGTGTTTCGGTGATCAAGAGCGAAGAAGCGGTGCGCTGGGGCATCACCGGACCGGTGCTGCGAGCCGGCGGTATGGCCTACGATCTGCGCAAAGCCCTGCCTTATTCGGGCTACGAGCAATATGACTTTAATATCCCCACCCGCACTGAAGGCGACATCTACGCTCGCTATGCCGTGCGCGTCGATGAGATGCGCGAGTCGCTCAAAATCGTGCGCCAGGCGCTGAACAAGCTGCCCTCTGGCCCCGTGCGCAGCAACAACCGCAAGTATGTGCCCCCGCCGCGCTCCGAATTGGGCGTGAGCATGGAAGCGCTCATCCACCACTTCAAGCTGTGGACCGAGGGCTTCACGCCCCCCGTGGGCAGCGTGTACGCGGCAGTCGAGTCGCCGCGCGGCGAGTTGGGTGTGTTCATGGAAAGCGACGGCTCGGCCAAGCCTTACCGGGTGCATTACCGCACCCCAACCTTTGCCAACTTGCAGATTATGCCCCTGCTCACTCGTGGGTATTTCGTGGCCGACGTGGTCGCCGCGATTGGAAGTATCGACATTGTCCTGGGAGATGCTGACCGGTGAACCAACTCCTCAACCACTACTCCGCTGAAGTGCAGCGCATCCTGGCCAAATATCCGCCGGAGGTTAAGCGCTCGGCGGTGATGCCGCTGTTGTATCTGGCCCAGCGCGCCGAAGGTTACGTCGCAAAGCAAGCGCTGGAGGATATTGCCGAAATTGTGGAGATTTCCACCACCGAGGTTTCCTCGATTGTGGGTTTCTACACCCTCTATTACGACCAGCCTGCCGGTCGCTACCGCATCCAGGTGTGTACCGACCTGCCCTGCGCCTTGCGCGGAGCCGACCGCTACCTGCACGAACTGTGCGGGCGGCTGGAGATTGAAGAGGGCGGCACCACCCCCGACGGGCTGTTCACGGTGGAGGCAGTCAAATGCCTGGCGGCCTGTCACCGCGCGCCCATGTTCCAGGTGCAGGGCGACGGCGATATCGCCTACCACGAAGATCAGACCGTGGAACTGACCCTGGCCTGGATGGACGAGGTCCGCGCGCGGGTGGCGCAAGAGAAGGAGGCCAAATGAGCGAGCATTTCCTTCTGCGACACCGCGACATTCCGGGCATCGACCGCCTGGACGTTTACCGCCGGCACGGCGGGTTCGAGGCGATCCAAAAGGTGCTCACTACCAAGCAACCGAGCGAGGTGCTCAACGAGGTGAAGGCCTCGGGGCTGCGCGGGCGTGGCGGCGCGGGCTTCCCTACCGGCATCAAGTGGAGCTTCTTGCCCGACAACCTCTGGCCCCATTACGTAGTCTGCAACGCCGATGAATCGGAGCCGGGCACCTTCAAAGATCGCGAGATCATGGAAAGCAACCCCTTCCAGTTCCTGGAGGGTTTGATGATTGCCGCCTATGCCGTGCAGGCCAAGGTGGCTTACGTCTACCTGCGTGGCGAGTTCTGGCAGGTGGCGCATTTCCTGGATGAGAAAATCGCCGAGATGGAGGCCGCCGGGCTGTTGGGCGACAATCTCTTCGGTACCGAGACTTCCATTCGTCTGTACACCCATCTGGGCGCGGGCGCCTACATCTGCGGCGAAGAAACGGCCTTGCTCGAGTCGCTGGAAGGCAAGCTGGGCCAGCCGCGCCTGCGCCCGCCTTTCCCGGCAGTCTACGGGTTGTATGGCAAGCCCACCGTGGTCAACAACGTGGAGACGCTCACCAACCTGCCGCCCATCCTCGAGAAGGGCGCGGCCTGGTACAAATCCCTGGGCACCGAAAAGAGCCCCGGCGTGAAGATCTTCAGCCTGTCGGGCAACGTGCAGCGCCCCGGTAACTACGAACTGCCCCTGGGTACCACCTTCCGCGAGCTGATTTACACGCACGGCGGCGGGTTGGCCGAGGGCCGCAAGGTCAAGGCTATTTTGCCCGCAGGCGCATCCTCCAGCATCGTGCGCGTCGATGATGACAAGATCCTGGACACCCCCATGGATTACGAATCCGTGGCGGCTATCGGCTCTCAGTTGGGCTCGGCTTCGGTCATCGTTTGCGATGACACGGTCAACATGGCCTGGCTGGTGGAAAAGACGGTCAATTTCTTCAAACACGAGTCCTGTGGCAAATGCACGCCCTGCCGCGAAGGCACTTTCTGGATGAATCGTATTGCCGGGCGCATCGCTTCGGGCAAGGGCACCCCCGCAGACATCGACCTGCTGGACAATGTGGCCCGCCAGATTGCCGGCAAATGCCTGTGCGCCCTGGGCGAGTTCAGCGTCATGGCGGTCCAAACCGGCATTGCGCAGTTCCGCCCCGATTTTGAAGAGAAAGTCCAAGGTCAACCAACTGCGAGGGTTTAATGGCAAAAGAAGTAACCCTGACGATTGATGGAAAAAGCGTGACTGTTCCGGCGGGAACCCTGGTGGTGGATGCGGCCAAGCGGGTCGGCATCGACATCCCGGTGTTCTGCTATCACCCCAAGATGGAGCCGGTGGGCATGTGCCGCATGTGCCTGGTGGAAATTGGCCGCCCGGTCGTCGACCGCGCCACGGGCCAGGTGGTGCTGGATGAGAACGGCAAGACCAAGATGCAGTTCGGCCCCAAGCTGGAGACTGGCTGCACCACGCCCGTCTCCGAGGGCATGGCCGTGGTCACCGACTCGGCCAAGGCCGTGGACGGCCGCCGCGAGATAATCGAGTTCATTCTCACCTCTCATCCCCTCGACTGCCCCATCTGCGATAAGGGCGGCGAATGCCCCCTGCAGAACCTGACCATGGCCCACGGGCCGGGGGAGAGCCGCTTCTTGATCGACGAAAAGATGAAGCTGGCCAAGAATGTTCCCTTGGGAGAACTCATCTTCCTGGATCGCGAACGCTGCATCCAATGCGCCCGCTGCGTGCGCTTCCAGTCCGACATCGCCGGCGACCCGGTCATTGGTTTCAATCACCGCGGGCGCGCGTTGGAAATCGTCACCCACTCCGAGCCGGGCTTCGACTCATACTTCTCCGGCAACACCACCGACATTTGCCCGGTAGGCGCGCTGACCACGGCGGACTTCCGCTTTGGGGCGCGGCCCTGGGAACAGAAGCCCGCTGCCTCGCTGTGCTCGCACTGCCCGGTGGGCTGCAATATGACCTACAATGTCCGCCGCGAGGCTGCCTCTGGCGGCAAGCTGGTCATCAAGCGCGCCATGCCCCGCCAGAACGAGCAGGTCAACGAGATTTGGATGTGCGACAAGGGCCGCTTCGCCTACCACTACGCCGAAAGCCCCCAGCGCCTGAGCAAGCCCCTGGTACGCAAGGGCGGGCAGTTGGTGGAAGTGGAATGGGACGAAGCCCTCAACGCGGCTGCCGAGGGCTTGCGCGGCGCGGGCCAGGTCCTGGCCCTGGCGGGGGGCCGCCTGCCCAACGAAGATTTGTTTGCTCTGGGCAAGCTGGGCAAGCCCGTGCTGTATACCCAACACGGCGGCGGCGATTGGGTCGCGCAGGTTGGGTTGGGCCCGGACAGCAACCTGGGCGATTTGGGCAAGGGCAGCGTCATCCTGGTGATTGCATCCGATTTGCACGAAGAAGCCCCCATCTGGTGGCTGCGCCTCAAAGCCGCGGTCAAACGCGGCGCGCATCTGATTGTAGCCGGGGCGCGCCCCACCCGTTTGGAAGAATATGCAGCCCAGGTCATCCGCTACCGTTACGGCGAAGAAACCGCTGTGCTCCGATCCTTCCTGGCCGGCGCCGCCCCGGCTTTTGCCAACGCCGAGAATGCCGTGATCTTCTACGGCAACGAGGGGTTAGGCCTGGCCGGTTCGAGCGCTTTGGCCCAGGCCTGCGCCGAACTGCTGGTCAAGACCAACCATACCGGGCGCGCCAACAACGGCCTGGTGGGTGTGTGGGCCAACGCCAACGCCCAGGGCGCCTGGGAGCTGGGCTTCCGCCCCAGTCCCGATTTGGCCGCCGAGCTGGCTGAAGCGGGCGCGGTGTATATTGCCGCCGCCGATCCCGCCGGAGATGACCCTGCCCTGGCAGCCGCGCTGGACAAAGCCGGGTTCGTGGTGGTGCAGGAGTTGTTCCTCACTGAGACCGCTGCTCGCGCCGCGGTGGTGCTGCCTGTCCAGGCCAATGTGGAGCGCGAAGGCACGTATACTTCCGGCGAGCGCCGCGTTCAGCGCTTCTACCCGGTCATTTATCCGCCCGCGGGCACTCGCCCTGACTTTGCGGCCATTGCCCAGGTAGGCGCCTTGATCGATGTGCCCGTGGAAGGGCGCGCAGCTTCGCTGCTGTTCGCCAAGCTGGCTGCCGAGGTCAAGGCCTTCAACGGTCTCACCTATCAAGCGCTGGCCCAAAGGGTGGAGCAGTGGCCGCAGGTGGGCCGCGCCGATTTGTACTACGGCGGCACCTCCTACGATAACAAACTGGGCCTGGGCGTGCAGCTTGCCGCCGCCGGCTGGCAGGGTGGCGCAGCGGAGCAATCCCGCGCCGCAGCCGTGCCCCGGTTGGGCGAACAAGAAGTCTGGCTGGTACCCGTCACGCGCCTGTATGACAGCGGGCAGACCGTCAAGCACTCCAAACTGCTCGATCAACGCCGGGCTGCTCCCACCTTGAGCCTGCACCCCGACACGGCTGCGAAGCTGGGCCTGGAGGCGGGCGCGCAGGTGTCGGTGGACGATGTGACCCTGGCGGTTGTCCTGGATGCTGCGGTTCCGGTTGGCGTGGGCCTGGTCCCGCGCAGCACGGGTCTTCCCTTCTCCGCCCCTCGGGCGGTCAAACTCCACCGCGTTGCGGAAACGGCGAGGTAAGCATGATTGGTGAAGTGATACTCGAAGCGTTGTGGAAAGGCGTTTGTGTCCTGCTCTTCTTGACCGCCGGTTTTGCCTACCTGACCCTGTTCGAGCGGCGCGTGCTGGCTCGCTTCCAGGTGCGTTTGGGGCCCAACCGGGCTGGGCCGTTTGGCCTGCTGCAGCCGGTGGCAGACGCCTTCAAGCTGATCTTCAAAGAAGAGTTGATCCCCAGCTACGCTGACAAGGTGCTGTTTGTGCTGGCTCCCATCATCACCGTCATCCCCTCGCTGATTGTGCTGGCCGTGGTGCCCTTCGGTGATCCGATCAACCTGTTCGGCAAGATGGTTAATTCGTATGTGGCGGATGTCAACGTGGGCATCCTCTACATCATGGCGGTGACTTCCATTTCCGTCTATGGCATCACCCTGGCAGGCTGGTCGTCGAATAACAAATACGCCACCATGGGCGGGCTGCGCTCGACGGCTCAGATGATCAGCTACGAAATCGCCATGGGTTTCTGCTTCATCGTGCCGGTGCTGCTGGCAGGATCGATGAGCCTGGTGGATATCGTCCAGCACCAACAAGACACCATGTGGTATATCTTCATGCAGCCCGGCGCCGCGGTGATTTTGTTCATCACCATGCTGGCCGAGGTCAACCGCGCCCCCTTCGATATGCCCGAAGCCGAGCAAGAGCTCACCGCGGGCTATCACTCCGAGTATTCCGGCATGAAGTTCGCTCTGTTCTTCATGGCCGAATACATCAAGGTGATTGCCGTGTCGGTCATCTTTGTGACCCTGTTCCTGGGCGGCTACCACTTCCCCTTTGTCGATCAAATCCCCGTGATCGGCCCCTATATGGGCCCGGTGGTGATGCTGGCCAAGACGGTGGTCATGCTGTTCATTATCGTGTGGATTCGCTCCACCCTGCCGCGCATTCGCTACGACCGCTTGATGGCGTTTGGCTGGAAGATCCTCTTCCCGCTGGCGCTGCTCAGCGTGCTGGTGACGGCTGTGGTGGTTTTACTGGTGTAACCCAGACCGGAGGATTGCGATGCTCAAAGGATTGTTCGTTACGCTCAAAGAATTGGTCGGCAAGCCGGTCACCGTGAGCTACCCGGAGCAAAAGCGCCCCGTGCGCCCGCGCTTCAAGGGTCGGCACACGCTCAAGCGCTATGAGAACGGCCTGGAAAAGTGCATCGGCTGCGCGTTGTGCGCCGCGGCCTGCCCGGCAGATGCCATCTTCGTGGAAGCTGCCGAGAACACCGACGAAGAACGCTTTTCGCCCGGTGAGCGCTATGCCAGCACCTACGAGATCAACTTCCTGCGCTGCATCTTCTGCGGTTTCTGCGAAGATGCCTGCCCGACCGAGGCCATTGTGTTGGGCGACAACTATGAACTGTCCTATACCGATCGTGCCACAGCCATCTATCCAAAGGAACTGCTGCTCGAGCCGGTGCCCGAAGGCGTTCAAACCACGCCGCAGCAAACCCCGCCGGGGATGTTCACCCGCTCGGTGCCCGAGATGAAAGATCCGACCGACTGAGCCGGTCACGAGAGGAGAGAGAGATGCTGGTTGTCTTTTTCATTCTGGCCTTTGTGGCGGTGGGCACCGCGGTGAGTATGTTGATCACCCGCAGCTCAATTTACGCGGCTCTGTTCCTGGTACTCAACTTCGCCACGGTGGCGGTGCTGTACCTTATCCTGGGCGCGCCCTTCATCGCCTTGACCCAAATCACCGTATATGCCGGGTCGGTGGTGGTGTTGTTCCTCTTCGTCATCATGCTGTTGGGCGCAGAGCGCCTTCCGGGCGGCGAATCGCTCAAGTGGCAGCGCCTGGTCGCCATCGCCCTGGCAATTGTCCTGGCAGCGGATTTTGGCGTCAAGATGATTGGTGAAAACACCATGCTAACTTCCGTCACGGCTCCGCCCGAAGGCTACGGCGCCCCGGCTGAGATCGGTAAAATTCTGTTCACCAAGTACGCGTTCCCGGTGGAAATTACTGCCATCATCCTGCTGGTAGCCGTGGTTGGCGCAATTTTGCTGGCCAAGGCCGATGATAAACCGTCGGTGCGGGAAGAATTGCGAAAGAAAACGGATCAGGAGGGCTAGGCCATGGACTCGATACCTGTCTCTTACTTGTTGGCTTTATCGGCGGTGCTGTTTGTCCTGGGCATCCTGGGCGTGCTGCTCAAGCGCAACGCCCTGGTGGTGTTCATGTCGCTGGAGTTAATGCTCAACTCGGGCAACCTGGCCTTCATCACCTTTGCCCGTTCGTTTGATGCCATTTCTGCCCAGGTGGTGGTGTTCTTTGTCATGACGGTCGCCGCCGCCGAGGTGGCCATTGGCCTGGCCTTGATGGTGGAAATCTTCCGCACCAAGCACAGCATCGATCTGGATCAGATGAATTCTCTCAAGGGCTAGCGGGAGCGAGGAGTTGAAATGCTGCTAGAAGAAACGGTCGCTCTAAACCCAATTTTTACCCTGGCCCCCGCGCTGGTGTTCTTGCCATTGGCCGGGCTGTTGTTCAACCTGCTCTTTGGCAAGCGCATGAAGCAGGGTGGCGTGGGCGCGGTGGCCAGTTTGGCTTCCGGCATGGCTTTTGCCGTTTCGGTGGCGCTGGCGGTAGCCCTGGCCCAAAACCCGCACCCCGTCAGCTTGCCCTTTCTGCGCTGGATGCAAATCGGCGATTTCAGCGTCGATTGGGCTTTCCGCATCGACACGCTCTCGGTCACCATGATGCTGGTGGTCAGCGGAGTGGGCACGCTCATCCACATCTACTCCAT
This sequence comes from uncultured Anaerolinea sp., assembly GCA_964567255.1. Taxonomy (GTDB): domain Bacteria; phylum Chloroflexota; class Anaerolineae; order Anaerolineales; family Anaerolineaceae; genus Anaerolinea. The sequence continues at coordinate 9,665 of CAZMMI010000087.1, forward strand.
CGGCTACATGCGCGAGGACGTGCGCCACAACGAAGACCCCGGACGCTTCCGCCGTTTCTTCGTTTACCTCAACCTGTTCATTGCCGCCATGATGATCCTGGTCAGCGCCGACAATTACCTCATGCTCTTCGTGGGGTGGGAAGGCGTGGGCCTGTGCTCTTATCTGCTGATTGGCTTCTGGTTTGAGAAGGGCAAGGACGGCATCAGTAATGCCCAGGCTGCCAAGAAGGCCTTTGTGGTCAACCGCATCGGCGACTTTGGCCTGCTCATCGCCCTGTTCCTCATGTTCCGCTCTTTCGGCTCGCTCGATTTCGCCGTGGTCTTCGAGAAGGCTCCCGCGCTGGCCGCTGCCACACCGGGCGTCCTGCTGGCCATGACCCTCTTCATGCTCCTGGGCGTCACCGGAAAATCGGCGCAAATTCCGCTCTATGTGTGGCTGCCGGATGCGATGGCCGGTCCCACCCCGGTCTCGGCGCTGATCCATGCCGCCACGATGGTCACCGCGGGCGTGTATTTGATCGTCCGCTCGCAGGCGCTGTATATCCTGGTGCCCGAAGCGCAGACCGCGGTGATGTGGGTAGGGGCGGCTACCGCCCTGTTTGCCGCCACCATCGCTGTGGCGCAGAATGACATCAAAAAAGTTTTGGCTTATTCGACCGTCAGCCAGTTAGGCTTCATGGTGGCGGCAGCGGGCATGGGCGCCGAAGTGGCCGCCATGTTCCACCTGGCCACCCATGCCTTCTTCAAGGGTCTCCTCTTCCTGGCGGCCGGCTCGGTCATTTTGGGCGTCGAGCACGGCCAGGAACACGCTTACGGGCACGGTGGCGACCATCACCACTTCGACCCGCAAGATATGCGCAATATGGGCGGCCTGCGCAGCCGCATGCCCCTTACCTTCACCGTGTACCTGATCGGTGCGCTGGCTCTAGCGGGCATTGCCCCCCTGGCGGGTTTTTTCTCCAAAGATGAAATCCTGCACGCTGCCCAAAAGGACAACCTGCCGGTGTTCATCATGTTGGTTGTGGCGGCCTTCTTCACCGCCTTCTACATGGGCCGGCAGGTGCTGATGATCTTCTTTGGCCCAGGCCGCACCCGCGCCGCGGGCGCGGCTGTGGAAAGCAAGCCCGTCGTCACCACCCCGCTGGTCATCCTGGCCGTTCTGGCGGCCCTGGGCGGCCTGCTCAACTTCCCCGGCGTGTGGACGCTGGAACACTGGCTGGAGCATTCCCTGCTGGAAGTGCACGCCTCCGAGTTCAGCTTTGCCACGGCGGGTCTGTCGCTGGCAGTAGCGCTCGTGGGTATCTTCCTGGCTTACCTGATTTATGGGCGCAAGCCGGCGGTTAAGGCGCTAAGCGCCGATCCGCTCGGCGCGCGTTTGGGCGGCCTGTGGGGCTGGATGGAAGCCAAATGGAAAATTGACGAACTCTACGACGCCGTGATCATCCGCCCCTATAAGGCTCTGGCGCATTTCCTGGCCAATCCGGTGGATCTGGGCGTGGTCGACAACATCTCCGGCGGGCTGGCCTGGCTGATGCGCACGATGGGCCTGCTCCTGGGCCGCGCGCAGACCGGCTTCGTTCGCACCTATGCGCTGGGGGTGCTGCTGGGCGTGGTGCTCATCCTCACTTACCTGGTCTGGCGGTGATCGATATGAACTATATTCTCCTTTTGCTGACCGCTTCTCCCCTGGTTGGGTTCCTGGTGATCCTCTTCTTGAAAGAGGAGCACAAGAGCGCCATTCGCTGGACGGCCCTGCTCACTTCTCTGGCGACTTTCGGCTTGTCGCTGGCCTTGCTGCCCGGCTTCAATGCGCAAAGCCCCGACTTGCAGTATGTGCTGCGCATCCCCTGGTTGCAGGTAGGCGGCGCCGATATCTCCCTCAGCCTGGGGGTGGACGGCATCAGCCTGATGATGGTGCTGCTGACCACCTTCCTCACGCCGCTGGCCCTGCTTTCCACCTGGGAAGCAATCACCGACAAGGTCAGGGGCTTCAACATCTTCTTCTTGCTCCTCGAAGTGGGCATGCTGGGCGTGTTCCTGGCCCAAGACCTGGTCCTCTTCTACATCTTCTGGGAGTTCACCCTCATCCCCATGTACTTCCTCATCGGCATTTGGGGCGGGGCACGCCGGGTGTATGCGGCGGTCAAGTTCTTCCTGTTCACCATGTTCGGCTCGGTGCTCATGCTCCTGGCCATTCTCTACCTGGGCCTGACGGCAGGCACCTTCAACCTGCCCCAGTTGGCCGAGCAGCGCGCGCTGTTTGCCGGGGCGCAGTTGTGGTTGTACCTGGCCTTTGGCATGGCTTTTGCCATCAAAGTGCCCCTGTGGCCCCTGCACTCCTGGCTGCCCGACGCCCACGTTGAAGCGCCCACGGCTGGCTCGGTCATCCTGGCGGGCGTCCTGCTCAAGATGGGCACCTACGGCTTCCTGCGTTTCAACCTGCCCCTCTTCCCTGAAGCCGCCGTGCAAACGGCTCCCTACCTGGCCATCCTGGCGGTTATCGGCATCATCTACGGCGCGTTTGTGGCCTTCCGCCAGCCGGACGTGAAGAAGCTGGTGGCCTATTCCTCGGTCAGCCACCTGGGTTTTGTCATGCTGGGCATTGCCGCCCTTACCCCCCAGGCCCTGGCGGGCAGCGTCTTGCAGATGGTCAATCACGGCCTCAGCACCGGCGCCTTATTCTTGATCGTCGGTATGCTCTATGAGCGCCGCCACACCCGCGAGATGGCCGCTTTCGGCGGCATCTGGAAGGTTGTGCCGGTCATGGGCGCGTTGATGCTCATCACGGCGCTCTCATCGGCGGGCCTGCCCGGCCTGAACGGCTTTGTAGGCGAGTTCACCATCCTGTTAGGCTCGTTTGCCTCGCCCGTGCTCAACAGCCCCTGGTTCGCCGGGGTAGCCACCGTCGGTGTCATCCTGGCGGCGGTGTACCTGCTGGTGATGTTCGAGAAAGTGTTCCTGGGACCGCTCAAGCATGACGAGAACCGCGGGCTCAAAGACATCACCGTGCGCGAGCTGCTGACGGTGGTTCCGGTGCTGCTGGTCGTCCTGTGGATCGGCCTGTACCCCCAGCCGTTCTTCAATCTGATTAATCCAAGCGTCGAGCGCCTGGCCGAGCTGGTTCAAACAGCCGCGCTGGCAATTCACTAAGCGGGAGGTGAGGGAAATGTTGACCTTTAACGATCTGGTGACCCTGCTCCCGGTGCTGGTTCTGGTGGTGTGGGCGGTGGTGCTGCTGGTGATTGACCTGTTCATCCCCAAAACACGCAAAGGCTGGACGGCTTTGCTGGCTGCCGCGGGCCTGGCGGCCTCGCTGGGCGTCAACCTGGCCCTCAGCTCGCAGCCCTCGGTGGCCCTGGAAGGGCGCGTGGCCTTCAACGGCATGGCCGTGTTGGATGGCTTTGCCACGTTTGCCAACGCGCTCATCATCGCTTGCTCGCTGGCCGGAATTGCCCTGGCCTATGACTTCCTCAAGCGCATGGACCTGGAGCGCGGTGAATACTACGTTCTGATGATGTTTTCGACCGCGGGCATGATGCTGCTGGTGCAGGCCTACGATTTGATTGTCCTGTTCCTGTCCATGGAACTGCTCTCCATCCCCTTGTACGTCATGGCCGGGCTGGCCCGCCCGCGCCTCGATTCAGAAGAGTCGGCCCTCAAGTACTTCCTGTTGGGCACGTTCTCCTCGGCCTTCTTGCTCTACGGCATCGCCCTCATCTACGGCGGCACCGCCCGCACCGACCTGCAGGGCATCATTGCCGCGGCCCAATCGGCCCCCATCGACCCCACTCTGTTCCTCATCGGCGCGGCCATGGTCTTTGTCGGCCTGGCCTTCAAGCTCTCCGCGGTGCCATTCCACATGTGGGCCCCGGACGTGTATCAAGGCGCGCCCACCCCGGTGACCGGCTGGATGGCCGTGGGCGTCAAGGTGGCGGGCCTGGCGGCCCTGCTGCGCGTGTTCGTCATGGCTTTCCCCTCCCTCTCGGCGGACCTTTCGCCCGTGCTGGGAGCTGTGGCCGCTGCGACCATGATCGTTGGCAACCTGGCGGCCGTGGTGCAGAACAACATCAAGCGTCTGCTGGCTTACTCCAGTATTGCCAACGTGGGTTACCTGTTGATGGCCTTTGTGCCTTATGCCAACGCTCAGGTGGTATCGGACGCGGTGGCAGGGGCCTTATTCTTCATGGTTGGCTATGCCTTCAACAGCTTTGCGGCCTGGGCCGTGGTAGCTGCCGTGGAGCACAAAGACGGCGGGCAGATGATCGACGATTTCGCCGGGCTGGGGCGCAAGTACCCCTGGCTGGGCATTGCGATGACCATCGCCATGCTCTCGTTCACCGGCGTGCCGCTCACCCTGGGCTTCTGGGGCAAGTTCTACATTTTCCGCGCCGCGCTGGAAGGCGGCTCGGTGGCCCTGGCCCTGATCGGTTTGCTCACCTCGCTGCTCTCCGCCTACTACTACCTGCGCGTGGTGGTGGTCATGTACATGAAGCCCGGCGACCCCGAAGCGCGCCGCGAACCGTGGGTCAACGTCCTGGCGATTGTCTCCGCGGCGGGCGCCCTGCTGCTGGCCTTCGTCCCCGGCCCCCTGCTGGATTTGGCCACCAAAGCCATACTGAGATTGCTGTAAACTCTCCTCTCCGAGACCCTAAGGATTTTCCTGAATCCTTAGGGTCTTTTTT
>CAZMMI010000088.1:0-14340 GCA_964567255.1 uncultured Anaerolinea sp.
CCGGTGTTCAGTTTCCTCATTTACCTGATCTTCTCCATCACCCGCTGGAAAGAGATCTTCTACCTGCTCTACGCCGCCTTGATGGGCGTGTACCTGTTCAGCCTGCTGGGTATCCTCGAGCATGTCTTCCATTTGCGTGCTTCACGCGGGCGATTCTTGCTGACGGTTGTTGCACTCACCGCCCTGCATTCGGCGGCGCTGCGCTTCTTGCTGGCCCGCGGATTGGGCCCCAGTTGGATCTTCCTCTTCGACGGCGGGCTGGCCGGGCAGCGCTTGCTGGGCACGGTCTTCCAGCCCAGCGCTTTCGGCGTGTTCCTGCTGCTGTCCATCTACCTGTTCCTCAAAGGTCGCCGCGTTTGGGCCATTCTTAGCGCCGTCCTGGCTGCCACCGTCCACCCCACCTACCTGCTGGCCGCGGGGCTGCTCACCGCCGGGTATCTGCTGGTGACAGGGTTACAGGAGCACCGCTGGAAGCAAGCCGCCGGGCTGGCTGTCCTGGCGCTGGTCGCTGTGGCCCCTACCGTGTGGTACGTTTATGGCAGTTTTGCCCAGGCTGCCCAGCCCGAGGCCGCGCAGATGGCCGCCGAAGCACGGCGCATTTTGGTCGAGTTCCGCATTCCGCACCACGCCCAGATCAAAACGTGGTTTGACCTCAGTTCGGTGATCAAACTGGGGCTGGTGGCTGCTGCCCTGATAGTTATCCGCAAGCAGCGCGCGCTGTTCACGGTACTGCTCACCGTTACCCTGGCTGCCGCCGCGTTGACCCTGGCGCAGTGGTTCATCCAGGACAACACCCTGGCCCTGCTCTTTCCCTGGCGGCCCAGCGCTTTGCTGGCGCCGCTGGCCACGGCCCTGCTCACCGGCGCACTCGTGGCCCGCCTGCCCCAACGCTGGTTAACCCCTGGATGGGTGCCTGCGGTATGCGTGGGGGCCCTCGTGCTGCTGGCGGCGGCGGGTATTGTTTATTCTGCCAATGATTTCCACCAAAAAGCCACTGCCCCCGACCGGGCCATGCTGGATTGGGTGGCGCAAAACAGCAGTGCCGAAGATGTCTACCTGGTGCCGGTCAAGATGGAAAACTTCCGCCTCGAAACGCTGCGGCCCGTCTACGTGGATTTTATGTCCATCCCCTACGCCGGGCCGGATGTGATGACCTGGTATGGGCGGGTGCTGTCAACCGATCGTTTTTTCGCGGAGCAGCCCTGTGAAGCTGTGATCGATTATGTCTATGACGGCAACGTCACCCACATGGTTATCGACAGTGCCCGGCCTTTCAACTGCCAGTATCTCACCCCGTTATACGAAGACGATCACTACATCGTCTACCGGGTGAATTACCGCATCAAGGATTAGTATCTTTCCTGTAAATGCTCAAAGGGTGGGAAAAGTCCCTGAATTTGAGGTGTGTGGGGTGCGGCGCCCCACACACCTCAAATTCAGGTATCTTCTGCCTCTGCCAAAATCAGCTTTGCGCGGGTTTCTCCCCGGCTTTATACTGGTTGTGGCGCACCTCGTGCAGGAAATGCGGAGAGTTCATGCGCCGCTCCAGCAGGTAGGTGATGAAGTAATTGAGCAGCGACTCCATCTCGGCGCGCTCTGTGCCGCTGGGATTGGCGCGCTCGGCGACCTTGAAAGTGCTGCGCTGCAAATGACGCAGGAACTTCAGCGCGCCTACCGTGATTGGGCGAGCCGCCGGGAAACGATCGGCGCAACGCGGGCAAATCACCCCGCCCATCAAGGAATCAAAGTACTGGTCTTCGGCCTGCACCGCCGCGCCACATTCCACGCAGCGGAACAACTCCGGGCGAAAACCCACCAGGTCGAGCAGGTGGATCTCATAATAACGCACCGCGATGAAAGGGTCGGGCAAGGAGGAAACGCGCTCCAGCGTATCCACCAGCAACTGGTAGAGCATCGGGTTGGAGCCTTCGTCGTACGTGAAGCGGTCGATCAACTCGATCACATACGTAGCATAAGCTACGCGCAGCAAGTCCTCGCGCAGCGGCAGGTAGGCTTCCACGGTCTCGGCCTGAGTGATGATCCAAAAATCCCGCCCATGCGCGGCCTGCACCTTGACGCGGGTGAAGGGCTGCAAGTGTCCCGCCTTGCGTGAAAGCAGTTTGCGCACGCCCTTGGCCACTGCGCGCAGCTTGCCCGTCTCACGGGTATACAGCACCAGCAGCCGGTCGGCCTCCCCCCACTCACTATGGCGCAGGACAACCGCCTCCACCGTCATGGAGTGGATGGTCTTGGGCATCCCTACGCCCCAGGCAAATCGCGCCCGGTAAAGGCCCCCGGCAGCAAGCCGATGACCGTTGTGTCCAATGTGGTGCGCCCGTTTTCATCCGCGATGATCACCAGCGTGTCCAGGCCGAATTCGGCCATCACCTGGCGGCAAGAACCGCAGGGCGTGCCTCCGTTGGAGGTGACCACGGCGATCGCGATAAATTCCCGCTCGCCTTCCGAGACCGCCTTGAAAATCGCCACCCGCTCAGCGCAAATGGTGTCGGGATAGGCGGAGTTTTCGATGTTGACTCCGTCATAGAATTTCCCCGAAGCGGTCAACACGGCCGCCCCCACCGCGTAATGAGAATAGGGCGCGTAAGCCCAGCGCCGGGCCTGAGCGGCCATTTCTACCAGTTGTTTTCGTTGATCCTCATTCAGCTTCATCTTTTGCCTCCTCCGCCGGTTGCGCCAGCGGACGGCTGGCACGCACCTTGCGAATGCGCCGGCCGCTGACTTGCTCCACCGTAAGCTGTAAGCCGTCCACTTCCACCGACTCAGGCCCGTTGGGAACGTGCCCCAGCAGGCCGTAGATCAACCCGCCCAGCGTATCGGCAATGTCCTTGTCGATGTGGCTGCCCATCACCTCGTTGAAATCATCCAGGTCGGTGCGCCCCAGGAAGACATACTCATCCGGCCCAATCTGTTGGTAGGGTTGTTCCTCGGCTTGATCGAATTCGTCCTGGATTTCACCAACGATTTCTTCGACAATATCTTCCAGAGTCACCAACCCCGCCACGCCGCCGTACTCATCGACCACAATGGCCATGTGTACCCGGCGCAACTGCATTTCACTCAACAGATCATCCACCTTCTTGGCTTCCGGCACAAAATAGGCCGGGCGCAGCATTCCACGCAGCGCCGAAAGGCTTTGCCCCTCCAGGCGGGCGCGCAGCAAGTCCTTCGCATACAGCAGCCCCACGATGTTATCCACCGTGTCCTCATACACCGGCACGCGCGAGTGTCCCGAACCGGTCAACGCCTGGGCGGCTTCCTCCAGGGGGGTGTTGATCTCCAGGGCCTGCAAGTCGATGCGCGGCACCATAATCTCCCGGGCCAGGGTGTCCCCGAAGTGGAAGATCGAATAGATCATTTCGCGCTCGCCCTTTTCCAGGCTGCCCTCGGCCTGACCCGCTTCCACCCAGTTACGCAATTCGTACTCCGTGACCGGGCTGAAGCGCTGGCGCAGCATATCGGGCGAGCCCAGGATCAGGGTCAGGCCGGTAGAAAGCGGGCTGAAGACAATATCCACCACCCGCGCCAGCGGGGCAAAACGCAGAGCCCACTTTTCGGCATGGGGAAGAATGGCGCCTTCCATCAGGTATTCCAGCACCACCAGCATCAGGGCTGCCAGGGCCATCATCCCCAAGGCCAGCCCCACCCGCCCCGGCCAAATTTGCAACAGGCCCCAGGCGGTGAGCCCCGCCAGGACAAAATGGCTGATAACCAATCCCAGACGCAGGGTGGTGCGGATGCGGTAATTGGCCAGCAAGTTCATGGCCCGCTCCACCTCTTCCGGCTGGTTTTCAGCCAGGTTCATCAGCAGCGGCAGGCGCGCGTTGAGCAAGCTGGCGCGCATCACCGCCAGCAGCAAATCTAGCAGCAGAAAAACAACTACGAACAACCAGTGAAGTTCACTCACCGCCCTCTTCTACTTTCTTCTGGAAAGGCTTCGCCGGCACGCCCACCACCACGCCGTCATCCGGCACATCGTGGGTCACCACCGAACCGGCGCCGGTTTTGGCCCGGTTGCCGATTTTCAACGGCGCGACCAGCATGCTGTCGCTGCCGATGAAGGCGTTGTCGCCAATTTCCGTCTTGTGCTTATGCACCCCGTCATAATTGCAGGTGATCGTGCCTGCCCCAATATTGACCTTCGCGCCGATCTGCGCGTCGCCGATATACGAGAAATGCCCCATCTGCGTGCCTGGGCCCAGATACGAGCCTTTGACCTCGCCGAAGTTGCCCATTTTGACGCCTTTGGCCAGGTGGGCGCCGGGGCGCAGGTGACAGAAAGGCCCCATGCGCACTTCGTCTTCGAGCAGCGAGCTTTCGATGTACGAAGCCAGCACGCGACAGGAGTTGCCGATTTGAGAGGACTCGATGATCGTGTCCGGACCCAGGTTGCAATTCTCGCCGATGACCGTCTTCCCGCGCAGGTAGGTGTTGGGCCAGACAACCGTGTCCTGTCCCAGGGTCACATCCGCCTCGATGAACGTGGTGGCCGGGTCGACAATGGTGACCCCTGCCAGCATCCACTGCTCATTGATGCGCTTGCGCAGAATGGCCTCAGCCTCGGCCAAATGCACCCGGGTGTTGATACCCACCGCCTCGGTGGGGTCTTCCGTGACCGTCGCTCGCACCTGCAAACCGTCGTTGACCGCAATCTCGACCAGGTCGGTCAGGTAGTACTCACCCTTGGGCGAAACCTGGATGCGGTGCAGAGCGGGCCACAGCCATTCGGCATCAAAGCAAAACACGCTGGCATTCAGTTCGCGGATAGCCAACTGCTCGGGGTTGGCGACTGCTTCTTCAACGATGGCACGCACTGTGCCGTCGGCGTTACGCACCACCCGGCCAAAGCCGTGCGGGTCGTCCAGCACCACCGTGAGCATGGAGATAGGGCCGGGATTGTCCTTTTGCAGTTCCACCAAGCGGGCAATGGTCTGCGGTTTGAGTAGGGGCATGTCGGCATAGGTCACCAGCACCAGATCGCCTTGCCCGGCAGCCAGCGCTTCGGCAGCCATGACGGCGTGCCCGGTGCCCAGTTGGGGCTGCTGGACGGCAAAGCGGGCAGCATCACCCACTGCCTGCCGGACGGCATCCTCGCCAAAGCCGACCACCACCACAGGGGTCTCCTCGGTCACCGCCGCCACGTTGCGCAGGGCGTGCATGACCAGAGGCTGCCCGGCCAGGGGGTGCAGCATTTTAGGGGTTTTGGAGCGCATGCGCGTTCCGTGCCCGGCGGCGAGGATTACAGGGATCAGCTTCATAGTTTCTCTCCTATCCCTTCTTGAAGGGTTTAATTATTATACTTGTAAAGCGCAAACCGGATGAACAAGCGCGCCTGCGGCAGCAGTTGGCGGTTAACCAAAGACACAAAGGAAAATTATGCGTTTTCCTTTGTGTCTTTTGGTTGTGCGTACGTTCAATCGTCTTTCATACACTTCAGGTGGTTTAGCTGGGGCACCTGGATTCGAACCAAGATCCACAGATCCAAAGTCTGGTGTGCTGCCATTGCACCATGCCCCACCTTCGCGTGCTGATTTTACCACAGAATCCCGTAGGGGCAATTCATGAATTGCCGGCTCTTTAGGAGTTGCCGTGGTGAGACCCAGGAAGGCGCAAGCGGTATAAGACGCGGGTAAGAAACCCGCGCTACAAGATGAGTGCGGAAGGCAACATGGTGATAATCCTGTAGGGGAAATTCATGAATTCCCCCTACAGGATTATCAATTTGCGCACGGGGGCACGGCGTTACGACTTGGTGTCTTCGTCGGGCAGCAGGCCCAGCTTGAGGGCCTGTTCGTAGGTCAGGGCGTCACCGTTGGCGGCGGTCTTGCTCTCTCCGGAGGTGGCCTGCTCCCAAAAGTCATCCAGGTTCACCGCGGCGGGCACAACTGTTTCTGCCTTGCCCAACAGATCTTCCAAGGCTTGCAAACCGGGTAGTTCATCTTCGGTCGGAACAACCGGCTCGGGCTCGGCTTGCACCGCCGCTTCCACCGCAGCCGTCTCATCTTCCACGGCTGCGACCGCCTGTGGCGCGCCAAGCTCCGGCATGATGTTCAGGCCCATGTCCTTCAAGATGTCGGCCAGGCGCTCCTGGACGTGCAGCGTTTCCTCAAAACCCAGGGCCAGGCGCAGCGTGCCGCGTCCGGGCTTGAGGAACACCAGCAGCGCATAACTACCCACCGGGGCGGCCAGCAAATCGTACTCGCTACCACGGAAAGCCTGCACGCCGCGCGGCAAGCCCTGCCCCAGTTGGGCAGAGACCTTGATACTGGTGCTCATGTGGCCCATCAGCGGGGGCACCAGTTGGGCCTCCGTCTCCGGCGTGGGCCAGTTCCCGGCTTCGGCTACGTTCTTGCCGCGATCATCCAGCAAGATGGCCGCCTGCGCGCCCAGCGTGCCGCGAAGTTCCGTCAGCACGGCGCTAAGCGAACCGCCTGATTCAGCGGGCGCGGTGGGCGCCTTCGCAGCCGGTTTGTCCAGCGGCGCCGTAACGGCTCGGGCGGGTTCATCGTCGCCAACCACCTCGCGCACCGTGTCCAAGAAGTCGGGAATGCTGACCGGTTTCACCAGCAGTTTTTGCGCGCCAACCTCAAAGAATTCTTTATCCATCTTCGCATCTTTGCGCATTCCGGTGATCATGATCACTTTGATGTTTGGTTGACGAGCGCGCAACTTGCGAACTAAATCAAAGCCAGACATTCCCGGCAGGCGGATGTCGGCAATCATGAGGTCAAACGTATATCGAGATGTCTCCAGCAATGCCTCTTCGGCAGAGGGAACAAACGTCACCGGCACGCCTTCATATAACGTGCGCAGGGCATCCTGATAAAGACGCCCCAGGTCCATGGCATCGTCGACAATCAGTACACGTTTCAAATTCATGAGGTTTTCCCATAAGGCCAGTTCGAGCCGCAGTTTTTCGTTCATCCCGAACTGGATAAGACTATTTTACTTGAAAACAAAAAAAGAGGGAAACTGCACATCAACACGAAAGACAGCGAAATTAGACACATGCGGGAGCAAAGCTCCCGCATGTGTCTAAAATTTTTCTAAATCACCCATCGTTCGCCTTATTCGACTCGCCAGCAGGCCGCCCAATGCCCTGGCGTAGATTCCTTGAAGGCGGGCTCTTCCACCTTGCATTGATCCATAGCCACCGGGCAGCGCGGATGGAAGCGGCAGCCCGAGGGCGGGTTGAGCGGGCTGGGGACGTCGCCGGTGAGGATGATGCGCTCGCGGCGAATCTTGGGATCGGGAATGGGAATGGCAGACAGCAGCGCCTGCGTGTAAGGATGGAGCGGGTTGCGGAACATCTCGTCCCGGTCGGCCAGCTCGACCATCTTGCCCAAATACATGACCGCCACGCGCTGAGAGATATGCTCCACCACGCTCAGGTTGTGCGCCACAAACAGGTACGTCAGGCCAAACTCGCCTTGCAGGTCTTTGAGAATGTTGAGCACCTGCGATTGGATGGATACATCCAGCGCAGAAACCGGCTCGTCGCAAACAATGAACTTGGGGCGCAAGGCCAACGCGCGGGCAATACCGATGCGCTGGCGCTGCCCGCCCGAGAATTCGTGCGGATAGCGGCGGGAGTGATAATCTTCCAGACCAACCTTCTTGAGGGTGTCGATGGCCAGATCAAAACGCTCTTTGGCGGTGCCGACGCCGTGAATGCGCAGCCCTTCCATGACCGACTCACCGATGGGCATTCGCGGATCGAGCGAAGCGTAGGGGTCCTGGAAGATGATCTGCATGTTGCGACGCATGGCTTTCAGCTCGCGCCCGCGCAACTTGAGCACATCCACGCCGTCCATATAGACATTGCCCGCGGTCGGCTCGATCAAGCGCAGGATACTGCGCCCCACGGTGGTTTTGCCACATCCCGATTCGCCCACCAGGCCCAGGCACTCGCCTTCTTTCACCGTGAAGCTGACATCATCCACCGCTCGCACCTGGCCTGTGACGCGCTGAAGCACGCCGCTGCGGACGGGAAAATATTTTTTTAGACCTTCGACCTTGAGCAGGTCTTTAGAAGTAACGGATAGGGTACTCATTCAATTCCTCACGCTGCGGCAGGGCCATGAACATCGATAGGAGCCATATGCTCGCCGTGGCTGGTATACAACCAGCAGCGAACCATGTGCCCGGGGAGGGCTTCTTCCAGGCGAGGCTCCTCGCGGGAGCAAATCTCAAGACCGAACTTCTCACGCAGGCGGCAGCGCGGGGCGAACTGGCAGCCCGGCGGCAGGTTGATCAGATTGGGCACCAGACCGGGAATCACATCCAGGCGGTCGGTGACTTTGCCTAAAACCGGGATGGAAGCGATCAGACCCTGGGTGTAAGGGTGGAGGGGTTTCTCGAACAAGGCCCCCACACTGGACTGCTCCACAATCCGCCCCGCGTACATGACCGCCACGCGGTGGGCCATCTCGGCGATGATGCCCAGGTCGTGGGTAATCAAGATGATCGCCGTGCCCAGGCGTTCGCGCAAATCGCGCATGAGGTCCAGAATTTGGGCCTGAATGGTCACATCCAGCGCGGTGGTGGGCTCGTCGGCAATGAGCAACTCGGGGGCCAGCGCCAGCGCCATGGCAATCATCACGCGCTGCGCCTGCCCGCCCGACATTTCGTGGGGGAAGGCTTTGGCTTTGCGCGCCGCGTCTGGAATACCCACCATTCCAAGCAGTTCCACGGCACGCTTCCAGGAAGCCTCTTTGCTCATGTTCTGATGGATCTGCAACACTTCGGCCACCTGGTCGCCAACCGTGAAGACGGGGTTCAGGCTGGACTGCGGCTGCTGGAAAATCATCGACATGCGGTCGCCGCGCATCTTGACCATCTCAGGCTCCGGCAAACCAAGCAAATCTTTGCCGTCAAAGAAAATCTCGCCCCCCACAACTTTTCCCGGCGCGCCTACCAGGCGCATGATGGAAAGCGAGGTCACGCTTTTGCCGCAGCCCGATTCACCCACCAATCCTAATACCTCGCCTTGGCCGACGGAAAAATCAACGCCGTCGACTGCCTTCACCACACCGTCCTCGGTGTAAAAGTAAGTTTTGAGGTTTTTTACCTCAAGCAAGGTTTTGGTATTGGTTGGATTCGAGTCCACGCTCGTTACTCCTGAGGTTCTTGATTGCCGAGGAAATCTCGCATCAACTGTGGGTGAAATGCATGGCCTGGGCCATTTCTAACGCTGTTCCGGGTCATGGGTGGATCAAGGTGGGTATTTGGTTGATCTCGGTGTTATGAAAGCTCCGCCGGAATTGGGGAGCCTTGGAAATATAGCATATGTGAACCTCATGGTCAAGAAATCACACGCATGATTGCCAAGACTCCCCATTTGGGTAATATTTTTTGTCAAATCGGCAGCATCCTATCCACCCAGTAAGCCGGGCAGGTCTTACGCGAACGCCCAGGCTCATTGCCCGCAGAAAAGCCGTTTAGCCGGATGGGACAGCCCGTATTAAAGACCTGCCCCTACTATAGATGAGCATCCGTGGAGCGTAAAGCCGCTTCAGGGAGTGCAACCCTCGCCGTAATCCAGCGCTTCTAGATTCCACAAGAAGCTGCGCGCAGTTGAATCGGTTTCCAGACCGCACAGGTCGGGGCGGGAAATGGTGATTTGCAATTGATAGTACAACGGCAGCACGGGCAGATTTTCGGCAAAGAGCTGTTCCACCGCTGCCACGCGCCCGGCGTAATCTGCCTGATCGGGACGGCCCCACAGCGCAGCCGTGCAGGCCGCGTCAAAGGCCGCATCGGAATAGCCGGTCACGTTGGTGCCGATCCAGGCATTGGCCGCCGAAGGGATCTGCCTTGTGGTGAACAGGGCGCAGCCAGGTTGGCTCCCGGCTTGCCAGGTGAAGGCTGCCAGGTCAAATTTACGTCCAAACAACACGCCATCCGGCCCGGGCGCATACATATCGCCGGGGTTGAGCAGGTCACGCTCCACACCCACGCCGCATTCGGTCAGAGAGTTGACCACAATCTCGGCCACCTCGGTGCGCAGGTCGGCTTGCGAAGCGGAGTAGGTCAACTGCAAGGGAGTCCCGTCGGGAACACCCACCACCCCCACGGCTACGCGCGGCGTAGCGGGGTCACCGTCGCTGTCCTTCCAGCCCACTTCATCCAGCAGGCGGCTGCCTTCGGCAGGGTCATAAGGATAGGCAGGCAAATCGGCCTGGTACAGCGGATGGTCGGGGGGCAAGGTGCCCAAAGGCACCTGCGAGCGGTCGTAGAACAAGTCAGAGACAATCTTCTGCCGGTCGACGCAAGCCGCCAGAGCTTTGCGCGTGCGCACATCCCCAAACAGGTCTGGGCGGTCACCCGCCAGCAGGTCGAAGCCATCATCATACGCAGCCGGGCGAATGCCAAAATCGAGGTGCTCCCATTCCGGCCCCAGGGTAAAGGTGAACTTGAGCTTGTCGGCGTATTGGGTGAGGATCAGTTCGCGCAATTGGGCGGTGAAACCCGGATTGTCCTCGACCACGTCGCACTCGCCGCTGACGGTGGCCAGCACCGCCGTATCCGCGGGGGCGCCCAGGAAGCGGTACACCAGCTTGTCGAACTTGGGCAGACCTTCAGCGGCACGGAAATACAATGGGTTTTTCACCAGGGTAATGTGATCGCCGGAGACCCACTCCTGGATGGTGTAGGGCCCCCAACCGATGGGAGCGCGGTTGGCGGCTTCATCGGCCAGCAGGCCTGCCGCTCCTACCATCTGGTAACGGAATTGAGGCAGTGGCAACCAGAAGTACGTGGCGTAATTCTTCTCCACAAAGCCGGGCACACCCGTCCAACGAGTGCTCAGCTCATCCACCGCCACATAAGAAGCCGTCCGGTCGATCACGCCCTTAGAAACCGGCGTAGCCGGGTCGGCGGCCAACTGGAAGGAAAACACGGAATCGGCAGCAGTGAGCGGCGTGCCGTCGGACCATTGGATGCCCGATTTGAGGCGGAAGGTAACCGCCAGGCGATCCATTTGTAATTCCGAAGCGCCATCCCAGGCGCGGGCGCAGTCGGGACTGGTGCAGCCCGAAGGCAGCACAGTGACGCCCGCGGCCAGGGCCACCAGCGCGCCGTTCACGTCCACCACCGGCTCGCCGCCGCGCACTGTCACCGGCTCGAGCACGGCGTCGCCATCAGCCAGCGAGGGCATTTTCTCGAGGATCACCGGCTGGGTAGAATAGCCGCGCGTGTCAAACGGGCCGTCATAGAGCGCTTCGAGAACGCTCCACATGCTGCGCGAGGAACCGGCGTACGCGTACAGCGTGGAAGGCTCCTCGGCCAGGCACACCACCAGTGCCCGTTCGGGGATTTCGGTGGGTTCGGGGGTATTGGTGGGCAAGGCGGGAGCCGCCTGGGTGGAGGTCGGCGCGGGGGCCGAGGTGGGAACCGGCGTGGATTGGCAGCCGGAAAGCAGGAGAAGGATTACAAGCAATGAGGCAAGGATAGGTCGTTTCATGGGGCTGATTCTACCATACCAGGGGGGCACAATCCGGTGTATGGGTTGAGGGTCAATCCGGTAGGTGACACTTGTAGAGGCAGTTCATGAACTGCCTCTACAAGTGTTGCTCGGGACCTGGAAGAGTCTTACGCAATTGGTTTTCACCCTCACCCTAACCCTCTCCCTTCCAGGGAGAGGGAACAAAACGCGGCGCTCGATGAGAGCGCCGCGTGAATTTCCAAGTTCGTTAACCGGGTTATGAAGTGCCGCGCATGCGCGGGTCGAAGGCGTCGCGCAGACCGTCACCCAGGAAGGTGAAGGCCAGCACCACCAGCGCCACGCACAGCGCCGGAACCAGCAGCATAAACGGCTGGGCGTTGATGGCCGACTGGCCTTCCAGCAGCAGCCCGCCCCAACTGGTGATGAAGAACGCATCCGGGTTGGTGGTGGGGCGCAGGCCCAGGCCCAGGTAGCCCAAAATGGCCTCAGTAATGATCATGCCGGGAATGGTCAGAGCCGCCAGGATGATGATGGGGCCGAGGACGTTGGGCAAGATATGCTTGAACATGATGCGCGAGTTGGTGGCGCCGATGCAGCGAGCCGCCTCGACAAACTCGTTTTGCTTCACCGAAAGCACCTGCCCGCGCACCACGCGTGCCAGGCCCACCCAGTTGACCATAGCCAGGGCCACGAACAGGAGGAACAACCCGCTGAACAGGCTGCCGATCCAACTGTCGCGCAGGGCAATGAGCACGACGATGAAGAACAACAGGTCGGGGAAGGCATAAATCACGTCCGTGAGGCGCATGAGAAGGTTGTCGAGCTTCCCGCCAATATAGCCGGAGATCAAGCCCATCGTCGTTCCTACGATCAGGATGATGACGGTCGGGATGATACCGACCACCATTGAGACGCGCGCGCCGTAAATCACCCGGCTGAGCACATCCCGGCCCAGGGTGTCGGTGCCAAACAGGAAAGACGGGTCACCGGCTTTGTTAGTGCTGGAATTGGCTACCCAGGAGGGAGGTAAATAATCCTTGCCGCTGTTCATTTGGATGGGGCTGTGAGGCACAATCTGCTTGGCAAAGATGGCCACCAGGAAGAAGAGCACAATCACCACCATCCCCACAACCGCGCCCTTATTCTTGATCAGGCGGTACCAGCCATCGACCCACAGGCTGCGAGAAGGCCCGCGCGCCTCCAGGGTGGCGGCGACTGCTTGAGCGCGCATCGATTCGTTTGAAGACATTTGATCTGCCATGAAGTTAGCCTCCTCAGTCGTTCAAGCGAATGCGCGGATCAAGGAACACGTAGACGACGTCCACCGTCAGGTTGGCCAAAGCCACCAGGACGGCAAAGAACAAGGTGGTGCCCATAATCATCGAGTAATCGCGCTGGTTAATGGCGGTCACGTACTGGCGGCCCATGCCAGGGAAGCCAAACATCTGCTCGATGATGAAGGAGCCGGTCACCAGAAAAGCCAGCGCCGGGCCCAGCACAGTCACCACGGGGATGAGCGAGTTGCGCAGCATGTGGCGGAAGATGACCAATCGTTCAGACAAACCCTTGGCGCGCGCGGTGCGCACGTAATCCTGGCGCATCACCTCCAGCATGGAGGCGCGCGTCAGGCGGGCAATGCGCGACAAGGTGCCAAAGCCCAAAATCAAGCCCGGCATCAACCAGGCACTGGTATCGGCCCAGGAACGAGGCACGATTGGAACCCAATGCAGCCAGGATGCAAAAATCACAATGAAAAAGATCGCAATAACAAAGTTCGGCACTGAGACGCCGATGGTAGCAATGAACAGACTGACGTAATCAAAAATCGTATTCTGCTTGAGGGCCGAAAGAATGCCCACCGGCAGACCAACCAAAATCGCAAAGGTAAGAGCCATGAAGCCCAGGCGCATGGAATAGCCGAAGCGGCTGTCCCAAATGGTCTTTCCGCTGGGCGGTTTGAACAAAATTTGCTGCACGGTCATGCCGCGCATACGATAGGACGGACCCAGGTTACCGCAGACAACGCCGCAGATGAACTCCCCTTTGCTATTCACGTCACCGATCACATAGGCCATGTACTGCCGCCACAACGGCTTATCCAGGCCGTAATAGTCGTTCAACATTCGCTGCGTGTTGGGGTCCACCTGGCGCGCGCTGGGATCACGATCCCAGGGACCGCCGGGGGCCATGTGCATGAGGGTGAACGTGACCGCAGAAACGACCAGTAAGACGGGAATCAACCAGAGGAGACGCCGGAAGATATAAGTTGCCATTGGACTGCGCCGTGTCCTTTCAGATCAGGTCTCTTTCCACCGGCTCGTCGTTTTTGCGGCGGGCCGGTGGAAAGGAAAGATTCTCAGCCGCCGGGGCATTCCCAACGGCTGAGAGAAACGAGAAACTTAGTTTTCGATGGTGATCGACAGCGGGTCGATCACTCCGGGCCAACCAGAATCCTGCGGGGTGGTCTTGATGCCCTTGACGTAGGGTTTGACCAGGTAGGAGTTCACGTTGTTCCAGAGGAAGATACCAGGGGCAGAACCCACCAGCATTTCCTGGGCCTCAGCATACAGAGCCATGCGCTTGTCGGCGTCCAGGGTGGTGTCGGCTTCGGTCATCTTGGCATCCAATTCGGGGTTGACGTAAGCGATGCGGCTGGCAAAGGATGAAGTGCTCATCCAGTACACTGACAGCCAGTTCTGGGGATCGGGGTAGTCCGCGCACCAGCCCAGGATGTAGAGCTGCGGAGCAGTCTCAACTTCTTTGGTCAGGGCGGTGTAGGTGGTGGATTCCACAGGGTTCAAAGCCACATCCAAACCCAGATCGGTCTTCCACTTGCCGGCAATCCACTCGTTGCGCGTGCGGTTGCGGGGGGTGTC